>JAUIDE010000016.1 GCA_030429105.1 Alphaproteobacteria bacterium
CAATTACGGCGCCTCCAACGGCCGCTTCGCGCTCTCCATCGAGCCCGGCAATGCCGCCCTGCAGGACCGGGTGCGCCGCATCGCGGAGGCCGACGCGGCGGGCGCCCCGATCTGCCCCGTCACGCTGGAGGAGGAGCTGGCGACCAACCCCTTCCTCCGCGCGACGGAGGAGAGCGTGAAGGCGGCGGTCGGACTCTCCGGGGCCGACGATGCGGCGGTTTTCGCCGAGGTGCGGCGGCGGAAGGACGTGTTCTGACATTTGACAGGTCCCGGCCCTGAGCCGGGACCCCGAAGGGGTGAGCGCCCGTCAACCCGCCGCGGGCGCGATCAGCCGCCTCGCGCAGCCTTTGTCACATTTCTGTCGTAAATGCGATTATACCGCCTTTTCAACCACATGCCCCCCCCTGCGCACTGTGCGCACACGCCTCAGCCGAGGATGCCCGGCAGGTTCAGCCCCTGCTCCCGCGCGCAGTCGAGCGCGATCTCGTAGCCGGCGTCGGCATGGCGCATCACCCCCGTCGCCGGGTCGTTCCAGAGCACGCGGCCGATCCGCCGCGCCGCCGCCTCCGTCCCGTCGCAGCAGATCACCATGCCGGAATGCTGGGAGAAGCCCATGCCCACCCCGCCGCCATGGTGCAGCGAGACCCATGTCGCTCCGGAGGCGCAGTTGAGGAGGGCGTTGAGGAGCGGCCAGTCGGAAACCGCATCCGACCCGTCCTTCATCGCCTCCGTCTCCCGGTTCGGGGAGGCGACGGAGCCCGAGTCGAGATGGTCCCGCCCGATCACCACCGGCGCCTTCAGTTCCCCGCTCGCCACCATCTCGTTGAAGGCGAGGCCGAGCCGGTGCCGCTGCCCGAGCCCGACCCAGCAGATCCGCGCCGGGAGGCCCTGAAAGGAAATCCGCTCCCGCGCCATGTCGAGCCATTTGTGGAGGTGCGGATCGTCGGGGATCAGCGCCTTCACTTTCGCGTCCGTCCGATAGATGTCCTCCGGGTCGCCCGAAAGCGCGCACCAGCGGAAGGGGCCGACGCCGCGGCAGAAGAGCGGGCGGATATAGGCGGGCACGAAGCCGGGGAAGGCGAAGGCGTTCTCCAATCCCTCCTCCAGCGCGACCTGCCGGATGTTGTTGCCGTAGTCGAGCGTCGGCACGCCCGCGTTCCAGAAATCCACCATCGCCTTGACATGGACCTTCATCGAGGCCCGCGCCGCCTTCTCCACCGCCTTCGGCTCGCTCTCCCGCTTCGCGCGCCATTCCGCCATGGACCAGCCGAGCGGGAGATAGCCGTTGATCGGATCGTGGGCCGAGGTCTGGTCCGTCACGATGTCGGGCCGGACGCCGCGCTTCACGAGTTCGGGGAAGATTTCGGCCGCGTTGCCGAGAAGGCCGACCGACTTCGCCTCCCCCGCCTTCGTCCAGCGGTCGATCATCGCCAGCGCCTCGTCGAGGCTCTCCGCCTTCTCGTCGAGATAGCGGGTGCGGAGGCGGAAGGCGATGCTGTCCGGGTTGCACTCGACCGCGAGGCAGCAGGCCCCGGCCATCACCGCCGCGAGCGGCTGCGCCCCGCCCATGCCGCCGAGCCCGCCGGTGAGGATCCAGCGCCCCTTCATGTCGCCGCCGTAATGCTGGCGGCCGGCTTCCACGAAGGTCTCGTAGGTGCCCTGAACGATGCCCTGCGTGCCGATATAGATCCACGAACCCGCGGTCATCTGCCCGTACATGGCGAGGCCGCGTTTATCGAGCTCGTTGAAATGGTCCCAGGTCGCCCAGTGCGGCACGAGGTTGGAATTGGCGATCAGCACCCGCGGCGCATCCTCATGCGTGCGGAAGACGCCGACGGGCTTGCCGGACTGGACGAGCAGCGTCTCGTCCGCCTCCAGCGCCTTCAGGCTCGCCACGATCCGGTCGAAATCCTCCCATGTCCGCGCCGCGCGGCCGATGCCGCCATAGACGACGAGTTCATGCGGGTTCTCCGCCACGTCGGGGTGGAGGTTGTTCATCAGCATCCGCATCGGCGCCTCGGTCAGCCAGCTCTTCGCGCTGATCTCGGGGCCGGTGGGCGGGAAGACGTCCCGCAGGTTGTGGCGGGGATTGGTCATCGCATCGTCTCCTCGATCCTGAAGTCGAGCCCCGCGGCGGCGGCGAGCGCGCCGGAGGCGATGAGCGCGGCGGCGCGCTCCATGTCGGGGGCCATCGGCCTGTCCTCCTCCAGCCGCGGAACCTCCGCCCGGAGGCGCGCGAGCGCGGCGGCGAGGCGCGGCGAGGTGGAAAGCGGCGCGCGGCACTCAACGCCCTGCGCGGCGCAGAGCGCCTCCACCCCGAGGATCACCGCAAGATTGTCCAGCATCCGCCGGAGCCGCAGCGCGCCATGCGCGGCCATGGAGACGTGATCCTCCTGATTGGCGGAGGTCGGCGTCGAATCCGTGGTGCAGGGGTTGGCGAGATGCTTGTTCTCGCTCATCAGCGCCGCCGTCGTCACCTCCGCGATCATGAAACCGGAATTGAGGCCGGGATCGGGGGTGAGGAAGGGCGGCAGGTCATGGGAGAGCGTCGGGTCCACCATCAGCGCGACGCGGCGCTGCGCGATCGCCCCGATCTCGGCGACCGCGAGGGCGATCTGGTCCGCCGCGAAGCCGACAGGCTCCGCATGGAAATTGCCGCCCGAGACGATCCGCCCCTCCTCGACCAGCACCAGCGGATTGTCGGTGACGGCGTTCGCCTCCGTCTCCAGCGTCCGCGCCGCCTGGGCGAGAAGATCGAGGCAGGCGCCGAGCACCTGCGGCTGGCAGCGGATGCAATACGGGTCCTGCACCCGGCTGTCCCCCTCCCGATGGCTCTCGCGGATTTCGGAGCCCTCCATCAGACCGCGCATCGCAGAAGCCGCCGCGATCTGCCCCGCATGGCCGCGGAGGCGGTGGATTTCCGCCAGCAGCGGGGCGTCCGATCCCATGATCGCGTCGGTCGAGAGGCAGGAGGTGACGAGCGAGGCGCGGGCCATCTCCGCCGCCCGCCAGAAGCCGGCGAGGGCGAGCGCGGTGGAGAATTGCGTGCCGTTGATGAGCGCGAGCCCCTCCTTGGGCCCGAGCGTGACGGGCGCGAGCCCCGCCGACGCCAGCGCCTCCGCGCCGGGCGTCCGCCGCCCCTCGAATACCGCTTCCCCCGCCCCGATCATCGCAGCCGCCATGTGCGCGAGCGGCGCGAGGTCGCCCGAGGCGCCGACGGAGCCCTGTTCGGGGATGACGGGGACGACGCCCCGCGCCAGCATCCCCTCGATCAGCGCGATGACCTCCCAGCGCACGCCGGAGGCGCCGCGGCCGAGGGAAAGGAGCTTCAGCGCCATCATCAGCCGCGTCTCCGCCTCGGGGAGCGCGGCGCCCACCCCGGCGCAATGCGAGAGGATGAGGTTGCGCTGGAGCGTCGCGGTATCCTTCGCCGCGATCTTGCGGCTCGCCAGCTTCCCGAAGCCGGTATTGACGCCATAGACCGGCGCATCCTCCGAAGCCGCTTTCGCGACGAGCGCCGCCGCCGCCTCCACGCCCGGCCGCGCCGCCGGGTCGAGCGAAGCCGCCGCCCCGCGCCAGACCGCCTCGAGTTCGGCAAGCGTCGCCGCGCCCGGCTTCAGGATCATGCGTCCGCCCCTGCGAAAAGCCGCTCGCGCAGCGGATTGAAGCCGATGCGGTAGGCGAGCTCCGCCGGATGCTCGACATCCCAGATCGCGAGATCGGCGCGGAGCCCGGCAGCGATCACCCCGCAATCCTTGAGCCCGAGCGCCTTCGCCCCGTTCCGCGTCGCGCCCGCCAGCGCCTCCTCCGGCGTCATCCCGAAGAGCGTGCAGGCCATGTTCATGGCGAGGAGGAGCGAGGCGAGCGGGGAGGAGCCGGGGTTGCAATCCGTCGCCACCGCCATCGGCACCCCCGCCTCGCGGAACGCCTCCACCGGCGGGCGGCGCGACTCGCGGATCGTGTAATAGGCGCCGGGGAGGAGCACGGCGACCGTCCCCGCCTGGGCCAGCGCCGCCGCATCCCCGGCATCCGCATATTCGAGATGATCGGCGGACAGCGCGCCGTAGCGCGCCGCGAGCCGCGCGCCGCCGATATTGGAAAGCTGCTCGGCATGGAGCTTGACCGGCAGATGATGCTTCCGCGCCCGGGCGAAGACCTGCGCCATCTGGTCCGGATTGAAAGCGATGCCCTCGCAGAACCCGTCCACCGCGTCGATCAGGCGCTCCTCCGCCGCTGCGTCGAGCGCGGGGAGACAGACGTCCCGCAGATAGGCTTCCGGGCTGCCCTTGTATTCGGGCGGAACGGCATGCGCGCCGAGGAAGGTGGTGCGCACGCGGATCGGCCGCTCCTTCGCCAGCCGCCTCGCGGCGCGGAGCATGGTGAGCTCGGTGTCGATGTCGAGCCCGTAGCCCGACTTGATCTCCACCGTCGCGACGCCTTCGCGGATCATCGCATCGACCCGCGGCAGGGCGGACTTCACCAGCTGCGCCTCCGTCGCGCCCCGCGTCGAGAGGACGGTGGAGAGGATGCCGCCGCCGGCGCGCGCCACCTCCTCATAGGTCGCGCCCTTCAGCCGCATCTCGAACTCCCACGCGCGGTGCCCGCCATGGACGAGATGGGTGTGGCAATCGACGAGCGCGGGCGTGACGAGCCGCCCCTCGAGGTCGCGCTTCTCGAAATCCGGGAACGCCCCCGCCTCCTCCGTCGGCCCCACCCAGCGGATGCGCCCCTTCTCCACCGCGATGGCGGCCCGGTTCATCAACCCGTAGGCCGCGGCGCCGGGGAGGACGCCATTCGCCATCGTGGCGAGGGCGGCGTTGACGAGGAGGAGTCGATCCATGCTTGCTTCCCTTTATGTCTGCACTTATTCTTTTTATGTCTGCTCATAATAGGCCTGTCAAGGAGTCGTCATGCGGGAAATCTGGGCCGAACAGGCGCTCACCCCAAGGGGTTGGGAGAAGGCCGTGCGCGTCGTTATCGACCCGGAGGGGCGGATCGAGCGGGTGAATGCGGGCGCGGAGCCAGGCGAGGCGCAGAGGGTCGGCGTGCTGCTGCCCGCCCCCGCCAATGTCCATTCCCACGCCTTCCAGCGGGCGATGGCGGGGCTGACGGAGCGGCGAGGGCCGGACCCGCGGGATACGTTCTGGACCTGGCGGAAGCTCATGTATCGATTTCTCGACCGGCTGACGCCGGAGGATGTGGAGGCGATCACGGCGCTGGTGCAGGTCGAGATGCTGGAGGCGGGCTTCGCCGCCTCGGGCGAGTTCCACTACCTGCATCATCAGCCGGACGGTTCGCCCTACGACAATCTCGCGGAGATGTCGGAGGCGGTGATCCGGGCGGCCTCCCTGAGCGGGATCGGGCTTTGCCTCCTCCCCGTGCTCTACGAGGTCGGCGGGTGCGACGGGCGGGCGCTCGGGCCGGGGCAGCGGCGGTTCGGCTGCGATCCGGCGCGCTTCGCCCGGCTGCTCGACGGGGCGGAGCGGGCGCTGCGGGCCCTGCCGGGGGATGCGGCGGCGGGGGTGGCGCCGCATTCGCTCCGCGCCGTCACGGAGATCGGGCTTCGCGAGGCGGTCGCGCTGGCGGGAGACCGGCCGATCCACATCCATGTGGCCGAGCAGGTCGCGGAGGTGGAGGAGGTGCTGGCGGCGCGGGGGGCGCGGCCTGTGGAATGGCTGCTGGCGAACCATGAGGTCGGGCCGCACTGGTGCCTGATCCACCTCACCCAGATGAACGAGGCGGAGACGCGGGCGGTCGCCGCCAGCAACGCAGTCGCAGGGCTCTGCCCGATCACCGAATCGAGCCTCGGGGACGGGATATTCAACGGCGTCGAGCACCTCGCCGCCGGGGGGCGGTTCGGAATCGGGTCGGACAGCGACATCCGCGTTTCGTTGGCGGAGGAATTGCGGACGCTCGAATATTCCCAGCGGCTGAAACACCGGGGCCGGGCGATGCTGGCGGAGCCGGAACGCTCCACCGGGCGCGTCCTCCTCGAAGGGGCGGCGCATGGCGGGGCGCAGGCGCTGCGCCGCGCGGCCGGCTCCATTGCGCCTTCGATGTGGGCGGATTTGCTGGCGCTGGATACGTCCCATCTCGACCTCGAAGGGCGGGAGGGCGACGCGCTGCTCGACACATGGATCTTCGCGGGGGACGACCGGATGGTCGCGGACGTCTGGTCCGCCGGGCGCCATATGGTGACAGGCGGGCGGCATGTGGCGCGGGACGCGGCGGAGGCGGCGGCGCGCGCGGCCTTCCGCAGGCTCCGGGGGGCGTTGTGACGGCCGCCGCGAGGGGGGACTGGCGCGCCGTCCATGACGAGGCGATGCGCCGGATCGGGGCGCGGGAATGGAAGCCCGGCGCCCTCATCCCGGCCGAAACCGCGCTGGCTGAGGAATTCGGCTGCGCCCGCGCCACGGTCGGCCGGGCGATGCGGGAGCTGGCGGCGGCGGGCCTGATCGAGCGGCGGCGGAAGGCGGGGACGCGGGTGGCCGAACGGCCCGTCCGCCATGCCCGCCTCGCCATTCCGCTGATCAGGGAGGAGATCGAGGCGGCGGGCGCGGCCTATTCCTACGCCCTCCTCGGCGCGGAGGAACGCGCCGCGCCGCCCCCCGTCCGGGCGCGGTTCGGGGAGGCGCGGCTCCTCCACTCCGCGGCGATCCACTTCGCGGGCGGGGCGCCGGCGGTGCTGGAGGAGCGCTGGATCAATCTCGACCTCATGCCGGGGGCGGCGGAGCCCGGTCTTTTCGAGACCGAGAGCGCGAACGAATGGCTCGTCCGCCATGCGCCCTTCGCGGGCGGGGAGATGGCCGTCTCCTCGGAAGCGGCGGAGGCGGCGGAGGCCGCCGCGCTCGGCGTCGCGCCCGGCGCGCCGCTTCTGGCGGTGGAGCGGCTGACGCGGGGCCCGGAGGGGCCGGTGACACTGGCGCGGCTCGCCCATGCGCCGGGGCGGCGGATGCGGCTGGAGCTCTGAGACCCTGCGCACAGTGCGCATGGGGGTTAAGTCTCTGTATTTATGACATTATCGGAAATATCGTTTCGAAAGGCGCGAACGCGTCGGGCCGGGGCCGCGGCCAGCAAGGGCGGTCAGGCGGGCCGCGCCGGGCTCCGGTAGCTTGCCCTTGCGAATCGGAGACGGAGGCGGAGATGGGCGCGGCGGCGAAGGCGATCTGGCTGATCGAGCAGCATCATGCGGCGCCCCTCTCGCTGGAGGCGCTGTCCGACAAGGTCGGCCTCTCCCGCTTCCATCTCAGCCGCCTTTTCGCCAGCGCCGTCGGCCTGCCGCCGATGGCATACGCCCGCGCAAGGCGGCTCAGCGAGGCGGCGGTCGCGCTCGATCTCGGGCTCTCCGTCACCGACGCCGCCTTCGGCGCCGGCTACGAAAGCCCGGAAGCCTTCAGCCGCGCCTTTCGCGACGAGTTCGGGCTCCCGCCCTCCGCCCTCAAGGCGGGCGGCGGGCTTGCCGGGCTCCCCCTCACCCATCCTTTCACACCGGAGGAAGACATGACGACGACCCTCATCGCCCCCCGCTTCGAAACCCGCGGGGCCTTCACAGTCGCCGGCCTCTCGGCCTGGTTCGAGATGAGCCAGCTCGCCGGCGTTCCCGCCGTCTGGGGCCGCTTCGCCCCGCATTTCGGGACCTTCCCGACCCGGGAGCCGGGCGTGATCTACAGCGTCATCTCCCACGAACCGGGCGCCGAGACCTTCGAATACCTCGCGGGCGCCGAGCCCGCAGGCGCGCCGCCTACGGACCTGGAGACCGTCCGCGTTCCCGCCGCCCGATACGCCGTCTTCACCCATGAGGGCCATGTCTCCGACATCCGCAAGACGATGGCGGCGATCTTCGACGAATGGCTCCCCGCCTCGGGCGAGACGGCGGCGGAGAGCCCGGAGCTGGAACGCTATGACCACCGCTTCGACGCGGCGCGGCTCAGCGGCGTCGTGGAGCTGTGGATCCCGCTCCGCTGAGGCTCACTTCCCGTCGGAAAGAAACTGCTCCTTCAGCACGCGCTCGTTGAGCCCGTGGCCGGGGTCGTAGAGAAGGCCGATCTCGATCTGCGGATGGAAGGCGACCTCCACCTGCGCAACCTGCCGCACCTCGTGGCTGTCCGCCACGGCGAGGAGGGGGCGCTTCGCCTCCTCCAGCGCCTCGATCGTCACCACCGCGTCATGCGGCAGGATCGCGCCGCGCCAGCGGCGGGGACGGAAGGCGGAGATCGGCGTCAGCGCCATCAGGTTGCTCTCGATGGGCAGGATCGGCCCGTGGGCGGAGAGGTTGTAGGCGGTCGAGCCGGCCGGCGTGGCGATGAGGCAGCCGTCGCAGATCAGCTCCGGCATCCGCTCCCGCCCGTCAACCAGAATGCGGAGCTTCGCGGCCTGGAAGGTCATGCGGAGGAGCGAGACCTCGTTGATGGCGAGCGCCTCCGACGTCATCCCGTTCACGGTCGTCGCGCGCATCCGGAGCGGGTGGATCGTGGTGCGCTCCGCGGCTTCGAGCCGGGCGGGAAGGTCGTCCTCCGCGAAGTCGTTCATCATGAAGCCGACCGAGCCGCGGTTCATGCCGTAGACCGGGGCAGGCAGGTGCAGCGTGTCATGCAGCGTGTGGAGCATGAACCCGTCTCCGCCGAGCGCGACGATCACGTCGGCCTGCGCGGCGGCGGACTGGCCGTAGCGCGCGGTCAGCCGCGTGAACGCCTCCTGCGCGGAAGGCGCGCTCGACGCGGTGAAGTGGATCTTCTCGAAGGCCATGCGGCTCTCCCCCTCTTTGCGGCGACCTTGCCGCCGAACCGGGCGGCGCGCAATGCAGGGGCGCACATCCGAAGCGCGGGAGGCCGCAGGGCGGGCTCCGCTTGGCTTCCCGCCCCGCATCCGCTATCCCCCGGCGCGACCCCGGAGACCGGACCCGAGAAATGGCGAAAGAGACAAAACCCCGCCGCCCGAAGGCGGAGACGCCGCGCGGCTTTCGCGACTATTTCGGCGCGGAGGTGACGGAGCGGGAGACTATGCTGCGCGCCATCACCGCCGTCTATCACCGTTACGGCTTCGACCCGCTGGAGACGAGCGGGGTGGAGACGCTGGAGGCGCTCGGCAAGTTCCTGCCCGATGTGGACCGGCCGAACGAGGGCGTCTTCGCCTGGCGGGACGAGGACGAAAGCTGGATGGCGCTCCGCTATGACCTGACGGCGCCCCTCGCGCGCGTTTACGCGGAACATCAGCTTCACCTTCCAACCCCTTACCGGCGCTATGCTGTCGGCCCCGTCTGGCGCAACGAGAAGCCGGGGCCGGGCCGCTTCCGCCAGTTCTATCAATGCGACGCGGACACGGTCGGCGCCGCCTCCCCGGCGGCTGACGCCGAGATCTGCGCCATGCTGGCCGACGCGCTGGAGGCGGCGGGGATCGCGCGCGGGGATTACGTCATCCGGATCAACAACCGGAAGGTGCTGAACGGGGTGATGGAGGTCGTCGGCCTCCTCGACCCGGCGGACCCGGAGGCGGGGGAGGCCGCGCGCGGCGTCGTCCTCCGCGCCATCGACAAGCTGGATCGGCTGGGCGAGGCGGGCGTGCGCGCCCTCCTCGGCGAGGGGCGGAAGGACGAGAGCGGGGATTTCACGAAGGGGGCCGGGCTCGGCCCCGATCAGGCGGACATCGTGATGGGCTTCGTCTCCGCCGGGCGGGAGACGGGAGCGGAGACCTGCGCGCGGCTGCGCGAGCTTGTCGGCGCCTCCGCGATGGGCCTCGAAGGCGTGGAGGAGCTGGAGATGATCGCCGCGCTTCTCGCCGCGGGCGGCTATTCCGACCGGGCGCGGATCGACCCCTCAGTCGTCCGCGGCCTCGGCTATTACACGGGGCCGGTCTTCGAGGCCGAACTCACCTTCGAGATCACGGACGAGGAGGGGCGGCGGCGGCAATTCGGCTCCGTCGCGGGGGGCGGGCGCTATGACGATCTCGTCATGCGCTTCACCGGGCAGCGGACGCCGGGCACGGGCGTCTCCATCGGCGTAGACCGGCTTCTCGCCGCGCTCCGCGAGGTGCGGCGCGGAACGGCGCAGGCCGAGGGGCCGGTGCTGGTGACGGTGATGGAGAAGGACCGGCTCGCCGAATACCAGGCGATGACGGCGGAGTTGCGCGCCGCGGGGCTCCGGGCGGAGATGTTCCTCGGCGGCGGGAACATGGCGAAACAGTTGAAATACGCGGACAAACGCGGCTCCCCCGTCGCCATCATCGAAGGCTCGGAGGAGCGGGCGCGCGGCGTCGTGCAGCTGAAGGACCTCGCGCTCGGCGCCCGGCTCGCCGCAGAGATCGAGACGAACGAGGAATGGAAGGCGCAGCCGGCGCAGATGGAGGCGCCGCGCGAGGGGCTCGTCGAGGCCGTGAAGGCCATGATCGCCCGCGGCGCCTGATGGCGGCGGCGCGCGCCTATCTCCCCGGCGGGCGGATCGGGGCCGGGCTGGAGGCGCTCACCGCGCTCCGCGCGCGGATCATGGCGCGGTTCATGGATGCCGGCGCGGAGCCGGTGGAGCCGGAGACGCTGATCTCCGCCGATCTCCTCCTCGACCTCTACGGGGAGGACATCCGCGCCCGCGCCTATATCCTCCACGACCCGGTGGAGGGGGAGCTGGCGCTCCGGCCCGATTTCACCGTTCCGGTCGCCCGGCTCCACATGGAGGGCGGCGCGGCGCCGGCGCGCTACGCCTATGAGGGGCTGGTCTGGCGGCGGCAGGCGCCGGGCTCGGCGAGGCCCGCGGAATATCTCCAGGCGGGGATCGAGCTGATCGGCGGGGCCGACCCGGCGGCGGAGGAGGCGGAGGCCTTCACGCTGATCGAGGGGGCGCTGATGGGCGTCGAGACGCGGGCGATGACGGGGGACCTCTCCATCGCCTTCGCCGCCATCGCGGCCCTCCGGACGACGGAGCCGCGCCGCGCCGCGCTCCGCCGGCATCTCTGGCGGCCCGCGCGCTTCCAGGCGCTGCTCGACCGCTTCGCCGCGCCGCCGCCGCCCTCCCCTTCCCGCGCGCGGCTCCTCGCGATGGCGGAGCCGGCGCGGCGGGCCGAGATCGCGGCCGCGGGCGGCTTCGTCGGCGCGCGGGGGGAGGCGGAGATTCTCGGGCGGTTGGCGGTGCTGGCGGCGGAGGAGGCCGCGCCCCCGCTCGCGGCGGAGGAGAAGGCGATGATCGAGGCGGTGCTGAAGGTCCGCGGCCCCTCCAGCGAGGCGCTCTCCCGCCTCCGCGCCCTCGCCCGGCCGGAAATGGCGCCGGCGCTCGACCGGATGGAGCGGCGGCTCGACGCGCTGGCGGCGCGGGGGGTGGAGGCGGGCGCCCTGCCCTTCGACGCCGCCTTCGGCCGCAACCTCGAATACTACGACGGCTTCGTCTTCGAGTTCCGCGCCGCGCGGCCGGGCCTCCCGCCGCTCGGCGGCGGCGGGCGCTATGACGCGCTGACGGCGCTGCTCTCGACCGGGCCGGGCGAGCCCGCAGTGGGCGGAATCGTGCGGCCCGAGGCGCTGCTGGCGGCCTCCGCATGATCCGGCTCGGCCTCCCCTCCAAGGGTCGCCTGCAGGAAGCGGCGGTTGAATGGCTCGCCGCGCGGGGCGTGATCGTGGAGCGCGCGGAGGAGGGGCGGGAATATGCCGGGCGGGTGACGGGGGTGGAGGACGTCTCCCTCGCGCTCCTCTCCGCCGCCGAGATCCCGCAGGAGCTCGCCGCCGGGCGCATCCATCTCGGCGTGACGGGGGAGGACCTCGTGCGCGAGACGATCCCGGGCTGGGAGGCGAAGATCGATCTCGGCCTCCCGCTCGGCTTCGGCCATGCCGATCTCGTCGTCGCGGTGCCCGCCGTCTGGGTCGATGTCGAGACGCTGCACGATCTCGACGCGGCGGCGGCGCAGTTCCGGCGCGCGCACGGGCGGCGGCTTCGCATCGCCACCAAGTATCACAACCTCGCCCGCGCCTTCCTCGCGGAGCGCGGCGTCGCCGATTTCCAGCTGGTGGACAGCCAGGGGGCGACGGAGGCGACGGCCCTGCACCGGACGGCGGAGGCGATCGTGGACATCACCTCCTCGGGCGAGACGCTGCGCGCCAACCACCTGAAAGTGCTGGAGGACGGGCTCATCCTCGCCTCCGAGGCGCGGCTCTGTCGCTCCCTCGCCGCGCCGCTCTCGCCGGAACAGGCGACGGCGCTGGCGCGGCTCGCAGGGAGGCTCGGCCTGCCCCTCGGTTAACCATGATGAACGCCATGCGTTAACCTTAAGGTCGGATTCACCCTGTAGGTTGAGCGAGATCAACAGGGGTGGGCCATGAACGACTTGCAGCCGATGAAAAAGGGATTCTCCGTCGCGTCGGAGGCGCTGGCGACGGCGCTCGCCACGCAACTCGCCGTCGCGGCGCTCGGCGCGCTCGCGCTCGTCCTGATCTTCTGATTATTCCGCCGCGAGCGGGTCGAGCCGCGCGGCGTCCGTCGCCGCGACGAGTTCCGCGGTGATGCCGGGCTCGGAGAGCGCATGGCCGGCGTCCCCGACCATGCGGAGCTTCGAGCCGGGCCAGGCGCGGTGCAATTCGAAGGCTGAGAGCGGCGGGCAGACCATGTCGTAGCGGCCCTGCACGATCACGCCCGGAATGTCCCGTATCCGCCCGATATCGCGGAGAATCTGCCCGTCCTCCGCCAGGAAGCCGCGATTGCGGAAGTAATGGCATTCGATCCGCGCGAAGGCGCGGGCGTAGGAGGCGGCGGCGTAGCCCGGCACGGCGTCGTCATCGGCGCGGAGCGTCGCGGTCGCCCCCTCCCAGCGCGCCCAGATGCGGGCGCATTCCGTCTGCACCGCAAGGTCCCCGCCCATCAGGCGCTTGTGATAGGCGCCGATCAGGTCCCCCCGCTCCGCCTCAGGGATCGGGCGCAGGAATTCCTCCCAGAGGTCGGGCCAGAAGACCGCCGCGCCGCCGCCATAGAACCAGTCCAGCTCCCGCTTCGTCATCAGGAAGACGCCGCGGAGGATCAGCTCAACCGCCCGCTTCGGATGCGTCTGGGCGTAGATCAGCGCCAGCGTCGCGCCCCAGGAGCCGCCGAAGATCGACCAGCGCTCGACGCCGACGCGGCGGCGGATCGCCTCGATGTCCTCCACAAGGTCCCAGGTCGTGTTCCGCTCCACGCTCGCATGCGGGCGGGAGCGGCCGCAGCCGCGCTGGTCGAACAGGATGACGTGCCACGCCTCCGGGTCGAAATAGCGGCGCATCCCCGGGGAGCAGCCGCCGCCCGGCCCGCCATGGAGGACGACGACGGGGCGGGCGTCCTTCGTCCCGCATTCCTCGACATAAATCTCGTGCCCGCCCGAGACCTCCATCCGGAACCGGTTGAAGGGCTCGATCGGCGGATAGAGCGACCGCCGCGATTGCGGCGCTGCGCCCGGCCCGGAATCGTTGCGGTTGCCTCTCATCGCCCCATGTTCTAGGGCGAAGCCGGGCGCATGCCTATAGCGGGAGCGGAAAATGTCCTTCACCGGAACGGTGGACGGCGGAGAGATCGCCAAGTTCGAGGCGATGGCCTCCGAGTGGTGGGACCCCGCGGGAAAGTTCCGCCCGCTCCATGAGATGAACCCGTGCCGTATGGGCTATGTCGCGGAACAGGCCGCCGCAGAGTTCGGGCGCGACCTTCGGGCGCGGGCGCCCTTCGCCGGCCTCGCGGCCGTCGATGTCGGCTGCGGCGGCGGGCTGGCGGCGGAGCCGCTGGCGCGGCTCGGCGCTTCGGTGACAGGGCTCGACATGGCGGGGGAGAGCCTCGCCGTCGCCCGCGCGCACGCCGCGGCCTCCGGCCTCGAGGTCGACTACCGGCTCGAAAGCGCGGAGGCGGCGGCGGCGCGGGGCGCACGGTTCGACCTCGTGCTCGCGCTGGAGATCGTCGAGCATGTGGCGAACGTTCCCGCCTTCCTCGCCGCCCTTTCCGCGCTCGCGAAGCCGGGCGGGATGGTGATCCTCTCCACGCTCAACCGCACGCCGGAAAGCTTCGCCGCGGCCATCGTCGGCGCGGAATGGCTGCTGCGCTGGCTGCCGAAGGGCACGCATGACTGGCGGAAATTCCCGACGCCGAAGGAGCTGGAGGCGGCGCTCGGCCTCGCCGGGCTGGAAGTCGTCGACGCGAAGGGCATGGCGCCCGACCCGATGCGCGGCGGCTGGCGGCTCGTGGAGAGCCTGCGGGTGAACTATCTGCTGACGGCGGTGAAGCCGGGCTGAGCCGCCCTCATTTCGTCAGCCGACCGCCGGAGAGAACCGCAGGGTCTATGGCGATGACGTCATGCGCCTCCGTCGGCGCGAGGCCGAGCCGGGCGCAGAGCGCCTCGGACGCTTCGTTGCCGTTACTGATCACGGTGAAGACAGCGCGCGTCCCGAACCGCGCGCTCACCGCGGGGCATGGAAGAGAAGGAAGATCGGACATCTCTTGAGCCCGGTGGGAAACGAAGTCCACGGACGGGGCGTCTCGTTTCTCGATCAGCCCCCTGCCCGGCCTCAGGTGAAATCTACAAGAGGCTGTCATTCTTTCGTTACAGGCGCGAAGCCGATCCGTCGCCAAGATCTGCCTACAATTTGCGAGGCACGGTCTCGAAAGCAGGAGAGTGGCGCTCATGTCTGTCACACGGCAGGATGTACTTCGGATGATGCTCGCCGGATCGGCGCTGTTGCCAGGAGCCGCGCTGGCGCAATCGACGGCGCCCGCGATGCGCGACGCGAACGGCTTGCCGGCGCCGTGGGCCGGCGCTGCGGAGATCGGCCCGAAACCTCTCACGTTCACCGTGGTCGGCGACAACACGGCCTTCGCGCGGCCCGGCGTGTTCGATCAGACGATGACGCAGGTCTCCTGGCTGCAGCCGGATTTCGTTCTGTCCGTCGGCGATGTCATCGAGGGATATGCCGAAGACGCTGAGACTGTCGCGCGGCGCTGGGCCGAGGCCCAGCTTTCTGTTGAAAAGCTCGGCCGCCCCTTTCTCGTATGCGGCGGGAACCACGATCTGAGCAACCCCATATACGCCGAAGCCTGGGCGGAGCGGTTCGGCCGCCCGTGGCGCTCCTTCGCCTACAAAAACGCGCTGTTTCTGATCCTTTGCACCGAGGACCCGGTCATTCCCCTCGCCTCCGGGGCGGCGGCGTCTTTCAACGCCATGGTCGAGCTCGTCGGGGTCGATTTCAACCGCGCGCTGCAGGAGATGGACGCCTTCATCGCCTCTCCGGAGATCGCGGCCTCGCGCGACCTGACCAACCAGGTCAACATCTCGGACGAACAGGTCGCCTGGGCCGTAGACACCCTTGCGGAAAATCGCGGCGCCCAGTGGACATTCGTGTTCCTGCACAAGCCGGCGTGGAAAAGCGAGAACCGTCAGTTCGCAAAGATTCAGGCTGCGCTTGGCGACCGGCCATATACCGTTTTCGCCGGCCATACGCATTACGCCACGCACGAGCTGATTTCCGGCCGGGACTACGTCAACATGGGAACCAGCGGAGGCATCCGCACGCGCCCCGGCCCGGGCAACTTCGACCACGTCGTCAATGTGACCCTGACGCCGAAGGGCCCTGTCTATGCGAACGTGAGGCTTACCGGGCTTCTGGACCTCGCCGGCCAGAGCGGGCAAACCCTCGCGTATTGAGTTCCGGATCGCCGCGCCCCGGACGCGGAGATCGCCCGGGCTGAGGCGCACTCACTTCGTCAGCCGCCCGCCGGAGAGAACCGCCGGTTCGATGGCGATCACGTCATGCGCCTCCGTCGGCGCGAGGCCGAGCCGGGCGCAGAGCGCCTCGGACGCTTCGTTGCCCTTCCTGATCCCGGTGAAGAAGGCCTTCGTCCCGAACCGCTCGTTCATGGCGAGAAGGGACATCGCGCCCATGACGATGGCGACCCCTTGCCCCCTTCGCGTCTCGTCCGTCGCCAGCATCCCCCACCAGGCGAGGCCGGCCTTGCGGCTCGCGGGGTGGAACTGCATCACCGAGGCCGTCGCGCCGACGACAGCGCCCGCCCTGTCCCGCGCGAAGAGGCAGACGGAAGGGCGGCGAAGCCCGCGCAGGAAGGCGCCCATCGGCAGGAGCACGCCGCAGCTTTGCGTCAGTTGGTCGAGCGCAGCGAGGTCCTCCGCCGTGGTTTCGGCGTCCACGGAGACGATTTCGAGGTCTTCGGGCAGCCTCCGCGCCGCGAGGAGCGCGCGGGCGGCGTCCAGCGCGGCGGCGTCGCCGCGCCAAACGACGAAGGTATCGGTCACGAGCCCTTCGGCTTCGAGCGCATGGCGCCGCGGCTCAAGTTCGGCGGCGGGGACGCCTTCGAGCGGGCCGACGCCCTGAAGCCGGGCAAGCGCGATCTGCGCCGCGAGGTTGTCAGGCTGGAACTCGGCGAGGCCGATCGCCCGGCCATGGCTCGCGAAGCGCGGATCGTCGCCTATGAGAGACCAGAGATGGGCTGCGCGGCGCTGGAGGCCCTGTTGGGCCTCGTTTCCGAAGAATTCTGCAATCATCCGGAAAGCCTGACGCCCTGGAACCGCAAAGGCAACCGTTTCCTCGATCCGCCCAAGGGCCTATGGCGTCATGCGCGCGCTCGCCGTTCAAGCGCCCGGCCTCGATCAGCGGCTTTCCGCGGGAAAGCCGCAGAGGCCGTCGCCCAAAGGCGAAGGCCGCAGGGCGAGGGGCGCCAAGCCGCCGCCTTGGTCGAAGATCGGGCCGTGACCGCCGCGGTGGGCGCGGACTCGCGCCCGCCGGGGGGCGGCGGGCGCGGGCTGATCCGCCGCGGGTCGGATCAGCCGGGCGCTCCTGCCTACGGAGCGCAAGATGACAGCCATGGGGCAGATGAAGCGGCCCTATTCGCCCCCGCCCGCCTACCCCGCGATCAGCGAATCCGCCTTCGCCTCCGCCCGGTCCGCCCTGCCCCTGTCCCCGAGCCCGCGGAAGGCCCGCGCCACCGCGCGCCAGTTCTGCGCCGAGGTCGGCTTCAGCATCGCCCGCTCGTTGGCGAGGCCAAGCGCAAGGTCGAACCGCTTCGCCCGAAGCGCGGATTCCAGCAGGGTCCACCCGATCACATCCCGCTGCGCGAAGGAGCCGCCGAGCCGGTGCGTCATGTAGCGGACGGGGAGGAGCCTATCCACGCAGGCGCCGTAGGCGCCCTTCTGGAAATCCCGGATCGCGAGGCAGAACGGCATCCCGATCTCCCGGCTCATCGCCACGTTCGCGTCCGACGCGCTTTCGACATAGCGCTCGTTCGCTGTCAGCAGCGCCTTCTGCGCGGCCTGCCGGTCATCCGCCGCGAAGGCCATCATCGCGTGCACGTCGTTGAAGGCGTAGAGCGTATCCTGCGCCGCGGGCTCCCACTTGTCCGCAAGGTGCCGCCAGCGGGCGCCCACGTCGACGCCGCAGAGATTGAGCCGCCAGAGCAGCGCCGCGGCGTCCAGCTCTTCATAGCGGTCCCCCGCCTTGCCCTCGGAAGAGAGGTTGGCGTCATAGATCGCCAGCACGCGCTCCGCCTCCTCGATGTCGAGATGGAAAAGCGCGGTGTGCCACCAGAGATGGTTGGCGAAGTTGGAGGTTCCCCAGCGCGCCTCATGCTCCCGCATGAAGCGGATGCCGCCGGCCTGCCGCCCATTCATCTCCATGACATGGGAGACGGCGTGGACGGCGTAGGGATTGTCCGGCCGGATGCAGAGCGCCTGCCGCCCCATCTCCTCCGCCAGCGCGAAATCCCGGTTCTCCTCCAGCCCGAAGGAATAGAAGCCGAGCACGAATTCATAGCCGGGCACGCCCTCGTCCCAGAGCGTGAAGACCCGCGCCACCGCGTCGCGCTGCCCCGCCACGTCCCCGAGCAGCACGTCGGTCAGGTGCACGAGCTCCAGCGCCAGAAGATCGCGCGGGTGGAGGACCAGCGCCTTCTCCCATTCCTGCACGGCGCCGAAGAAATCCCCCCGCACCCAGGCGCGCACCGCCGCCATGTGCAGCCGCTCCCGCTCGTTCGCCATGCCCGCGCGCTTCTCGGCCTGGGCGAGCGCGGCGACCATCTCGCCGTAGATGCGCGTCTCCATCGCCTGTGTCAGCCAGCCCGCCTTGAAGAGCCACCCCATGAGGAAATCCGGGTGCTCGGCCAGCACCTTGTCGATCTCCCCCACCGCGTCGCCGCGGAAGGCGAGGGACATTTCCAGCGCCCGTTCCAGCCCTTCGAGCGCGTCGGGATGGGCGTAGGAGACGGGCACGCCCCTGATGTCATGCCCCGGCTTCGGCGCGTTCCGGCTAGATCCGTCCATCATAGGCGTTCCTCCCGATCATCGCGGAGATGAGCGTGAACGTCGGCCGCCGCAAGGCGGCGGTGACGGCTTCGTGAAGGGCCGTGCGATCCGTCACCCTAACCCCCTCCCCGCCCATGGCCTTGGCGACGGCGGTGAAGTCGGTCGGCGGGAACTCGACGCCGAGAGTGTCCATGCCCGAGCCGCGCTGCTTCAGCTCGATGAGGCCGAGCTGCTCGTCGACGAAGACCACGATGGGGAGCGCCAGCTTCAGGTCACGCGCCGTGGCCAGCTCGCCGAGGAACATCTCCAGCCCGGCGTCTCCGACGAAGGCGATGACGGGCCGCTCCGGCTCCGCCAGCTTCCGCCCGATGGCGAGCGGCACGGCGCAGCCCATCGTGCAGAGCGCGGTGGATTGCAGGAGCCCGCCGATATGGTCCGACTCCCAGACATGGGAGAGGACGATGCGGTGCGCGCCGCTGTCCACCGTCGCGACCGACCCGGCCGGCATGGCGCGCCGCGCTTCGTGGACGACCGCCGCCGGGCCCCAGGGCTCCTCCACGCGGAAGGCCTCGCGAAGCCGCGCCTTCGCCGCCGCCGGCTCTCCGCCCGGCCAGGTCGCGCGGGGCGCGGCGCCGGCGGAGATCGCTTCGAGGCTGGCGGCGATATTCCCGACGATGGTGAGCGGCGCCTGGTGCATGTAATGGGTGTTGGAGACGGCGGCGATGTCGATCACCCGCTGCCCCTCCGCGAACGGGTCCCGCCAGCCGATGCGCATCTCGATCGGGTCATAGCCCGCGAGGATCACGCAATCCGATTCATGAAGAAGCGGCAGCAAGGCCTTGTCCGCCAGGGGCGAAAGGCCGGCGGCGCCCACCGCCAGCGGGTCCCCTTCCGGGATCACGCCCTTCGCCTTGTAGGCCGCGATCGCCGGCGCGCCGTGCCGCCGCGCGAAGGCCTCCACCGCCGGCCCGGCCCGCTCCGTCAGCACGTCGAGCCCGGCGAGGACAAGCGGGCGCTCCGCCCCGGCGAGCCATGCCTGCGCTGTGGCGAGCGCCTCGCCAAAGGGCGCCGTCGCCGCCTCCGGAAAGTGGCGGGAGCGGCGGAAGGGGCCGCTCTCGCGCTGCACGTCGATGGGCACGTCGAGCACGACGGGGCCGGGGCGGCCCGAGGTCGCGATGCGGAGCGCCTTGTCGACGGCCAACGCCGCCGTCCCCGCCTCGACCCGGATCGCCGCCTTGGTGATCGGTTCGAGGAAACGGACATGGTCGAAGACCTGATGGGTGTAGGTCATCGCCTCCACGGCGGGCACGCATCCCGTCAACACGATCAGCGGAACCCGGTCCTGCCAGGCGTTGGCGATGCAGTTCGCGGCGTTGGCGATGCCGGGGCCGATCGTGGCGAAGAGGACGCCCGGCGCGCCCGTCGCGTGCCATGTACCCTCCGCCATGAAGCCGCCCGAGTTCTCATGCTTCACGAGCGTGACGCGGAGGCCCGCCCGCGCCAGCGCGTCCATCAGCGCCAGCACCTCCCCGCCCGGAATGCCGAAGGCGTGACGGCAGCCCGCCTCCGCCAGCCGCCTTGCGATCTCGTCCGATGCGGTTCCCGTCGCGGCGCCTTCGTCCTTCATGCGGTCCTCACGGTTGCGGGAGATATCCTCCCCGCGTTTGCGGCGTCTTCATGTCCAGTATCCGCCCGGCGACGAGATTGCGAAGCATCTGCGCCGTGCCTCCCCCGATCGTGAACATCCGCGCGTCCCGCACCATGCGCTCGACCGGATTGCGGCGGCTGTAGCCAGCCGCGCCGTGGAGCTGGAGCGCGGCGTTGGTGACCTCGACAGCCGTTTCCGAGGCCATGATCTTCGCCTGCGCGGCGAGGAGCGGATCGGGGAAGCCCATGCCCGTCGCCTCGGCGGAGAGCGCGGCGCGCCAGATCATGAGGCGCGCGGCGTCGATCTTCATGCCCATATCGGCCAGCATCCATTGCAGGCCCTGGAATTCCGCGATGGGCCGGCCGAACTGCTCCCGCCGCTTCGCGAAGGCGAGCGCCGTCTCGTAGGCCCCCCGCGCGATGCCGAGCGCCACGGTCGCCGCGCCGACGCGCTGCGCGTTGTAGGCGTTCATCAGCCCCGCGAAGCCGCGCCGGAGCCCCTCCGGCGGCGCGATCAGCCGCTCCGCGCCGAGGCGGAGCCCTTCGAGCCGCACCTCCGTCTCGGGAATGCCGCGGAGGCCCATCGTCGGCTCGCGGTCGCCGATCACCAGCCCCTTCTCGCCCTTCAGCGCGATGAAGCCGCCAATCCCCTGCTCCTCCCCGTTCTCCACCACGCGGGCGAAGATGAGGTGGAGGCGGGAGACGCCGCCGCCGGTGATCCAGTGTTTCTTTCCTTCCAGCACCCAGTCGGCGCCCTCGCGCCGCGCCGTCGTCGTCATCTCCGTCGCGGCGCTGCCGGCCTCGGGTTCGGTGATGAGGATGGCCGGCTTGTCGCCCGAGAGCGCATGCTCCGCCGCCAGCCGCCGCTGCGCCTCGGACCCGTAGGCGATGATCGCGCCGACCGCGCCCATGTTCCCTTCGACCGCGATGCGGCCCGAGACGCCGCATACGCGCGCCATCTCCTCGATCAGCAGCACCGTGTCGAAATAGCTCCGCCCCGGCCCGCCGAGGGCTTCCGGCACGGTCTGGCCCATGAAGCCCTCGGCCGTCATCGCCTCGACCACGGCCCACGGGTAGCTCTCCGTCCGGTCCGTCTCCGCCGCCAGCGGCGCGGCGACGCGCTCGGCCAGTGCGCGGGCGCGATCCTTCAGCGCCGCCTGATCGGCGCTCAGCCCGAACCACGGGCCGCGCCCGCTCTCCGCGTCATACATCCGGTCCCCTCCCGCTCACGATTTCGTGACAGAGGATATTCCTCAAGTCCGCCTCATCAAAGCGAATAGTGGAAACGCTTTTCGTGAGGAAACCTCGCTCAAACCGCCCGGAGCGCGGCGACGAACGCCCCCGTCAGCTCCTCCGGCGCCCCGTCATGGGCGACGAGGGCGCCGATCTCCCGCCGGTAGGGCGGGTCGCCGAAGGGCACGGCGCGGAGCCTCCGCGACAGGGGCGGCGCCCCGCGGCGGACCGGCACGATGGAAACGCCGAGCCCCGCGCCGACGAGGGAGGCGATGGCCTCGAGCGAATCCACCTCCATGTCGGACGTGACCGAAAGCCCCCGCCGCGCCAGCTCCGCCTCGATCCCCCTCCCGGCCCAGCTCTTCCGGTTGAACCAGATGAAGGGGTTGGCGGCCAGCAACGCCGCATCGTCCTCCCCCGCCGCATGGGCGGGGGCGATCACCGCCAGCGGCTCGAAGCAGACATGCAGCCATTCGAGCCCGGGCGGGGAAGGGTCGGGCCGTGTGCAGATCGCGATGTCGAGCTCCCCCTGCAGGAGCCGCGCGGCGAGGGCGGCGGAACCGTCCGACCGGATCTCGATCCGAAGCTCCGGATGCTCCCGCCGCAGCCGCACCAGAGCCGGCGGCAGGAGCGAGGAGAGCACGGTCGGCACGGCGCCGACCGTCAGGCGCCCGCGCACCAGCGCGCCGGTGGCGACGGCGCGCGCCGCCTCGAAATGTTCGAGCGTCTTTCGCGCATGATCGGCGAGCGCCCGGCCCCGCGGCGTCGGCGCCGGCGGCCGCTTCGTCCGGTCGAAGAGGGAGACGCCGAGCTCATCCTCCAGCGCCTTGATCTGGAGGCTCACGGCGGAATGCGAAACGCCCACCGCCTCCCCCGCCGCGGCGAAGGAGCCGCGCTCCACCGCCGCGACGAGCGTGCGGAGATGGCGGATGTTCATCGCGCGAGGTCAGATCACCGTCAGCACGGCGCAGGGCGCGGCGCGCTGCACCTCCTGGCTGGCCGAGCCGAAGAGGAGCCCGGCCACGGCGCCCCTGCCCCGCCGCCCCATCACAATCAGCTCCGCCTTGATCTCCTCCGCCAGCGCCGCAACGTCGTCAGAGGGCGCGACGGAGCCGACGCGCCGGCCAGTCACCTCGCAACCCTCCGCTTTCACCAGCGCCTCCGCCTCGTCGAGCGCCGCCTTGCCGGCGGCGGCGATCTCCTCGGGGGGGAGCGGCGCACCGACCGCGCCGATGAACGGATCGACGGCGATGGGCGTCGCCCCGCCCTCCGGCGTATGGCAGAGCCAGATCTTCGCCTCGTATTTCTTCGCGACATCGCAGCCGACGCGGATCGCCTTCCGCGCATGGTCCGACCCGTCCCAGGCGATGATGATCGTTTCGAACATGGCGTGCTCCCTGTTTTCGGGCAGTCTAGCCGGGAAGCGCGAAGGGCGGCGCCCCTAATCCGCCTTCAGCGCCAGCATGTCCTCCACCCGCCAGCCGAGGGGGATCGTCGCGCCCTCCTTCTGCGCGCCGACCCAGGCCGCGCTCTTCCCGTGCGTCGCGGCGAGGAGTGCGCGGCCCGAGGGGAGGAGAAGCTCCACCAGCGAGGAATCGCCCTGGAAGGCGACATCCCCCAGCTTCGCCTCGATCCGCACCTCGCCCTCCGCCTCGGGGCCGAGGCCGATCTTCTCCGGCCTGACGGCGAGCGTGAGGTTCCCCTCGGGCGCGGACGGAAAGTCGAGCGGCGGCAATTCCTTCGTCTCCACCCGCGCGCCGGCGCCGGCCCTCGTCACCTTCAGCGCGGGGAAGAAATTCGCCTTGCCGATGAAATCCGCCACGAAGGCGTCCGCCGGCCGCTGGTAGAGCGCCTCCGGTTTCGCCACCTGCCGGAGCCGGCCCTGATGCAGCACGGCGATCCGGTCCGCCACGGCGAGCGCCTCGTCCTGGTCGTGCGTCACCATGATGAAGCTGACGCCGATGGATTTCTGAAGCTTCACCAGCTCCAGCCGCATCGCGTCCCTCAGCTTGGCGTCGAGCGCGGAAAGCGGCTCGTCCAGCAGCAGCACGCGCGGCTTCTTCACCAGCGCGCGGGCGAGCGCGACGCGCTGGCGCTGGCCGCCCGAAAGCTGGTCCGGCTTCCGCTCCGCGAACTGGGAAAGCTGGACGAGCGCCAGCGCCTCCTTCACCCGCGGCGCGATCTCCGCCGCCGGAACCCGGTCCATCTTCAACCCGTAGGCGACGTTCTTTTCCACACTCATGTGCGGGAAGACGGCGTAGGACTGGAACACCATGTTCACCGGGCGGCGGTTCGGCGGGGTGTGGCTCATGTCCACGCCGCCGATCATCACCTGCCCCTCGGTCGGCGTCTCGAACCCGGCGATCATGCGGAGGAGCGTTGTCTTCCCGCAGCCCGAGGGGCCGAGCATGGCGAAGAACTCGCCCTCCGCGATCTCGAGGTCCACATCGTCCACCGCGACGAAGGAGCCGAAGCGCTTGGAGACGGATTTGATGGAAACGATGGGCTGGCTCATTTCGTCATCTCCGACGGTTTCTGCAGCCGGATCGCGATGAAGGTCAGCGCCAGCGTCATCAGGATGAGGATGGTCGAGGCGGCGTTGATCTCCGGCGTCACGGAGAACCGCACCATCGAATAGACCTTGACCGGGAAGGTCACGGTGTTCGGCCCCGAGGTGAAGAAGGTGATCACGAAATCGTCGAGGCTGAGCGTGAAGGCCAGCAATGCCCCGGCGATGAGACCGGGCACCATATGGGGGATCAGGATGTCCCTGAACACCTGGTATTCGCTCGCCCCGAGGTCGCGCGCCGCCTCCGCCATTTCCGGCGGGAAGGACTGGAGCCGCGTGCGGATCACCATCGCCGCGAAGGGGAAGGAGAAGGTGATGTGCGCGATGATGATGTTGCCGAGGTTGAAGGGCCAGGGCGCATCGGGGGAGATTGTGAAGCCCGAGGCGACGAAGAAGGCCGCCAGCGCGACGCCCATGCAGATTTCCGGGATCACGATGGGCAGCGCCACCAGCCCCTCGTAGACCGGCTTGAACGGGAACCGCCAGCGCCAGAGCAGCACCGCCGTCATCGCGCCGAGGATCACGGCGAAGATCGTGGAGATCAGCGCGATGGCGATGGAGTTGACGAAGGCCTCCACCAGCGAGGCGTTGTTGAACGCCTTCACGTAATAGTCGGTCGTGAACCCGCGCCAGATCACGTTGCCGCCGCGCCGCGAGTCGTTGAAGGAGAAGACGACAAGCACGATGATCGGCGCATAGAGAAAGATCGTCGCGAGGACGAAGATCGTCCGCATCGAGGTCTTGCGCGCATACTGGAACGGCCCGGCGCTCATGCCCGCCTCCCCTTCGCGTTCTGCATGTCCACGATGGCGCGGATGGCGAGGATGATGAAGGTGACATAGAGCAGAAAGAGCGAGAGCGCGGAGCCGAAGGGCCAGTCATTCGCCTTCTTGAACTGCCGCTCGATCACGTTGGCGATCATGTCCACCTGCCCGCGGCCGAGCAGGTCCGGCGTGAGGAAGGAGCCGAGCGCGGGGATGAAGGTGATGATGGCGGCCGTCACCAATCCCGCCGAGGTCAGCGGCACGAGGATGAGGAAGAAGGTCCTGATCTGCCCGCCGCCGAGATCCATCGACGCTTCGAGATAGGAGCGGTCCAGCCGCTCCATCGCGGAGTAAAGCGGCAGGATCGCGAAGGGGAGGTGGACATAGACCAGCCCGATGACGACGCCAAGCTCCGTGCCAAGAAAGCGCACCGGAACGAAGCGCTCCCCGAAGAGCCCGTCGAGCCCGACCAGCGCCGCCCCGCCGTCAAGGAACTGCCAGCCCCATTCCAGCAGCCCGTTCACCCGCCCCTGCGTCCCGAGAATGTTCAGCATCGCATAGGTGCGGATGAGGAGGTTCGTCCAGAACGGGAGCATGATGAGGAGCAGAAGCCAGGGCTTCCACTTCTGCTCCGCCGTCGCGATGACGAGCGCGACGGGATAGCCGATCACGAGGCAGAAGAAGGTCGTGATCGCGGCGAGCTTCACCGTCCGCCAGAAAAGGGTCGCGATCTCCGGCTCGAAGATGCGGCGGTAATTCTCGAAGGTCCAGGTCGTCTCGATTTCCGTCAGCGAGACGTTCTCGCCGAAGGAATACATCCAGATGATCCCGAGCGGGATCAGGAAGAAGACGAGCAGCCAGAGCGTCGTCGGCCCGGCGAAGGCCGCGAAGGCGGGGAGGGAGCGTCGCCAGCTTTCCATCAGCCGGCGCCGCCCGATCCGCTTTCAGCCCGCCGGTCCGGAGGCTCGCGCACGCTCGCCCGCCCGGCTCAGCCGGCCGCCTTCACGCGCGTCCACGCCTCGTCGATCATCTGCACGGCCTCCTGGCCGGGATAGACCGCCGTTTCGGACTTGGCGACCGCCTCTTCCGGCGGGAAGATCGCCGGGTTGGTGCGGTATTCTTCGGCGGTCAGCGCCTTGGCGGCCGCGTTCGGCGTCGCGTAGTAGATGAATTCGGCGATCTCCTTCCCCGCCTCGGCGTCGAGCAGGTAGTTGATGAGCGCATGCGCGCCCTCGGGGTTCGGCGCGCCGACGGGGACGCAGAGCGTATCCTCCCAGAGGAGACCGCCTTCCTTCGGGATCACGAAGCCGAGGTCGTCATCCTCGCCCATCACCTGCAGGATGTCGCCGTTCCACTCCATCGCGAGGTCGACCTCGCCGGCGAGCAGGAGGTCCTGCCCGTTGTCCGGCGCGAAGGCGGTGATGCGGCTCTTCTGCGCGATCACCATCTCCTCGGCGGCCTTGATGTTCTCCGGCGTCCAGTCGTTCAGCGACTTGCCCATGAGCTTCAGCGCCATGCGGAAGACGTTCGGGCCGTCGGACAGCATGGCGATGCGGCCGGCGTATTCGTCCGACGTGTAGAGATGCGCCCAGCTGTCCGGCACGGAGCTGACGGCGGACTTGCGGTAGCCGATGCCGATCGAGCCCCACATGTAGGGCAGCGAGAACTTCCGGCCCGGGTCGAAGGCGGGGTTGAGGAAGCCCTCGCCGATATTGGCGATGTTCGGGATCTTGGAATGATCCAGCTCCGTGAGCATCCCGGCGAGGATCATCTGCTCGACATAATCGTTGGTCGGCACGATGAGGTCATAGCCGGGGTTGCCGCCGCGGAGCTTCGCGAAGAGCTCGTCATTGTCCGCGAAGAGGTCCATCTGGACCTCGATGCCGGTCGCCGCCGTGAAATCCTCCAGCGTCGTCTCGCCGATATAGGTGTCCCAATTGTAGAAGTTGACCTTGCCGGAGGCGGCGAAGCCGCCCTTCGGAAGGGTGAAGCTGAGGCCGACGGCGCCCATGCCCATGAGGGCGGCGCGGCGGCTGATAGGCGTGCGAATCATGGTCATCTCCCTGCGTCGCGTTGATCGCGGTGTCGCTTGGGGCAAGATCATCGCATCGCCGCGCCGCATTCAAGGGGTTTTTGCGGCGCCGCGGCGCCAAGGCTCAGCCTGCGAAGTCCGCCAGCAATCCCTCGACTTCGGCGCGGATCGCCGCCTCGTCCGCCTTGTCGAATTCCGGGTTCCCCGCGCGGTGGCCATAATCCGAAACGATGGGGACGAGCCGCCCGCCGGGGATCATCGCCGTCTCGATCTCGCTGTCGCGCTGCGTGAAATAGAGATCGGTGGTCGCGGGCATGACCACGCTCCGCGCCCGGATCGCGCCGAGCGCGGCGGCGAGGTCCCCGCGATAGGTTTCGTTGGCGGAGATATCCGAGCCGATCCAGGTGTCGATCATCGAGAGGAGATTCATCGGGTCCCGCCGCAGGAAATTCCCCTCCCACGCCCGCAGGAGGTAATCCTCGACGGAGGCGAAGCCCATGCCGGCCCAGAGCCTGTCCCGATAGAAGGCCTGGCTCATCGCCCAGCCCGCGTAGATGCGCGCGAAGGCGCGGAGGCCGCGGACCGGACGCGCCTCGAACCATTCCCCGTTCCAGCCGGGGTCGGCGGTGAGCGCCGCCCGCAGCCCTTCTAGAAAGAGCCGGTTGTGCGGCCTCGTGCGGGCCGAGGTGCAGGTGACGCAGAGCCGCTCCACCCTCTCGGGCCGGAGCGCGGCCCAGTGGAGCGCCTGCTGCCCGCCCATAGACCAGCCATAGGCGAGCGCGATCCGCTCCACGCCGAACCGCTCCTCCAGAAGCCGCTCCTGCGCCGCGAGATTGTCGAGATGGGAGAAGGCGGGCGCCCGGCCCATCGTAAAGGGCTCAGGCAGCGTGGACGGCGAGGTCGAGAGCCCGTTTCCGAACTGGTTCGGGATGACGATGAAGAACCGCTTCGGGTCCAGAATCCGGCCCTCGCCGATCAGCCACTCGATGTCCGCGTCATGCGCGCCGTAGGAAGTCGGATAGAGGATGAGGTTGGATTTCGCCGCGTCCAGCGTCCCGTAGGTCCGGTAGGCGAGGCGCGCCGAGGGAAGCGTCACGCCGCAGGCGAGCGTGAAGCGGCCAAGGTCGAAGATTTCGGTTTCCGGCATCGGCTTCCCCCGCGTGACGCAGCGAGGCTAAGCACGCGTGCGCCCGGCCCGCAAGCGCGGGCCGGGCGGCGTCGCCTGAGGGGCGATTACTGCGTGATCGTCGTCCGCGGCGCCTCGGCCCGCTGCTCGGGGTCGAAGGCCGGGGCGGCCTCGAGCGCCGCGCGCGTCATCTCGACGACGAGGAAGGGTTCGGAATCGCCCTCCGTCATCGTCGTCAGGTCGGTGATTTCGAGCGCGACGTCCTTCTCCCCGATGCCGAGGAAGCCGCCGACGCCGATGATCACCGCATCCACGCCGCCATCGGCGGAAAGCATGATGTCGTTGATCTCGCCGATATCGTCCCAGCGGTCGCCCGCCTCGGCCGAGCGGACATAGACGCGCTGGCCCATCAGCTCGGAGCCGAGCGCGCCGCTCATCGCGGAGGGAACGGCATCGGCCGGCATGGCCTGAACGCCCTTGTCCATCGGCGCCTCGGTCGCCGCGCGCGGGGTCGTCGTTCCGGTCGCGGTCTGCGCCCAGGCGCCGGCGCCGAGCACGGAGAGGGTGAGGGCGGTTCCAAGAAGGAGCGGTTTCATCTGCGTATCCTTTCGCTTGTCCCGGGCCCGGGGGCGGCCCGTTTCACGGCTGGATAACGCCTTGTTCCGGCAGCGGTTCCGCGGGCCCCTCACGAAGCGTCGCGATCGGAAACGAAGGGTGAGAGCGGCGCTGCGGCGCGTCACGCGCTCCGCGTCATCACGAGCACCGAGGCGACCGCGAGCGCGACTCCGGCCGCCTCCCGCACTCCGAAACCCTCCCGGAAGACGAGCGTCCCGAGCGCCGTCATCAGAAGGATCGTGGAGGCAGAATAGAGCACCGCGGCGGCGGCGAGCGAATGGCTCCGCATCAGGAAGAACCAGCCGATGGCGGGGAGGCCGTAGAGCAGCGCGCCGGCGAGGAAGGCCGGGGTGGCGAGGCCGCCCTCACGCCCCGAGGCGAGCTTGATGAAGTAGTCTCCGATGACGGTCGCCCCGGTGATCGCCGCGAGGATCAGCACCGTCTTCACCGGCGGCCCCTCAGGCGGCGGCCCGCCGGGCGCGCGCGGCGAGAAGCGCAAGCGCCGAGACGAGGAGAAGGGCCGGCGCCGGCAGCGGCACGGGCGCCGCCACGCCCGCCGGCGTCCCGGTCAGCTGGAAGGGAGAGGCGAGCCCCGCCACCGCGCCCGGGTCGACGAAGACCCAGCGCGCGAATTCGTTGATCGGCGCGTTCGCGATGATGCTCAGGGAATAGAAATAATCGAAAGTCTCCCCCGGCTCCAGCCGCCCGAGGTCGAGCGTCACCCGCTGAAAGGGATACTGGACGGCGCCGCCCGGGGAGGCCTGGGCGCCGTTCAGCGGGTCTCCAAACTCCTCGTAATCGGAAACGAAATCCGTCGCGGTCAGGACGCCGGTCGCGCTGAAATCCCCGAACGGGAATTCACCGGTCGCCACGTCGAGCGTCAGGGTCGAACCCGTCCCTGCGACAAGGTTCAGAAATCCCTCGACGACGATGAAGCTCGCGCTCAGATCGATTGGAAAGGCCGTATTGTTCTCATAGGTTTCGAGTTGCGTGACCCTCGTCGTCAGCGTCCCCGAGGTGAAGAGCCCGGCGTCGATGCCGAAGAAGCCGCTCGTCGCCATGCCGACGCTGGCCTCGAACCCGCCGGAACCGCCGCCGATGAAGGCGGAGAGCGCGCGGGTATAGGGGGCGTCGTCCCTGACCGTTTCGCTGTCGGCGCTCTGGGCGACCACGTTGCCCATCCGGTCCACGAAACTGGCCTCGACGCTACGGATGCCGAGATCGAGCGTGAGCGCGGCGGCCTCCGCGGCGGGGAGGAGAAGGAGGGCGAGGGCGGCGAGGGGGCGTTTCATTCCGTGGCTCCTGCGATTGTTCGACCTTAAGTCGAACCTCGCCGCCCCCACCCAGCTCCGCTATCCGCCCCCGGCGCCGCTTGTCCGGTTTCGGCGGAAAAGCGGCGCCGCCCGCGGGCCAGCGTCTCCGAGGGCGCCTCCCCGAAGGCTTCGAGATAGGCGCCGGAGAAGCGGCCGAGATGGAGGAAGCCGAAGCGGAAGGCCGCATCCGTCACGCTCGCCGCCTCCCCCCGTTCCAGCGAAGCCCGCGCGGCGCGGAGCCGGGCGAGGCGCAGATAGGCCATCGGCGAAAGCCCCGTCGCATCCCGGAAATGGGCGCTGAGCGCCCTTCCCGAGACGCCCGCCTCTGCGACGATGCAGTCGAGCCGGAGCGGCTGGTCGAGATTCGCTTCGATGAAGTCGATGGCCCGCTTCACGTCCCGCGTCGCAGGCGCGCGCGCCCGCCGCTCGAAGAGCGCCGCATGGGAATGATCGTGATGGAGGAGAAGGGTGTTGAGCACCGTCTCCACGAAATTCGCCGCCCGGAGCGGGTCGGCGAAGACGTCCCGCCCGCCGTCCTGCGCTTCGGCGACGAGGAGCATCGCATCCCGCACGATCCGTCCGGCGCCGGAGCCGAAGTCGAGCCTCGGAGCGAAGACGACATCGCCCGTCACCGGCGCGCCCGTCAGCGCGGAGAGGCGTCGGCGCACCGTCTCCCGCGCGATGGAGAGCGCCAGCCTGCGGGACCGCGCTCCGCAGCGCATGACCTGCGCCGCGCCGGGGGAGGCGACCATGGTGCGCGCGGCCGAACAGGCTTCGAGCCCGTCTTCCCCGGTAGCCGCCATCTCGCCCTCCAGCGGCAGCGAGAGGCTGTAATCCCCCCGCTCCGCCGGCGCTCCGATCTCGACACTGGCGCCGTAGCGGATGTAGCTGAGATACATTCCCGGAGCGTAGATCGTGTTGAAGAGGGCGTAGGCGCCATGCGGCTCGCGCGAGTCCCTCGCCTGAAGCATCAGGCTCTTCGTCGCGAGATAGTCCCGCGCCTCGTCCGCGCAGCGCGCGGTGAAAATCCGTTCCCGATCCATCATGGCGCGACGCTCCGGCCAAAAACGCGACAACGAGGCGAGCGTGAGCGCGCGCCGCCGGTCGATCAAGCGTTTTCAGGCGCGACTTGTGCGATTTCGCACCGAATTCACCGGGCGGTCACGCCGCGCGCCGCCCCTCCGCGTCGAAGGCGTGAAGCGAGGCGCGCTCCGCCGTCAGCGCCACCGCCTCGCCCGGCGCATGGCGCGCATGGGCGGCGACGCGGGCGATGACGGGGGCCTCGGCGCCCTTCACCGCGACATGGGCGAACCGGTCCGCGCCGAGGTCCTCCACCAGCTTCACGACGCCGTCGAGCCGCACCTCCCCCGCGCCGCCGACCGTCAGCGCCTCGGGCCGCACGCCGACATGCGGGGCGGCGGCGCCGATCAGCGCGCCGGGGAGGAAGTTCATCGGCGGCGCGCCGATGAATTCGGCGACGAAACGGGTGGCGGGCCGGTCATAGATCTCCCGCGGGGCGCCGATCTGCTCGATCCGCCCGGCGTTCATCACAACGATCCGGTCCGCGAGGCTCATCGCCTCCACCTGGTCGTGCGTGACATAGATGAAGGTGGCGCGGAGCCGCTGGTGCAGCTCCTTCAGCTCCGCCCGCATGTGGCCGCGCAGCTTCGCGTCGAGGTTGGAGAGCGGCTCGTCGAGCAGGAACGCCTTCGGCTCCCGCACCAGCGCCCGGCCCATGGCGACGCGCTGGCGCTGCCCGCCGGAAAGCTGCCGCGGCTTCCGGTCGAGATAATCGCCGAGCTGGAGGATCTTCGCCGCCTCCGCGATCCGCGCCTCGATCTCCGCCTTCGGGGTGCGCATGTTGCGGAGGCCGTAGCTCATGTTCTCCCGCACCGTCATGTGCGGATAGAGCGCGTAGTTCTGGAACACCATCGCGATGTCCCGCTCCCCCGGCTCCTTGCGGTTCACCACGTCTCCGCCAATAAGGATTTCCCCGCCCGTGATCTCCTCCAGCCCCGCGACCATGCGGAGAAGCGTGGACTTGCCGCAGCCAGAGGGGCCGACGAGAACGACGAACTCCCCGTCCGCCACCTCGATATCGGCGCCGTGGATCGCCGTCACGCCGCCGGGATAGACCTTCTTCACGCCCCGGAGGGAGAGACCCGCCATGCTATTTCTCCTGCTCCACCAACCCCTTGACGAAGAGCTTCTGCATCGAGAGCACCACGAGCACCGGCGGGATCATGGCGAGCACGGCCGTCCCCATGATGTAGTGCCAGACGGGCAGCGCCTCGCCCGAATTGGTCATCCGCTGGATGCCCATGACGATGGTGTAATACCGCTCCTCCGTCGTCACCAGCAGCGGCCAGAGATACTGGTTCCAGCCGAAGATGAAGAGGATGATGAAGAGCGCGGCGATGTTCGTGCGGCTGAGCGGCACGAGGATGTCCATGAAGAAGCGCATCGGCCCCGCCCGGTCGATCCGCGCCGCCTCCACCAGCTCGTCCGGGATGGTGAGGAAGAACTGCCGGAAGAGGAAGGTCGCGGTCGCCGAGGCGACGAGCGGCAGGGAGAGGCCGGTATAGGAATTCAGCATGTCGAGCCGGACGATCACGTCATAGGTCGGCAGGATGCGCACCTCGACGGGCAGCATCAGCGTGATGAAGATCATCCAGAAGAAGCCCATCCGGAACGGGAACCGGAAATAGACGATGGCGTAGGCCGCGATGATCGAAACCGCGATCTTCCCCACCGCGATCAGCAGCGCCATGATCAGGCTGTTGAGCATCATCATGCCGACCGGCACGCCCCCCGCCTCCGGCAATCCGCCGGCGAGAAGCTGGGAATAGTTCTCCCACCCCCGATCCCCGAACCAGAGCGGGATCGGCGAGCGCGAGAGCGCCTCCGGCCCGTGGGTGGAGGCGACGAGCGCCATCCAGACCGGGAAGCAGAGGAAGAAGACGCCGAGCAGGAGCCCGGCATGGGTGATGACGTTCAGCCAGGGCCGGTTCTCGATCATCAGTAGTTCACCCGCCGCTCGACATAGCGGAACTGCACCACCGTCATCGCCGCGACCATGAGCATCAGGATCACCGACTGCGCGGCCGAGCCGCCGTAATCCTGCCCGACGAAGCCGGTGTTGTAGACCTTGTAGACGAGGATCGAGGTCGCGTTCGCGGGCCCGCCGTTCGTCGTCGCGTGGATCAGCGAGAACGTGTCGAAGAAGGCGTAGACGAGGTTGACGACAAGGAGGAAGAACGTCGTCGGCGAGAGAAGCGGGAAGACGATGGACCAGAACCGCCGCACCGGCCCCGCCCGGTCGATCGCCGCCGCCTCGATCAGGCTCTTCGGGATGGACTGCAACCCGGCGAGGAAGAAGAGGAAGTTGTAGCTGATCTGCTTCCACGCGGCGGCGACCGTCACCATCAGGAGCGCCTGATCGCCGTTGACGTAGTGGTTCCACTCATAGCCCAGCCCTTCGAGCCAGTAGGCGAAGATGCCGAGCGAAGGGTTCATCATGAAATGCCAGAGCACCCCCGCCACCGCCGGCGCCACCGCATAGGGCCAGATGATCGAGGTCTGATAGGCGAGCGCGGAGCGGATCACCCGGTTCGCGGCGACCGCGAGCGCGAGGGAGATCGACATGGAGAGCGCGGTGACGCCGAGGCCGAAGACGATGGTGGTGGAGAAGGACGCCATGTAGGTCGCGTCCGCGAAGAGCGCGCGGAAATTCTCGAGCCCGACCCATTCGCGGGAAAACCCGAACGCGTCCTCGATGTAGAAGGAGGTCTCAAGCGCCTGATAGGCCGGCCAGATGAAGAAGATCAGCGTCACGACGATCTGCGGCGCGACGAGGGCGTAGGGCAGCCAGCGATGGCGGAAGGTGACGCGTTTCTGCATGGGGGCCTGCGGTGGCTCGGCCCCGGCCTTGAGCCGGGGCCCCGAGGAACAGCGCGCCGCTCCGCGGGGCCCCGGATCGCGTCCGGGGCCGGGCTCTTGCTCTTACGAGCCGTTCGCCTGCTGGAAGCGGCGCAGAAGCTCGTTGCCGCGGGCGACCGCGTCGTCCATCGCCGTCTTCGCGTCCTTCTGGCCGGCCCAGACGGCCTCCAGCTCCTCGTTGATCACGTCGCGGACCTGCACGAAGTTGCCGAAACGAACGCCCTTGGAGTTCGGCGTAGGCGTGTTGAGCGAAAGCTGCTTGATCGCCGTCTCCGTGCCCGGGTTGGCGTCGAAGAAGCCGCGGCTCTTCGAGAGCTCGTAGGCCGCCGTGGTGACGGGGACATAGCCGGTCTGCTCCGCCCAGTCCGCCTGCTGCTCCGCCGAGGAGATGAACTTGAAGAACTCGGCGACGCCCTTGTAGCTCTCCGAGTCATGGCCGTTCAGCACCCAGAGGGTGGCGCCGCCGATGATGGAGTTCTGCGGGGCGGACTTCACCTTCGTGTCGAGCGGCAGCATCGCCTGCCCGAACTCGAACTCGGTGATGTCCTTCTTGAACCCGCCGTAATAGGCGGAGGAGTTGATCCAGAGGATCGACTCGCCGTTCACGAACATGCCGCGGCTGTCGCCCCGGCGCCCGCCATACTGGAAGAGCCCTTCCTTGCCGGCGTCGGCGATGGACTGGATGTGGTTGACGACATGCTCGTTGTTGAAGGTGAACTCGGTCTCGACGCCGCCGAAGCCGTTCTCCAGCGTGCCCATCGGGATGTCATGCCAAGCGGAGTAGTTCTCGATCTGCGTCCAGGACTGCCAGCCGAAGGAGACCGGGGCCTTCACGCCCGCCGCCTTCGCCTTGCGCGCCACGTCCCAGACCTCGTCCCAGGTCGTCGGCACGGCGACGCCGAGCTCGTCGAGCTTCGTCTTGTTGTACCACATGACGGGGGAGGAGGAGTTGAACGGCATGGAGAGGAGACGGTTCTCCGTGTCCGTGTAGTAGGCGGCGACGGCGGGGATCAGGCCGCTCTGGTCGAACTCGACGCCCGCATCGGCCATCAGCTTGTAGACCGGATAGACGGCGCCCTTCTCCTCGGCGGCCATCATCGTGGCCGTGCCGACCTCGAAGACCTGCACGATGTGCGGATGCGCTTTGGAGCGGAACCCGGCGATGGCGGAGGTCATCGTCTCCGTATAGTCGCCCTTGTAGATCGCGTTGACCTGATATTCGGACTGGCTGGCGTTGAAATCCGCCGCGAACTTGTCGGTCAGCTCGCCGAGCTGGCCGCCCATCGCGTGCCAGAAGTTGATCTCCTTCGGGGCGGCCTGGGCCGCGCCGGCGAGCGCGAGCGCGGCGACGGCGCCTATCAGCAGGTTTTTCATGGGGGCTCCCTTTGTCGAACCAGTGGAGCCGGGCGAGGTTCGCCCGGATCGCGGGTTGTTATGCGCGGCCCTTGGCGGGCTCGTTACGCTTATATGTCAGTTTTGTGACAACTCGCGGATGCGCGCAAGCCGTTAAAGACCCGCGGGCGGAGAGAGCCTCCCCGGCGCGACCGGAACATGGAGCGGCGCGCCGGTGAGCGCGCGGAGCGTCTCAACGTCTACCCCCCCCACCATCTCCCGCAGCACGAAGCCCTCCGCCGTCACGTCCACCACGGCGAGGTCGGTGAAGACGCGCTTCACGACGCCCGCGCCGGTCAGCGGCATGTCGCAGCGCTGCACCAGCTTCGGTCGGCCCGCCTTGTCCGTATGCGTCGTCAGGGCCCAAACGGCCTTCGCCCCCGCCGCGAGGTCCATGGCCCCGCCCACGCCCGGCACCCGCGCCGCTCCGGTGGACCAGTTGGCGAGGTCGCCGTTCGCCGCCACCTCGAAGGCGCCGAGAATCGCGAGGTCGAGATGCCCGCCGGTGATCATCGCGAAACTGTCCGCATGATGCACGATGGCTGCGCCGGGCAGCAGCGTCACCGGGTCCTTCGAGGCGTTGATGAGGTCGAAATCCTCCGCGCCCTGCGCCGGGCGCGGCCCGACGCCGAGGATGCCGTTCTCGGACTGGAAGGTCACCTCCCGCCCGGCGGGCACATGGTTGGCGCAGGCCACCGGCATGCCGATGCCGAGATTGACATAGGCCCCTTCGGGAATGTCCTGCGCCGCGCGCCAGGCGATCTGTCCGCGGGTCAGGCGGAACGAGGACAGGTTCTCGGTCATGGATACCTCGCACCGGCGCGAAACAGCGCCTCCTCCTGGACCGGCTCGGCGACATGCGCGATCCGGTCCACATAGATGCCGGGGGTGACGACGATCTCGGGGTCGATGCTCCCCTTCTCCCCGATCTCCCGCACCTGCACGATGCTCGTCTTCGCCGCCATGCACATGATCGGCCCGAAATTCCGGGCCGAGAGGCGATAGGTGAGGTTGCCCGCCCTGTCCGCCCGGTCGGCCTTCACCAGCGCGAAATCGGCCTTGAGCCAGGTCTCCAGCACATAAAGGACGCCGTCGATCTCGCGCGTCTCCTTGCCCTTCGCCAGCTCCGTGCCGGCGGCTGTGCGGGTGAAGAAGGCGGGCATTCCGGCGCCGGCGGCGCGGATGCGCTCCGCGAGCGTGCCCTGCGGCACAAGCTCCAGCGCGATCTTCCCATCGAGATAAAGCTCGGTGAAGCAGCGCGCGTCATTGGTGCGGGGATAGGAGCAGATCACCTTCTCCACCCGCTTCTCCCGGATCAGCGCGGCGAGGCCGACCTGCCCGGTTCCGGCGTTGTTGTTGACGATGGTGAGGCCCCTGGCCCCCTGGTCGATCAGCGCATGGACCAGTTCGATCGGCGCGCCGGAGCCGCCGAAGCCGGAAATCATCACCGTCGCCCCGTCATGGACAGGGGCGACGGCCTCATGGGGAGTCGTCACGGGCTTTGTCATGCGCGAAACCTAGCCGCGCCGTGTAACGGAGGGAAGACGCTCACGCCCCCGCCTCGATCCGGCGGCGGAGCCCGAGCCGGTCCGCCTTCCCGGTCGGGCCGAGGGGGATCGCCTCCCCGATATGGATGCGGTCCGGCAGTTTCCACGGCTCCAGCCGCCCGCGCGCCCAGTCGCGGAGCGCCTCCCGATCGAGAGAAGCGCCGGGCGCGGGGACGATGAGGAGGTGGATCGCCTCGCCCCGCGCCGCGTCCGCCGCCCCGGTCGCGAGGCAGGCGGCGATTTCGGGATGCGCGGCGAAGGCCGCCTCCACCTCCATCGGCGCGACCTTGTTGCCGCCGCGGTTGATGATCTCCTTCAGCCGCCCGACGAGCCGCACCGCGCCCGAAGGCGCGATCTCCGCCATGTCCCCGGTCCTGAGCCAGCCCTCCGCAAGCGCCGCCGCGGTGAGGTCCGGCCGGTCGAGATAGCCCCGCATGAGGTAAGGGGTGCGGATCTGGAGCTCGCCCGTTTCCGCGTCGATCCGCGCCTCCTGCCCCGGCGCGACCTCGCCCAGCGTGCCGAGATTCGCAGCGAACCGCTCGCCCTCATTGAAGAAATCGCAGCCGTTCGTCTCCGACAGCCCGTAAAGATCCGCGATCCGCGCCGCCGGAAAGGCGGCGGAGAGCGCGGAGCCGAGGGCGGGGGAGAGCGTCTCGCCCCCCGTCATAAGGAGGAGCGGCGCGGGGACGGGCTCGCCCCCGCCGCCAGCATCGCCCGCAGCATGGTCGGGACGGCGGCGAGCGCATCCGCCTCCCCCGCCGCCAGCGCCGCCCGCATCGCGCCCGGGTCGAACCGCCCGACGAGGCGGAGCGAGCCGCCGCGCATTAGCGTGAGGAACGCGACCCATTGCCCGAAGATGAAGGTGAGCTGGAGCGGCAGGATCGTCCGCCCCCCCGGCGCCCAGCCGAGCCGCGCCTCGATCTGCGCGAGCTTGCCGCGGAACCCCTCCGCCCCGATCACGACACCCTTCGGCGCGCCCGTCGAGCCCGAGGTGAAGATGACGAGCGCCGCCCCTTCGAGCAGCGGCCTTGGCGGCGGCGGCGCCTCCCCGATCCGGTCGAGGGGCTCCCCCGCCGCAAAGTCGAGCGCGAAGCGCGGCCTGACGAGCGAGAGCACCGCCTCCCGCGTCGTCGGCGAAGCGGCGCGGGAGAGCGGGACGGCGACGCATCCCGCCGCCATCGCCCCCAGCATCGCCGCAAGGTCGGAGGCGCGGTTCGAGACGGGGAGGATCACGGGCTCCCACGGAGCGGCCCCGGCGGCGCGAAGCGCATCCGCAGCGCGGCGCGCTTCGTCGAACAGCGCCGCGCCGGTCGTCTCCCCCGTCTCGTCCGCGATGCGGGCGCCGGGGGCGACCCCGCCGAGAATCTCGTCATTCAGCATCCGCGCGCCCTCCCCCGCCATCGGTAGCGGAAAGCGGCGGGCGGGGGGAAGGGCGACGGGGGAGTCATCTCCGGTTCTGACCGGCGGCCAAACCGGCGTCATGAGTCGGGCGGCGCCAGAAGCGCCCAGCGGATCAGACCCGTGGCTGATCCGCCCGCGGCCGCCGCCCCCCGGCGGCCGCGTTTCCGCGCCCGCCGCGGCGACCGCCGGCGGATCTTCGACCGACGCGGCGGCTTGGCGCCCCTCGCCCTGCGGCTTGCGCCTCCGGGCGACGGCCTCTGCGACCTTCCCCCGGAAGGTCGCTGATCGAGGCCGGGGAGAAGAATTGCGAACGCGCGGCGAAGTCAACCGCCCCGTCATGAACGCGCAACGCGATTGACAGCCGCGCCCCCGCCTTCCGAAAGTGGCGCCGTCACAAGGAGCACGCCATGACCCGCCGCCTCGCCTCCGCTCTCCTCGCCCTTCTCGCGCCGGGCGCTGCGCTGGCGCATCACCCGCTCGGCGGCGCGCCGATGGAGACCTTCGCCCACGGGCTCCTTTCGGGGATCGGCCACCCGATCCTCGGCTTCGACCACCTCGCCTTCCTCCTCGCCCTCGGCGCCGCGGCGGCGATCACAGGGCGCGCCCTCGCGCCCCTCGCCTTTCTCGGCGCGATGGCGGCGGCGGCGGCGCTCCGGCTCGATCCGCCATTCGGGGAGGGGCTCGTCGCCCTCTCCCTCCTTGCGCTCGGCCTCGGGCTCGTCAGCGGGCGGGGGCTCGGCGGCGGCGCCGCGCTCGGGCTCTTCGCGCTGGCGGGGCTCGCGCATGGCGCGGCTTTCGGCGCGGCGGTCACCGGAGTCGAGGGCGAGGCCGCGGCGCCCGTGCTCGCCGGCTATCTGATCGGCCTCGTCGCGACCGGCGGCGCGCTCGCCGGCCTCGCCGCCCTCGCCGCCCGCCGCCTCGCGCCGGCCGCGCTCCGCCTCCCCGGCGCCGCACTGGCCGGCATCGGCGGCTTCCTGCTTCTCGAGGCGGCGGAGGGCGCGCTGCTCTCCGCCCTCGCCTGACATGGCCCTTACGATCCGCCCCGCCGCACCGCGGGAGGCGGCGGCGCTATTGGAGGCGAGCCATGCGCTGATGCGCTCGCTTTTCCCCGCGGAGGCGAACCATTTCCTCGACATCGACAGGCTCGCCGCGCCGAACATCCGCTTCCTTGTCGCGGAAGAGGAAGGCGTCCTCCTCGGCTGCGCCGCGCTCCGCATCTCCCCCGACTATGGCGAGGTGAAGTCCATGTTCGTCGCGCCGGAAGCGCGGGGCAAGGGCGCCGGCGCCGCTCTCCTCGCCGCGCTGGAGGCAGAGGCGAAGGCGGCGGGCCTCCCCGCCATGCGGCTCGAAACCGGAACCGGGCTCGACGCCGCGCACCGCCTCTACCGCGCCGCCGGCTTCATCGATTGCGGGCCCTTCGGCGACTACGAGGAGAGCCCGTTCAGCCTCTTCATGGAAAAGCGCCTGCCCGCCCCGCCCGTCCGCCGCGCCGGCCCGGGGGAGGACTGGGCGGCGGTCCGCGCCCTCGTCGCGGAAGCCTTCGCCTATATGGAGGGGCGGATCGACCCGCCCTCCTCCCTCCACCGCTGGACGGCTGAGACCTTCGCCGCCGAAGCCGCCGCCGGCGCGGCCTTCCTCGCGGAGGCGGGCGGGCGGCCCGTGGCCTGCCTCTTCGCGAAGCCGGAGGGCGAGGCGCTCTATATCGGCAAGGTCGCCGTCGCGAACGCCTGGCGCGGCCGCGGCCTCGCCCGGGCGCTGATCGAAGCGGCGGAGGCGGAGGCGCGGGCGCGCGGCCTCTCGACGCTGACGCTCGGCTCGCGGATCGAGCTCGCCGAGACGCACGCCGCCTTCGCCGCCCTCGGCTTCGCGCGGACGGGGGAGAGCGCGCATCCCGGCTTCGACCGGCCGACCAGCATCGCCATGGCGCGGCCTTTGAATCGCCCACCGGTTCCCGTCACATAGGGAAAACGATTCGGGCGCCCGGCGCCGGGAGGGGAACGCCATGCCGACCTATGAGTACAAGACCGTCGCCGCGCCGCGCCGCGCGCCCAAGGCTTCCGGCGCGAAGGGGCCGGAGGCGCGGCTCGCCCATGCGATGCAGGAACTGATCGCCGCGGAGGCGCGGCAGGGCTGGGACTATCTGCGCGCCGATTCCCTGCCGGTGGAGGAGGGCGGCGGGCTCTTCTCCAAGTCCGTCACGATCTGGCGCGCCGTGCTCGTCTTCCGGCGGGAGGTCGCGGCGCCGCGCCGCGCCGAGCCCGAATTCGTCGCCGCCCCCCGCGCCCCGGGCGAGCCGCGGGAGCCCTTCATGAGCGTCGCCTCCTCCCCCGCCGGGCCGGACCGGGCGGAGCCGCTCCCCGGCGCGCGGCGGGATTGAGCGCGGCTCAGTCCACCGCGTCCCCCACCGCCTCCACCGCGCCGACCGTCAGATCGACCGCGCCGCCGACGACCGTCGTCGTCACGTCCACCGCGCCCTCGACCACGGTTCCGACCACGCAGCCCGCGAGAAGCAGCGCCGCGAGGGCCGCCGCCGCGCCCCTCATTCCGAAAGCTCGAGCGCGAGCGCGTGGACCGGCCCGGCCAGCTCCGCCGCCAGCGCCTGATGCACGAGGCGGCTCCGCTGCACCCGGCTCACGCCGGCGAAGGAAGGGGCCTTCATGCGGACGCGGAAATGCGTCTCCCCCTCCGGCCTCGCCCCGGCATGGCCGGCAGCGCCTCGGGCGAGAAGGCGCCCTGAAGCTTCGCGCGGATCGTTTCCTGAACCTTCATCGCCATCCTCTACAGTCTTTCGCCTTGGCCGGGCCGCCGCATGGGCTATGCTCTCCGGCTGACTCGCCCGAGAGGAGGCCATGAGCGCCCGATCGCCCCTCGACTATGACATCTCCGTCACCGCGGACAAGCGGCGGCGCGCCCGCGCGCGCGGCCTGAGCGGGGAGACGGCGGCCGAGGCGCGGAAATGCGAGCATCAGGGCTGCCAGAATCCCGGCCTCTTCCGCGCCCCGAAATCGCGGGAGAACCTCTTCGACTATCGCTGGTTCTGCGAGGACCATATCCGCGAGTTCAACAAGTCCTGGAACTATTTCGAGGGCTGGACGGAGGAGGCGCTGGACGCGCAGGCGCGGGCCGAGCGGGCCTGGGAGCGGCCCACCTGGAAGCTCGGCCAGCGCCCCGCCAACGGCGCGCACATGGACGGCCGCGCCTGGGCGCGGGAGGGCTTCTCGGACCCGTTCGAAGTGCTGGGCGAGAAGGCGACGCTCAATCCCGGCGCGGAGCGGCACGCGGCGCAGCGGCGGCGCCTGCCGAAGAACGAGGAAAGCGCCCTCGGCATCCTCGGCTGCGGGCCGGAGACGCCGAAGGTCGATATCCGCAAGCGGTTCAGGCAATTGGTGCGCGACCTTCACCCCGACATGAAGGGCGGTAGCCGGGAGGACGAGAACCGCCTGCGGGACGTCGTCTGGGCCTGGGACCAGATCAAGGGCTCACGGAATTTCGCCTGAGAGACAACGGGTTCAGGGGTAGACCTGATGCGCATTCTCCTCGTTTGCCTCGGCAATATCTGCCGCTCCCCGATGGCGGTCGGCGCGCTTCGCGCCCATGCCGCGCGGGCGGGGCTTTCGCTCCATGTCGAGGGGGCGGGGACGGGAGGGCATCATGCGGGCGAGCCGCCGGACCGGCGGGCGGTCGCCGCCGCCGCGCGCCGGGGCTTCGACATATCCGCGCTCCGCGCCCGCCGGGCGGAGGCGGAGGATTTCCGGCGCTTCGATCTCGTCTATGCGATGGACCGCGCGAATCTCGCCGCCCTCGCCCGGCTCCGGGGGCCGGAGGGCGCGCCGCTCGGGCTCTTTCTCGACGAGGCGGGCGGCGCGGCCGGGCGGGAGGTTCCGGACCCTTACTATGACGGCCGGTTCGAGGAGGCGCTGGACCTCATCGAGGCGGCCGCCGCGGGGCTCATCGCCCGGCTGGCGCGGGCCGGGTGAATTTCGAAGTCTTCGACGATATGACCGGATCGGGGCATAGCCCCGCCCGCTCACCGTGAGCGCTCAGCGCACCCCCATCCCCAGCTTCATCGCCAGCCGCCGCGCCGGGCGGACGCGGATCAGCGCGCCAAGGCCGAGGCGGCGGAGGTCGCGCAGCGGCTGCGCCTCGGCCATCGCCGCCCGATTGAGCGCGTCCACCCCGGCGACCCGCGCGGCGAGTTCGGGCCAGCGGCGGGCGTAGCGGGCGAGCGCCGCGGGCGCGCCCGCATCCCCCTCCCCCATCGCGGCGCGGAGCGCGGCGAGGTCGCCGAGGGACATGTTGAGCCCCTGCGCCCCGATCGGCGGCACCACATGCGCCGCCTCGGCGACGAGCGCGACGCGCGGCGCCGTCAGCCGGTGCGCCATCAAGGAGATCATCGGCCAGGCGGCGCGGGGGGAGACGACCCGGAGCCGCCCGAGCACGCCGAGGCTTCGTTCGTTCGCCGCCTCCTCGAACGCCTCCTCCGGCAGGGCCAGCAGCCGCTCCGCCTCCGCAGTCCGCTCCATCCAGACGACGGAGGAGCGGGGGCCGTCCGCGCCGTCGGGCGTCGGCACCAGCGTGAAAGGCCCGCCGGTGCGGTGGATCTCGGTCGAGACGGCGCGGTGCGGCTCCTCATGCGCGACGGTGAAGACGAGCGCCTTCTGCCCGTATTCCGTGCGCCGCGCGCCGATCCCCGAAAGCCGCCGCACCGCGCTCTCCCGCCCGTCCGCGCCGATCACGAGCCGGGCGCGGATCGTCTCCCCGGTCGAGAGCCGGGCGATGGCGCAGTCCCGCCGCACGGTCAGCGCCTCCAGCGCCGCTTCGTTGAGAATGCGCGCCTCAGGGAGCCCGGAGAGCCGCTCGCGGAGCGCGCGGCGCATGGCGGAATTGGGGACATTCCAGCCGAAGCCGGGCTGGCCGAGTTCCGCGGCGACGAAATCCCCGATCTCCCGCGCCTTGTTCTCCCGCCCCCCGGCGTCGATCAGGCGCATCGTCTCCAGCGGCGCGATCTCCGCCGCGAGGAGGGGCCACACGCCCGCCTCCTCCAGCAGGTCGACCGCGGGGCGGAGGAAGGCGGTGGTGCGGCTGTCCCGCATCCCGGCCTCCGTGCTCTCCCGGTCCGCCAGCGTCACGCGCCGGCCGGAGGCGGCGAAGAGCGCGGCGGCGGTGAGCCCGGCGACGCCGCCGCCTACGATGAGGATGTCTGTCTCGCTGTTCATGGCTGGCAATCTAGCGGCCCGCCCGCCCGCCGCCAGCGCGTCAGAGAAGCGCGGCCCGCGCCGCCGCATCCCAGCCGACAAGAACCCGCCCCTCATGCTCGATCACCGGCCGCTTCACGAGCGCGGGATGAGCGAGGAGGAGCGCGGCGGGCTCCTGCGCCCGCTCCGCTTCGGAAAGCCCGCGCCAGGTCGTGGACTTGCGGTTGACGAGCGCCTCGGCTCCAGCAGCCTCAAGCCAACGGGCGAGGCGCGCCGCGTCCAATCCCGCGCGAATGTCGGCGATCTCCGCGTCCTTGCCGGCCGCCTGAATCTCCTTCAGCGCCTTGCGGCATGTGTCGCAGGTCTTCAATCCCCAGAGCTCGATCATCTCACCCCCTCGTGACCATCTGGAGGAATGCGGAGAGGTCGTCCGTCGCCGCGTCGGCGTGCTCGCCTTCCTGCTCCTCCGTGATCCAGAGCGTCCGCATCCCCATCGCGCGGGGGGCGGCGAGGTTGCGGTGGTCGTCCTCCACCATCGCGGCGCCGGCGGGGGCGAGCCCATCCTTCGCGAAGACGGAGCGGAAGGCCGCCATGTCCGGCTTCGGGACGTAGCCCGCATCCTCCACGCCGTAGCGGGCGTCGAAAAGCCCGGTCAGCCCGCGGGCGGCGAGCACCCGGTCCGCATGGCCGCGGCTGCCGTTCGTGTAGACGATCTTCCGCCCCGGCAGCGCCGCGATGGCCGCCGCCAGCGCCGCGTCGGGCGAGAGCCCCGAAAGGTCGATGTCGTGCACGTCGTCGAGATAGGGCTCCGGGTCCGCGCCATGGACGCGCATGAGCCCGGCCAGCGTCGTCCCGTGCGCGCGCCAGTATTCGGCGCGGAGCCGGTCCGCCTCCGCCGGCTCCACGGAGAGGAGGCGGGAGACATAGGCGGTCATCTTCGCCTCGATCTGGTCGAAGAGCCGCGCCGAGGCGGGATAGAGCGTGTTGTCGAGGTCGAAGACCCAGGCGTGCGCGGAGCGGAAGAGATGGTGCGGCATGGCCGACGCCTATAGGAGATGGAGCGGCGGAGGCAAGGGAGTCGCACATGGCGGGCAAGGAAGACTGGGCCGGCGCGCTCGGCGCCGAATGGGCGCGGAAGGCGGAGGCGACGGACCGGCTGCTCCGCCCGTTCGGGGAGGCGGCGATGGAGGCGCTCGGCCCGGTCGCCGGGCTCCGCGTGCTCGATCTCGGCTGCGGCGGGGGCGAGACGACGCTGGCGCTGGCCGAAGCGGGGGCGGAGGCGACGGGGGTGGACGTCTCGCCCGACCTCGTCGCGCTGGCGGAGCGGCGGCGCGCGGACGCGACGGGACGGGCGGCGACGGCGCGCTTCCTCGTCGCGGACGCGGCGGAGGCCGTGTTCAAGGCGCCGATGCAGGCGCTCTTCTCCCGCTTCGGCGCGATGTTCTTCCCCGATCCGCCGGCGGCCTACGCCCATATCCGCGCCGGGATGGCGCCGGGCGCGCCGCTCGCCATCGCCTGCTGGCGCACGCCGCGGGAGAACGAATGGGCCTCCCTTCCCCTCATGGCCGCGAAGCCGCACCTGCCCCCCGCCCCGCCGGCGGACCGGCGCGCGCCCGGCCCCTTCGCCTGGTCGGAACCGGAGGAGAGCTTCGCGCCCCTCCTCCGCGGCGCCGGCTGGCGGGACGTCGCCTGGGCGCCGGTGGACCTAACGATCCGCCTCGGCGAGGGGCGGGGCGACGACCCGGTGGAGGCGGCGACCGCCTATGCGATGGAGTTCGGCCCCCTCGCCTCCCGCCTCCGTTCCGAACCGGAGGAGACGGCGCGGCGCGTCGAGGCCGCGGTGCGGGAGGCGATGGCGGCGCGGCTGAAAGACGGCGCGGTCGTCACCGCCACCGCCTGACTCTCTTCACTCCGCCTCGAACTTCAGCGCGACGCCGTTCATGCAGTAGCGGAGGCCCGTCGGCGCCGGCCCGTCCGGAAACACATGGCCGAGATGCGCGTCGCAGCGGGCGCAGAGCACTTCCGTCCGGCGCATGAAGAAGCTCCGGTCCTCCTTCTCGTCCACCGCCTCGGGGGCGATGGGCGCGTAGAAGCTGGGCCAACCCGTCCCGCTCTCGAACTTCGTTCCGGCGTCGAAGAGCGGCGCGTCGCAGCAGACGCAGCGGAAGGTTCCGGGGCCCTTGGGGAAATCCTCGTGGCTCCCCGCCCGCTCCGTGCCGTGGCGGCGGGTGACCTTGTAGGCCTCGGCGCTGAGCTGGGCGCGCCATTCGGCGTCGCTCTTCACGATTTTCTCCATTTCGGCAATACTCCCGCGAGGCGTCATGTTTCTGTGTCGGATCGCTATATAAGCGTTCGGGCGAGGCGGAAAAGCGCCTTGCAAGCGGGAGTGCGGGAGCCATGGTTCCTTTTTCGCGCGGCGCCCTGACGGCGCGACTGGCGGAGTCTTCCGCCGATATCGAGGCGGCTCAGCGGCTCCGCCACCTGACGTTCATGGAGTTGCGCGGCGCCGCCCCGCGGCCCGACGGGCGGGATGCGGACGCGCTCGACGATCTCTGCGAGCACATGCTGGTGGAGGACCGGAGGACGGGCCGGCTCGTCTGCTGCTTCCGGATGCTGCCGCTCGCTTCCGGCGCGGAGATCGACCGGAGCTATTCCGCGCAGTTCTACGATCTCGAAGCGCTCCGCGCCTATGACGCGCCGATGATGGAGATGGGCCGCTTCTGCGTCCACCCCGAGGCGCGGACGGACCCGAACGTGATCCGCACCGCCTGGTCCGCCATGGCCGCCTATGTCGATTCGCGGGGGGTCGAGCTTCTCTTCGGCTGTTCGAGTTTCGACGGCACGGATGCGGAGACCTATGCGGACGCCTTCGCGCTCCTCAAGACGAAGCATCTCGCGCCGAAGCGCTGGCTGCCGCGGGTGAAGGCGCCGCGCACCTTCCCCTTCGCGCGCCTCCTCCGCTTCCGCCGGCCGGACCTGAAGGCGGCGGCGGCGAAGATGCCGCCGCTGCTGCGCACCTATCTGATGATGGGCGGCTGGGTCTCCGACCATGCGGTGGTGGACCAGAACCTCAACACGCTGCACGTCTTCACCGGGCTGGAGGTGAAGCGCGTGCCGCCCTCCCGCGTGCGGCTGCTTATGGGCGGCTGAGGCCCGGTCAGACGCTGACGCCGAAGAGAAGGCCCACCCCGGCGGTCACCGCCATCGCGAAGGCGCCCCAGAAGACGACCCTGAGCGTCGCGCGAAGAAGCGGCGCCGCACCCGCCCGCGCCCCGAGCGCGCCGAGGACGGCCAGCGCGACAAGCGTCACGATGAGGACGACGGGAATGACCGAACCCGCCGGCGCCGCCAGCGCGGCGAGAAGCGGCACGGCCGCCGCGGCGCTGAAGGTCGCGGCGGAGACGAAGGCGGCCTGGAGCGGCCTGGCCGCATGGGCCTCGGAAAGCCCCAGCTCGTCCCGCACATGCGCGCCGAGCGCGTCCTTCGCGGTCAGCTCGGCGGCGACGAGCCGGGCGGTTTCCGCGCTGAGGCCCCGCTCGCGGTAGATCGCCGCCAGCTCCTCCAGTTCGGCCTCGGGCGTGGCCGCCAGCGCCTCGCGCTCGCGCGCGATGTCCGCCCGCTCCGTGTCCGACTGGGAGGAGACGGAGACATATTCGCCCGCCGCCATCGACATCGCCCCGGCCGTGAGCGCGGCGAGGCCCGCTATGGCGATGGCGTCGGAAGATGACCCGGCAGCCGCGACGCCGACGATCAGGGACGCGACGGAGACGATCCCGTCATTCGCGCCGAGCACCGCGGCGCGGAGCCAGCCGCTTCTCAGGAGGTAATGGGGATCGTCGGGATGCGCGGTCGAAGCAGGCATGGCGGGCCTTTCCGGGTTTGCCGCGGTGGGGGCGGGCCGCGCCGCGCATCCCCCGGCCTATTCCTTCCGCCTCGCCTTGCCCAGCACCATCTTCTGCCCGGCGAGCGACGCCTGCGGCCCGAACCAGGCATAGGCGAGCAGCGCCGGCTCCCGGTCCGACACCGTGATGCGGTGGCTGTGGCCGGGCGGGTTGAAGATCAGCGATCCCGGCGCCCAGACGCCGAGATGATTCTCCGAAACCGCGCCGGAAAGGCAGACATAGCTCTCCTCGATGTCGTCATGCGCATGGGCCGGATAGGTGCAGCCCGGCGCGAAGAGGACGATTCCGAGGATGACATCGGCGGAGATCACCGGCCCGTTCGGCCCGGCGAATTCGGCATAGGCGTAGGATTTCTCCAGCGACTTCGGCAGCTTCTCGTAGCCGTAGCGCCAGATCAGCCGGTCGGAGAGGGCGTCGATCGCGCGGGCGACGGCGCCCGTCCGCTCCTGCCGCGCCTCGTCCAGCGCGCGGCGGAGATGGGCGGCGACGGGCTTTCCCTCCGGCGGGTCGAGCCGGAGCGGCGTAGTCGGCTTCATCAGCCGGCTCACCGCCTCCCGCACGCCGCGCTGGTGTCGGCGGATGACCTCGCTGCCGCCCGAGGGGAGGAAGCGATAAAGCTCGTAGAACTCGCGGAGGAGGTAGAGCCAGTTCGGATCGTCGGAGATGCGCGGGCCGGTCATGCGCGTTGATCCCTGTCGACGCCGCGCCGGTCAAGCCCGGAAAATCCGCTGGCGCGCGACGCGGGCGCGGCTAATCTCCGCCCATGCTCAAGATCGACCCCGCGCTCTTCCGCCCCGACTCCGTCTCCCCCGAAACCCGCGCCCATGTCGAGGCGCTGGAGGCCGCGCTCGCCGTCGCGCCGAAGCCGCACGAGACGCCGGTGGAGGCGAGCCGGCAGGCGCGGATCGAGGGGCGCGGCGTCTTCCCCCCCGCCGGGCCGCTGCCGGGCTCCGAATGGGTCGAGGCGCCGACCATTCCGGGCCGCGCGCGCCTGACCCCGGCGCCCGGAGCCCCGACCGGGCTCTACATCCATATTCACGGCGGCGGGTGGACCCTCGGACTCCCCGACCAGTATGACCGCTGGAACCAGCATCTGGCGCAGGAGACGGGCTGCGCCGTCCTCTCGATCCAGTATCGCCTTGCGCCGGAGAACCCCTGGCCCGCCTGCGCGGAGGATTGCGAGGCGGGCGCGGTCTGGGCGCTGGAGGAGGCGGCGCGGATGGGCGCCCCCCGCGTCGTGATCGGGGGGGAGAGCGCGGGCGCGCATCTCTCCGTCGTCACGCTCCTCCGCCTCCGGGCGCGGGGGATGGCGGGGCGGATCGCGGGGGCGAACCTCTCCTACGGCGTGTTCGACGTGGGCCTCACCCCCTCGGCGCGGAACTGGGGCGCGCGGCAGCTCGTGCTCTCGACCCCGACGATGGACTGGTTTTCGGGCAATCTCGGGCCGGTGGACAAGACCTCCCCCGAAGTCTCCCCGCTCCGCGCCGACCTTTCGGGGATGCCCCCCGCGCTCTTCCAGGTCGGGACGGAGGACCCGCTGATGGACGACAGCCTCCTCATGGCCGCGCGCTGGGCCGCGTCGGGGGCGGAGGCGCGGCTCGAGGTTCATCCGGGCGGCGTCCACGGCTTCGACATGTTCGACATCGGGATCGGCCGCGCCGCGCGGGCAAAAGCCGCCGCCTTCCTGAAAGACTGCTTCGCCGCATGAGCCGCGCCGTCAACGACCTGACGGCGCTGGCGGACCGGTTCGGCTCGGACAAGGGCTCGGCCAAGCACCGCTACACCGAGCTTTATCACATGCTCTTTTCCCCTTACCGGGACAGGGCGGTGACGCTCCTGGAAATGGGCCTGATGATCGGCGGACCGGAGCATGGCGCGCCCGCGGATCGCGCGGTGGCGGAGCCGCCCTCCGTCGCCATGTGGCTCGAATACTTCCCGAAGGGCCGGGTGATCGGCCTCGACGTCTCGGATTTCTCCGCCCACCAGACGGAGCGCTTCCGCTTCATCCGCTGCGACATGGACGAGCGGGCGAATATCGACCGCGCGGCGGAGGAGATCGCGGCCCTCGGCGCGCCCGACATCGTGATCGACGACGCCAGCCACGCCTCGGCCCACCAGCAGGACGGGTTCCTCGCCCTCTTCCCCGTTCTGAAATCCGGCGGGCTCTATGTGATCGAGGACCTGCGCTGGCAGCCCCCGGCCTACGAGGCGAAGCGGAAAGGCTTCACGAAGACGGCGGCGCTCTTCCAGTCCTTCCTCACGACGGGCGAGTTCGCACATGCCGATCCCGCCTATGCGGCGGCGATGAACGCGCTCCGCCCCTCGATCTCCGGCTGCTTCGTCTTTCAGGCGCGGTGGCAGAAGGCGCGGCGGGATCAGGTGGCGGTGATCCACAAGCTCTGACTCACTCCCCGATCGCCACGCCCTCCCGCCGCGGGTCCGCGGCGCCGGTCAGCCCCCCGGGCGCGATCCGGAGAATCGCGAGCCCGGAATTGAGGTTCCGCACCCGCGGCTCCAGCCCGTAAGCGGCGAAGGTCTCCGCCAGAGCCGCCGCCTCCGTATTCTCCTCCAGATCGACGGCTGCGCCGAAGGCGGTCACATGCCCCGCCGAAGCGGCCTCGGCCGGGCTCATCCCCCAGGCCTCCATCGCGAGCAGGGCCTGCGCGACGTAAGGGATGATCCGCGCCCCGCCGGGCGAGCCGAGGGCGAGAACCGGCGCGCCCTCCCGCAGCGCGATGGTCGGCGCCATGGAGGAGCGGGGGCGCTTGCCGCCCTCCACCCGGTTGGCGACGGGCGCGCCGCCCTCCTCCGCCCTGAAGCTGAAATCGGTCAGCTCGTTGTTGAGGAGATAGCCGTTGGCCATGAGGCGGGAGCCGAAGCCGGTCTCGATGGTGGTCGTCATGGAGACGACGTTCCCCGCCGCGTCGCGGATCACGAAATGGCTGGTGCCGGGCCGCTCCGCCGAGCGGTCCGGAGCCCGGAGCGCGCCTTCCTTCCACGGCGGCTCGCCGGGCTTCGGCTCCCCCGCCCGCTCCGGCGAGATCAGCGCGGCGCGGCTGTCCATGTAGCCGGGGTTCAGCAATCCCTCCGGCATCGCCACGAAATCGGCGTCGGCCATGTAGAGGCCCCGGTCCGCGAAGGCCAGCCGCGTCGCCTCGGCGAAGACGCGCCAGCCCCCCGGCGAGGGCTCCGCGCCGATCCCCGCCCGCTCCGTCAGCATCAGGATCTGCCCGACCGTCAGCGCGCCGGAAGAAGGCGGGCCCATGCCGCAGACCTCCATCGCCCGCCACGGCGCGCAGACGGGCGGGCGCGGCTTCGCCTCGTAGGCTTCGAGGTCGCGGCGGGTCATCAGGCCCGGATTGACCGCCGCGCCGCGCACCACATGGACGATGTTGGCCGCGAGATCGCCGCGATAGAAGGGCGCCGCCCCCTCCGCCGCGAAGCGCCGGAACGTCGCCGCGAGCGCGGGGTTGCGGAGCGTCGATCCCGCTTCGAGCGGCGCGCCGCCGGGCAGGAAATAGGCGGCTGTCGCCGGGAAGAGCGCGAGCCCCTCCGCCGCTTCCGCCACCGAAGCGGCCAGCCGGGGGGAGACCGGGAAGCCCTCCTCCGCCAGCCTGATCGCCGGCGCGGCGAGCCGCTCCCTCGGCAAGACCCCATGCCCATCATGGAGCGCCTGCAACAGCGCCGGTGTCCCCGGCACGCCGACCGAGCGCCCGCCCGGCACCGCCTCGCGGAAGCCCATCGGCGCGCCGTCCTTCATCCAGTAATCCGGCCGAGCCGCCGCCGGCGCCGTCTCCCGCCCGTCCCATGTCGTGAGCGCGCGCGTCGCCGCGTCCCAGTGCAGCGCGAGGGCCCCGCCGCCGAGGCCGGAGCTTTGCGGCTCGACGAGCGTGAGCGCGAGCTGGACAGCCACCGCCGCGTCCGCCGCGGAACCGCCTTCGCGCAATATCTCCGCCCCGGCCTCCGCCGCGAGCGGATGGGCCGCGATCACCATCCAGCGCGCCGCCGTCACATCCTCCGCCGCGCCGACCGCGAAGGTCCGCTCCGGCTGCGCCTGCGCAAGGGCGGCGGCGGGCAGAAGCGCGAAAAGAAGCGCCCTCAGCACAGCGCGACCAGCTCCCGATGCAGCGAGGCGGGGATCGTCACCCCCTCCTCCGGCGTCAGCGGCCGCGTCGCCGCGCGGCGCATTCCGGGGAGGCGGACGCCCTCCTCCTCCAGCAGCGCGCGGAAGAGTCGCTCGCCATGCGCCGCCGCGTCCGGCCCGCCGAGCCGCTCCGGCGCGAAGGCGAGGATGAGCTGGCCGCCGAGCGCGGGCCCCGCCCCGTCATCCTCCGCCTCGATCTCCAGCGAGGTCAGCTCCCCGATCAGCGGCCCGGCCAGCAGGTCCACCATCAGCGCGAGCGCGGCGCCCTTGTAGCCGCCGAAGGGGGACTGCGCCCCGGCGAGGATCGCCTCCGGGTCACGCGTCGGGCGCCCGTCCGGCCCGATCCCGGCGCCCTCGGGGGCGAGATGCCCGTCCCGCGCCGCGATCATCACCTCACCGCGCGCGGTGAGGGAGGAGGCCTGGTCGAAGATCATGGGAGCCTGGCCTGGCCGCGGCCAGCCGAAGGCCATCGGGTTGGTCCCGAACACCTTTCTGCGCCCGCCCGCCATGTGGACGTAAGGCGGCGAGGAGGTGAAGGCCATCGCCGCGAGCCCCATCTCCGTCAGCGTCTCCACCTCGGGCCAGAGCGCCGCGAAGTGGAGGCAGCGGCGGATCGCCAGCGCCGCCACGCCCTGCTCTTTCGCCAGCGCGCCGAGCGCGGGGAGGCCGCTCTCATGCGCGACGGGGCAGAAGCCCCGATCCCCCTCCATCCGGATCACGGAACCCTCGGTCGCCGCGACTGCCGGCCGCGCCCGCCCGTTCGCCTTGCGGGAGCGAATCGCCCCCGCATAGCCCGCGCAGCGGAAAAGCCCGTGGGATTTCGCCCCGTCCCGCTCCGCCCGCCACATGCAGCGGGCGATGGGGCGGGCGTTCTCCTCGTCCGCCCCCGCGGCGCGGAGGACGGAGAGGGCGAGGTCCATGACCTCGTCGAGCGTCAGGCGGATATCGGTCATGCGCGGCTCCCGGCGTCGCCGGAGCCTAGCCTGCGCCGCTGCTCGCGCGAAAGCGGGAAAACAGCGAGTGCGGCCGCCCCGCGCGACCCCGACAGGCCGGCGAGCGCCGGCCTGCGTTGGTCGCATGTGCTCTCGGGGTCTTCGGCCCGGCGCCGGAGCGGGCCGGCGCCCTGCGCGATCAGGCCATCGCGGCGGCGCGGGTCGCCGGGGAATGAGCGGGCGCCGGGTCGCGCAGCACATAGCCGCGGCCCCAGACCGTCTCGATGTAATTGTCGCCGCCCGTCGCCGCGGAGAGCTTCTTGCGGAGCTTGCAGATGAAGACGTCGATGATCTTCAGCTCCGGCTCGTCCATGCCGCCATAGAGATGGTTGAGGAACATCTCCTTCGTAAGCGTCGTGCCCTTGCGGAGGCTGAGAAGCTCCAGCATCTGGTATTCCTTGCCGGTGAGGTGCACGGGCGCGCCGCCGACCTCCACCGTCTTCGCGTCCAGGTTGACCGCGACCTTGCCGGTCGAGATCACGGACTGCGCATGGCCCTTCGAGCGGCGGACGATGGCGTGGATGCGCGCCACCAGCTCGTCCCGGTTGAAGGGCTTCGTCATGTAGTCGTCCGCGCCGAAGCCGAAGCCGCGCAGCTTGTCGTCCGTCTCGGAAAGGCCGGAAAGGATGAGAATCGGCGTCTCCACCTTCGCGACGCGAAGGGATTTCAGCACCTCGTAGCCCGACATGTCAGGCAGGTTGATGTCGAGGAGAATCAGGTCGTAGTCGTAGAGCTTGGCCAGCTCGATCCCGTCTTCCCCCTGGTCAGTCGCGAAAACGTTCAGATTCGCCTTCGACAGCATCATCTCGATGCTGCGGGAGGTCGAATGATCGTCCTCGATCAAGAGCACACGCATGTCGTTCATCCCTTCCGTGGAACACCCGTTAAGATTGATGCCACGTTAAGGGAAAAAAGGTAAACGACGTGTTACCGCCGGTTAACCGGAAACGAATTACTCGCCATGCGTGTTGCGGAAATGCTGCAATTTGGTCACCAGCAGCGCGTTCGGCCCGTGCCGGGAGAGGGAGTCGCGCCACAGGTTGAGCTCTTCGAGGCTCAGGTCGTAGCGCCGCATCACCTCCGTCTCCGTGATGGCGCCGGCCTCGACGGCGGCGACGACGGCGGCCTTGCGGCTCGCGACCCAGCGGCGCGTATCCGCGGGCGGAAGGTCCGCCCGCATCTGCTGCAGCTGCTTCTCGTCACGCCGCTCATGGAAAGGCACGATCTTCTGCATCTTGAAACGCTCCCACACACACAACGCAGAACCGGGGCGGATTATTCCCGTTCCCTCCTAACGTCCGGTGAACGGGGTTGAGGGGGCGTTGCGCCGGGGCTATCTGAGCGCGATGGACGGATCGGCCCCCCTCAACAGCCTCGGCTTCGCGAAGCCCGCGCGGGAGACGCGCGTCGTCGTCGCCATGTCGGGCGGCGTCGATTCCTCCGTCGTCGCGGCGATGCTGGCGCGGGAGGGCTATGATGTCGTGGGCGTCACGCTCCAGCTCTACGACCATGGCGCGGCGCTGGCGAAGGCCGGCGCCTGCTGCGCCGGGCGGGACATAAGGGACGCGCGCCGCGTGGCGGAGGCGGAGGGCTTCCCGCATTACGTCCTCGACTACGAGAGCCGCTTCCGCGAAGCGGTGATGGAGGATTTCGCGGAGACCTATCTGGCCGGGGCGACGCCGATCCCCTGCGTGCGCTGCAACCAGAGCGTGAAGTTCCGGGATCTTCTGGCGGTGGCGCAGGAGCTCGGCGCCGAATGCCTCGCCACCGGGCATTATGTGCGGCGGGCGGAGGCGCCGGACGGGCCGGCGCTGCTTCGCGCGGCGGACAGCGCGCGGGACCAGAGCTATTTCCTTTTCGCGACGACGCGGGAGCAGCTCGGCTATCTCCGCTTCCCGCTCGGCGGCCTCGCCTCGAAGGCGGAGACGCGGGCGCTCGCCGCCTCATACGGGCTCGCCGTGGCGGAGAAGCCGGACAGCCAGGACATCTGCTTCGTCCCCTCGGGCGGCTATGCGGCGGTGATCGAGAAGCTGAGGCCCGGCGCGGCGGAGCCGGGGGAGATCGTCCACATGGACGGGCGCGCGCTCGGGGAGCACCGCGGGATCATCCACTACACGATCGGGCAGCGCCGCGGGCTCGGCCTCGGCGGGGGGGAGACGGGGGGCGAGCCGCTCTTCGTCGTGAGGCTGGAGCCGGAGACGCGGCGCGTGATCGTCGGCCCGCGGGAGGCGCTGGCGGTGCGGCGGGTGGCGCTGAAGGAGGTCAACTGGATCGGGCCGGGCGCCTTCGCGGACGCGCCTTCGGGCGGCTGGGAGGCGGAGGCGAAGCTCCGCTCCGCCCGCGCGCCTGTCCCCTGCCGCGTGATCCCGGAAGGGGACGGCGCGGCGCTGGAGCTTCTGACGCCGGAAGAGGGCGTGGCGCCCGGGCAGGCGGCGGTGTTCTACGCCGGGGAGCGGGTGCTCGGCGGCGGGTGGATTGCAAGGGGCTGAGCGGGCGGGCGGGGCGGGGCTGTTAGGCCCCTTTGGTCTGTGCATCCGGCACGGGCCGCTCAAGCGAAGGGCGGTCGACTTCCGAACGAAGCGCAAAGGGCCGCGGCCTCCCTCGGGGGGCCGCCTCGGAGCGATTGGCCTCAGCGGTTTATGGCTTCAGCAACTTCAACAGTTGCACCTCTTCCGCCGTTGCAATGCGGCCTCCCTGGCGTGTTGTGTTCGACCTGATTGGCGATGATGTCGAGCGGGGCTCTGTATTTGAGGCATCGCAGTCTGGTTCGGTTGTAGTCTCGGACGAAGGCTTCGATGAAGGCGGCGCGGTTCGGG
>JAUIDE010000142.1 GCA_030429105.1 Alphaproteobacteria bacterium
CGGCTGCAAGCATCAGGAGTTTCCGGCATGATCCGCCCCCTCATCATCGCCGCCTTCCTCGCCGCCCCCGCCGCGGCGCAGGAGCGCATCGCGATCCCGGACGGCCAGCAGGTCATCGTCCGCGACGGCGACACGTTCCGCACCAACGGCCGCACCTACCGCCTCCCCGGCGTCGACGCGGCGGAGCTGGACGCGCCCTGCGAGGCGGGCCGCGACGACGCCCGCGCCGCGAAGGAGGCGCTGGCCGCCTTCATCGCCGGCTCCCCGGGCCGCTGGGAGATCGTGACGACCGGCCACCTCTGCGGCTGGGGCCGCCCCTGCGCCGACCTCGAGATCGACGGGAAGAGCGCCATCGCCGCCGGCCTGGATGCGGGATGGCTCCGCCGCTGGGAAAGCTGCGGCCCGGACGGTTGCGACGAGGCCGACCGGCCGGGATGGTGCGGGGATGGGGAGTGATGGGAGCAGTTATCTCTGACTGCGGCCTCTATAGGTATCAGCTCACAAGATCATGGGCCGAAGGGCCGACATGCATCTTTTTGATGCTCAACCCATCGACGGCTGACGCCGAAGCCGATGACCCGACGATTCGGCGCTGCATCGCCTTCGCCAAGCGCGAAGGATCTGGATCGCTGGGTGTCGTGAACCTCTTCGCCTTTCGCGCCACGAGCCCCGCGGACATGAAGCGCGCGGGCGATCCGATCGGCGAAAGAAACGACTGGTTCATCGCTGACGCGATGTCCCGCGCTGACATAGCTATCGCTGCCTGGGGCGCGCATGGATCACATCTGGGCCGAGCGGCTCTCGTCAAGGCGCGCTTTCGAGGCCGATTGCTTTGCCTCGGAAAAACGAAGGACGGGCACCCGCGCCACCCGCTTTACGTCCGAGCCGATCAGCCGCTGGAGCCGCTATGACCGCCCCTCGCCGCCTCCAGCTCTCCCGCGCCGCCGGCTGGCGGAAGCCCGAGGGCGCCGTCGTCGTCTCGCGCAGCGGGCGGGGGCGCAGCCCGTGGGGCAATCCGTTCCGGATCGGCGTCGAGGCGAAAGACGCGGCGGAGGCGGTCGCGCTCTATCGGGACTGGATCGAGACCTGCCTCGCGCCCGAACATCCGGGCGCGGAGCACCTGAAGGCCGCGCTCGAAGATCTCCGCGGCCGCGACCTCCTCTGCTGGTGCAAGCCGGGGAGCCCTGCCACGCCGACGTCCTGCTGGAGCTCGCGAACCGATGAAAGCCGCGATCCGCTCGTGGTGCGCCGTCGCCCGCTTCCCTGGAAAGGAGCGCTTCCTCGCCGGGACGATCACGCTCCCCGCCGAGGCGCAGGCGCCGGAGATCGACCGCGCGCTGCGCGAGCACTTCCTGCGCTTCCTGCCGGACGGGTTCGAGATCGTCGAACCGGTCGCCGGGGCGCTGTTTTTTCAGGCGGAGGGTGAGTGATGAATGACCCGGCCCACGCCGCGCTTCGCCTCGCCCTGCCGATTCTGGTGGAAGACCTGCAGAGCCTTTTCGAAGGCTGCTGGATCATGGGCGCCGAGGGGCCGAAATACACGCCGCCGCATCTCCGCGATCCGGCGGCGGCGGAGATAGCCGAGCGCTACATCGAGGCGATCCGCGCCGGCGAGGCCGTGGTCGGGCAGGTCGAGACGCGCGCTCTCTGGCTCCGCCGGATCATCGACGCGGGCCGCGCCCCATGACCCGCGCCGCCGCGCTCCCCTTCTCCGCCCCGGCGATGATGACCGGGGAAGCCGCGGCGGCCTATGCCGGGATGAGCGTGAACTCGCTCCGCTCCTACGGCCCGAAGCCCGTCCAGATCGCGCCGGGCTTCGTGCGCTGGCGCCGGTCCGACCTTGACGCATGGATCGCCAGCCTCCCACAACAGGGCGAGGGCGCGGAGGAGGAAGAGCGACGGGCCGCGGAGGAGGCGTTCGGGTGAGGCTCAGGCACGTCAAGCGGGTCGTCTCCCGCGGGCGGCTCTTCCTCTATTACGTCGCGCCGTCGAGGAAGTGCCACGCCCTCCCCGCGCTGCCCTTCGACCACCCCGATTTCATCGCCGCATGGCTCGCGCTCGACCGGGAGCACCGGCCCGCCGAGCCCGCGCCGGCCCCGCGCGCCGGGCCCCGCTCCGTCTCCGCGATGTTCGAGCATTACCGCTCGAGCCGCGCCTGGCTTTCCCTCGCCCCCGGCACGCGCGAAAGCCGCGCCGCCGTGATGCGCGCGATCGAGCGGGAGAAGGAGGGCGCGGGCGGCCGCGTGGCGATCCGCGCGCTGACGCCGCGCATCCTCGCCGCCGACATCGCCAAGCGCACGCCCGCCGCCGGGCGAAACCGCCTCCGCGTCTGGCGCTCCGCGCTGGACTGGGCGAAGGGGGCGGGCTGGATCGAGGAGAACCCGGCCGCCGCCGTGACGCCCCCGCGCGTGAAATACGCGCGCCGCCGGGCGTGGGAGGCGGAGGACGTCGCCCGCTTCCGCGCCCGCTGGCCGCACGGCACGCCGCAGCGCATGGCGCTGGAGCTGCTCTACTGGACGGGCGCGCGGCGGGGGGACATCGTGCAGCTCGGCCGCCAGCACCTTGCGCGCCGGGGCGGGCGGCTCTGGCTCTGCTGGAACCAGGCGAAGACGGGCGACCGCGTGGAGATCCCCGTCTCCGCCGAGCTGGAGGCGGCGCTCGCCCACGCCCCCGCCGGGGCGCTCACCTTCGTCCCCGAACGCGGCGGCCGCCCCCGCTCCCCGAAAGGCTTCGGCGCCTGGTGGCGCCGCGCCTGCGAGGCGGCCGGCGTCAGCGCCCGCGCGCATGGCCTCCGTCACACGATGGGCGGAGACCTCGCCGAAGCCGGCGAAAGCGCCCTCCGCATCAGCTCCGTCCTCGGCCACGCGAATTCCGGCCAGAGCGAGCACTACACGAAGCAAGCCGAACGCCGCCGCATGGCGGAATCCGCGATGCAGGCGGTCGAAGCGCGCCGGAAATTGGAAAGCGCCCCGATCCGGAGTGGAAAGCGCGTTGATCTTAAAGGGGAAAAGTAGGGGAGTGGCGACTCCGGATGGAGGGTTGGAAACTGCCCGTAAGGTCTTGCGATTTCAGGGAGCCCGCTTTCCCGATCTAGCCCGGTTGGCCTTGCGGAAAATCAAGGGGTTGCTGGGTGGTTTGGAAAGCGGGCGGCGGGCGCAGAGCGCCACCATCGCCGCGAAGGCGAGCACGCCCCAGAGCAGCGGGAGGTCGAGGAGGATCACCGCGGCATCCCCGATCAGGCGGCGACCGCCGCTTTCACCCTTTCGCGCCACGCGCGGGCGGCGGCGAGGTCGGCCTCGAGCGCGGCGAGGCGGGTTTCGAGGCGAATCAGGTCGGCCTCGGCCCGCGGCTCCGGGCGCGGCGCGGGGGGCGGCGAGACGGCGGGCGGCGCGACAGGCGGGGCGGCGGGCGCCGCCGCCGTCATGCCGGCCCCGATGGCGGCGAGGTAGCGCTCCGCCAGCGCGGCGATCTCGGCCGCCTTGTCGCGCCCGTTGATGACGCGCCGCGCGCCGGTGAAATCCCGCTTCTCGCCGGAGACGTAGGAGGGCAGGGCGCGGCCGGTGAACGTGCCGCGCATCGAGCCCTCGACGAGGATGCGGGCGGAGATCGCCGGGTCGAGCGCGAGGCCGGGATCGTTGACAAGGTCCAGCCCGAGCCGCGCCGACCAGTCCGCATAGTTGAACCTGTGGGTGAGCTGCACGTCGCCGCGCCCGAAATAGCTCTGGCCCGTCTCGGGGTCCGGCAGCGCGTAGTTCCGGCTGATCCGCCCTTCGCGGTGCAGCCGCGTCACCGCCGCGATCGCGGCCTCGTCCGTCTTCGCGAAGCCCTCGCGGACCGGCTGCATCCGCCGCCCCGTCTCCCAGTGCGCCGTCGCGAGGATGTAGGCGCCCTGGGCCGGCTCGCAGCCACAGGCGCGCGCGGCGCGGGCGATCCGCGTCACGCCGTCGACCTGCGCCTGGCTCAGGCGGCCGGAGAAGAGCGTCTCGCGGATCGCGGCGAAGAAGGCGGCGTCGGCGCTGGAGGGGGCGCTCACAGCAGCGCCTCCTGTTCCAGTTTTGGCGGCGCGGGGAGGTCTAGGCGAGGCTGGCGCATCTCCCGCTCGATGCGCTCGCAGGCTATTTCGAAATATCCGGGGTCCAATTCACAGCCGACGAAGCGCCGCCCCTCGCGAACGCAGGCGACGCCGGTTGTGCCGCTGCCCATGAATGGGTCAAGGATGGTCTGCGCCTTGGGGAGAAAGCCGAGGCACCATTGCATGAGGGCGATGGGCTTCTGGGTCGGGTGACCGCGTTCGCCGCCGTTTGCCTTCTCTGCTTGGCAAATGCCCTTCCAGAGAAGCGAGAAAATGCGATCCGCCGCTCGTTCGTTTTGCCAAGCGAACTCGACATCGCTGAAGCTGTCCCACGGCTCCAGATCGCCCAGCTTGTTCCACGCCAGCCAGCGACCATGCGGCAGGCGGGCCGCGTAGTGATTTGCCCCCCACAGGATGCAAGGCCAGCGAAGGAACGGGCTGGGGTTGAACGGCTTGTCGTCGCCTTTGAGCGGCTGGCTATGGTTCCTCCGGCTGTGCTTGCCGCGCCCGCCAGCGCCTTTTGCATACGCAATCCCATAAGGCGGGTCCGTCACGACAGCATCCACCGGCCCGAGCGTCGGGAGGATTTCGAGGCAATCCCCCTCGAACAGCACATGCGGGCCGATCTCGACCCGGCGCTTCCACGGGCTGCTCACCAGATCCCCCGCCGCTCCGGCGCCTCGCCGCCGGCCTTGCCCGCGCGCTTGTCCAGCGTCCGCGCGCCGGTGTAGACGCCGGCGACGCCGAGGAGGGCGAGCATCACCCATTCGAGCGTGTCGATCAGCTCGCGAAGGAGCGCGAGCCCCTCCGGATTCGTGAAGACGAGCACGATCCCGGAGACGACAAGCGCCGAGGTCAGCAGGATCGAGGCCCAGATCGCCGCGGGCCGCGCGCGCTGGATGAAGCGGTCGCCCGTCGAGAGCTCCGCCCGCGCCGTCTTCGCCTGCTCGACGATGGCGAGGAGCTCGGCCTGCCGCTCCGCCTCCTCGATCTCGGCGAGGCGGCTCACCGCCTCCGCCATGTGCTCCGGCGAGCCCTGGACGGCGGCGATGGCGGCGCGGATGCGGTGCGCGTCGCCCCGGTCCGGCGCGGCGACCTGCGCGACGTCCAGCACGGCGCCGAGCGCGCGCTCGGCGATGTCGCCCGACTTGTCCCCCGCGATGCGGGAGACGAGCGAGGGCAGCAGCGCCTGCGCCGCGGCGACGGCGAGGGGGATGGCGAGGGGGATCATCGGCGGCTCCTACTGGCGGTTGCGGCTGTTGCGGCGGGGCGGCGGGGCGCGCGTCTCATCGCCGCATCACCTCCAGCACCGCCGCGATGTCGTGCCGCAGCGCGACCCCGGCGACGAGGCCGCCGAGCAGGAAGGTCAGCAGTTTCCAGCGCGTCCGCAGCCAGCGGCCGATCACGCGGCCCTCCCGCTGCGAGCGGATCAGCGCGCGCAGCTCGACGATCACCTCGTCGTCCACCGCCTCCGCAATCATGCGCAGCCGGCGCTCCTGCTCTTCGGGCGAAAGCATGTTCCAGTCCCTCCGGTTCATCCGCGTCTCCTTCCCTGCGGCCGCCCTCCGAGGGCTGGCTTGGGCGGCTAGAGCCCCGCCCGCGGCTTCGTCGCCCGCCGCCGGCGGGTCAGAAGATGCTGCGCTCCGCGGTGAGCGTCGCGTCGGTCACCGTCTGCGCCTCGCCGTTCGGCAGCGCGACGCGCGCCTGCAGCCGCCAGCGCCCGGCCGTCACGGCGCCGGCCGCGAGGCTGATGACGAAGCGCCCCGCCGCGGCGTCCTCGACGGCGACCTGGAGCGGGAGCACGGCGCCCGTCTCGCCGCGCAGCCGCGCGGTGACGGACGCGCCGGCGAGGTCGAGCGGGGCGGCGCCGTCGGCGACGGTCACGGCGACGACCAGGCTGTCGCCGGCGTGGATGGGGGGCAGGTTTCGGGTCACGGGCATCTCCTCCAGTCGACATCCAGCGCCCCGCGGAGCCAGGCCGCGCCGAGGCGGGGCCGCCGCCAGACCACGTCGAGGCAGACCTGCGGCGTCAGCGCCGGCGGGGCGGGCGCCGCGGCCGCGGCCGGCAGGCCGAGCGGCGCGGCGCCGAGCGGGGCGAATCCGAGCATCAGGCGACCGCGGCGAAGCCGAGCGCGGACAGCGCGCGGCGCTTCGCGTCCTCGCCGCCCTCCCCGTCGCGGAGCGCGGCGACGAGCGCCTCCAGCCGGTCGGATTCCGCGCGCTGGCGCTTGATCCAGTCCCGCGCCGCCTCGATGGCGTCGCGCTCGGCGCTCTCCGCCGCCGTCAGCGGCCGGTCGCGGCGGATGTCCAGCAGCTCGATCGCGCGGGCCATCAGGTTCGCCTGTTTCCAGAGCGGATATTCGCCCTCGATCGCGCGCCCGCATTCGAGCTTGATGCGCCCGATCTGCTTCGTCGCCATCGCCTCGACGCCCGGAATGTCCTCCCGCCGCTCGACGGACCAGACGCGCTTGGCCTCCGCCGCGCCGATCTCCACGCCCGGAACGGCCCGCTCGTGGATCGGATCAACCTCCGGCGCGGGCGCGTCAACCCACGGCAGCCAGCCGAGGGCCGCGAGCGCCGGGGCGTCGAGCAGGTGCAGGCCGGAGACGTTGCGCCATGCGCGCGGCAGGGCGCGGGGGCTGTCGGGGGCGTCGGTGTGGATGTAACGCATGAACGGTCTCCTGCTAGACGCCGGTATCAACGCCGAGGTCAATGACGGTCAGGGCGTCGCCAATATCTGCTGCGACGTAGGCGTAGGAACCCGCGACCGCGACACCGCTCGCGCCGTCTAGTTGAGTGCCGCTGGACACGCTGCCGACGATGGAAGGGCTGGCAGGATTGGAGATGTCCACAACGGTCAGGGCGTCGTCAGTAGACGCTGCGACGTAGGCGTAGG
>JAUIDE010000143.1 GCA_030429105.1 Alphaproteobacteria bacterium
GTCGGGCTGGATGACGATGCGCTCCGCACCGACCTCATGCCGCAGATGAGCTATTTCCTGCCGCATCTTCTCGCGATGTCCTGCTCCTCCCCCTTCTGGCAAGGGCGGGATACGGGGCTTTCCTCCTACCGGCTCACGGTGTTCGACAACCTGCCCCGCACCGGGCTCCCGCCCCAGGTGGCGAGCTGGGCGGACTATGAGCGGATGCTCGCGACGCTGATCGATCTCGGGATCATCGAGGACGGCTCGAAGATCTGGTGGGACCTGCGGCCTTCCCACCGCTTCCCCACGCTCGAAAGCCGCATCTGCGACGTCTGCCCGCGGCTGGAGGACGCCGTGACCATCGCCGCGGCGACGCAGGCGATCATGCGGATGCTCTGGCGGCTCAAGACGAAGAACCAGCGTTGGCGGATGTATGACCGGTTCCTGATCGCGGAGAACCGCTGGCGCGCGCAGCGCTACGGCATGGCGGAAGGGCTGATCGATTTCGGCCGCGGCGCCATTGTCCCCTTCGCGGAGCTGGCGGAGGAGCTGGTCGCGCTCGTCGAGGAGGACGCGGCGGCGCTCGGCTCGCTGGTCGAGGTCGAGGGGATGCTGCGGATCGCGGAGGCCGGCAACGGCGCCGACCGGCAACGCGCTGTCTTCGAGGCGGCGAAGGCGGCGAGCGGCGATGCGGCGGAGGCGGGGCGCGCCGTCGTCCGGCATCTCCTCGAGGAATTCCACGCGGACCTCTGAGACTTATGTCACGCCGCCGGCATCCGGGCTTTCCGCCGTGAAACCTTCGCCCCATCTTGAACGGAACGGGGGCAAGGAGGATCGACCATGAAGAGATTTGTCGGCGTCTTCGCCGCAGGCGCGCTGCTCGCGACCTCGGCCTGCACGACCGGGCCGGCTTCCGCCGACCTGGTGATTCAGGACTATATCGACCCGAACTATCAGCCCGAATACGTCTCGGTCTTTGCCGGGGCCGGAGGCGAGGCGGCCATCATCGGCGCGACGCGGGACGGGGCGGGGCCGGAGGAGATCGCGGCGGCGATCCGGCTCCCGGCCTATTTCAACCCCCGCACGATCCGCGCCGCGACGACGGCGCGCACCGGCCCCCATCTCGTGCTCGTCATCGCGCCGCAAAGCGGGACGACGCCGCGGAAGGCCTGCGCGGGTGAGGCGCGAGGCGGCGTGGCGGGATCGGAGCTGCGCATCCTCGGCGCCTTCTGCTCCAGCGCGGGGCGGCCCGTCACCGAGGCGGTGTTCGTCGCCGCGGGCTCGCCGGTGCCTTCGGACCCGGATTTCGGCCGGCGGCTGGCGAGCTTCATGGCGAAGCTGACGCCGCCCACCAACCCGGACTTCCAGGGGCCGGGAGGCCCGTTCCGCCGCGGCGGCTGAGCCCTTGCGCCGGGGCGCGCCGGGCGCTACCCGGCGCGCATGGCCCAGCCCCCGATCCTGACCCTCGACGGCGTGACGCTCGGCTTCGGGCCGAACGCGCTTTTCACCGATCTCTCGCTCTCCGTCTCTCCCGGGGAGCGGCTCTGCCTCGTGGGGCGGAACGGGGCGGGGAAATCGACCCTGCTGAAGATCGTCGCCGGGCTCGTGGAGCCCGATGCGGGGACGCGCTTCGCCCGGCCCGGCGCGGCGATCGCCTATCTGCCGCAGGAGCCGGACTTCACCGGCTTCGCGACGCTCGGCGATTTCGCGGCGGCGGACCTTCCGGCGCAGGAGCGTTGGCGGGCGGAGATGGCGATGGACGGCCTCCAGGTGAAGGCGGAGGCCGCGCCGGAGACCGCCTCGGGCGGGGAGCGGCGGCGCGCCGCGCTCGCCCGCTGCCTCGCCGGGGAGCCGGACCTCCTGCTGCTCGACGAGCCGACCAACCATCTCGATATCGCCTGCATCGAATATCTCGAGGAGACGCTGGCGGCGACACAGTCCGCCTACATCCTCATCAGCCATGACCGGCGCTTCCTCTCCCTCCTCTCCCGCGCCACGCTCTGGCTCGACCGTGGGGAATGCCGCCGCGTCTCACGCGGGTTCGAGGGGTTCGAGGACTGGCGGGACAAGACGCTGGAGGAGGAGCGGGCGGCGCGGCACAAGCTCGACCGGCTCATCAAGGCGGAGGCGCGCTGGGCGGTGGAGGGCATCTCCGCCCGCCGCACGCGCAACCAGGGCCGGGTGCGGCGGCTGGCGGAGCTCCGCGAGGGCAGGGCGGCGCAGATCGCAGAGACGGGGCGCGCGGCGATGGCGCTTTCCGCCGGGCCAGCCTCGGGCAAGCTGGTGATCGAGGCGGTCGGGATCGCAAAGCATTTCGGCGAGCGGACGATCCTGCGCCCCTTCTCGACGAGGATCGCGCGGGGGGACCGGGTCGCGCTCGTCGGCCCGAACGGGGCGGGGAAGACGACGCTGCTCAACATGCTCACCGGCCTTCTGGAGCCGGACGAAGGGCGGGTGCGGCTCGGCTCCAACCTCGTGATCGCCCGGTTCGACCAGAACCGCGCCGCGCTCGACCCCGAGAAATCGCTCTGGGAGACGCTGACGGAGGGCGACCTTCGCGGGCCGAAGGAGCGGTCGGACCAGGTGATGGTGCGCGGGCGGCCGCAACATGTGGTCGGCTATCTCAAGTCCTTCCTCTTTGACGAGGGGCAGGCGCGCGGCCCCGTCTCCGCGCTTTCGGGCGGGGAGCGGGCGCGGCTCCTGCTGGCGAAGATCATGGCGCGGGAATCGAACCTCCTCGTCCTAGACGAGCCGACCAACGATCTCGACATCGAGACGCTGGACCTCCTTCAGGAGCTGCTGGCGGACTATGAGGGCACCGCGCTCCTCGTCAGCCATGACCGCGACTTCCTCGACCGGGTGGCGACCTCGGTGATCGCGCTGGAAGGCGACGGCGCGGCGATCGAATATGCCGGCGGCTGGTCCGACTACCGGAGCCAGCGCGGCGAGGGGCCGGCCGCGGCGAAGCCGGAGAAGCCGGCGCCGAAGGCCGGGGCGCGGCCCGTCGCCGCCGAAAGGCCGGCCGTGAGGAAGCTCGGCTTCAAGGAAACGCACCGCCTCTCCGTCCTCCCGGCGGAGATGGAGCGGCTTTCGGCGGAGATCGCCAAACTGGAGAATTTCCTCGCCGACCCGCAGCTTTTCTCCCGCGAGCCGAAGAAGTTCGCGAAGGCGACCGAGGCGCTCGCCGAGCGGCGCGCGGCGCTGGATGCGGCGGAGGAGGAATGGCTGGAGCTGGAGGAGCGGCGGGAGGCGGCGGGCGGGTGAGCCCGCCGCGCTACTCGTTCCGGTGGAGTGGCAGCAGGTCGATCCGCGCCTCGATCTCCGCCAGCATTGCGGCGTAGGCTTCGCTGTCGAGATCGCGGAAGCGGGCGCGGAACTCTTCATCCGACATGATCGAAGGCAGGCCGGCATAGTCGATGATGACGTCGCTCTCCGCCCCGATCCGGGCGAGGAGCGCGGGCCAGTCCGCGGCCGGCGCGGCCATCATCCGGTTCGACATCCGGATGCCGGAATTGTTCGCGGCGATGTCCGTGAAGTCGAACCCGCCGGCGGCGGCGATGTCATGCAACTCCTTGAACTCGCCGATCGTCACGGAATAGCCGCGGTTGGAGGCGGCCTGGACCGCGGCGGCGGTGATGAAATGGCGGCGACTGTCGATCCGCCCGTTGAGCTTGAGGGCGCGGCAATCGGCCTCCGCAAGCCCGGATTCGCGGCGTGGATCGAAAAGGCCGCCCATGACGGTCGTGAAGTCCCGCGCGCCGCAGAGCGCGGCCAGGGCGAGGATCGAGGCGGTGTAGGCCTCCGCCGACCCCTCGGCCGCGGCCGAGTCGAACGCAGAGGCGAGGGCGAAGCGGATGTAGGGCAGGAAGCTCCCCTCCGCAGGCAGGTCGCCCCGGGCCATCGCTTCCGCGATGCGCCGCGCCTCCCGCATCACCGCCTCCGGCGGCGGCAGGTCGGAGCCGCGTAGGGCGCTGAAAACGCCGCGGGCGACCCGGTTGCCGCCGACCTGCCGGATCGCGAGGGTGATCGAGGCCGCATCCCCCTCCACCTCGAGCCTTGTGGCGGCGCCCGCCACAGTGTCCCCCACTCCGTTCCCGAAGAGGAGATTGGCCGCGAGGCGCCCGGCTTCGAGCGAGAGGCCCGGCGGGAGGCTCAGCCGCCCGACGCGGAGGGAGCCGAGGGCGAATTCGCCCTCGAATTCCGGCGCGGTCGCCGAGGCGTTCACCCAGAGCGCGCCGCCGGTGAAGGGCACGGGAGCCGACGCCTCCCCGAGCACCGCGCCCTCCTCCAGCGTCACGCGCCCCCGGAAGCCCGGGAGAAACCGCGCGCCGAGTCGGACCATGCTGTTGAACCGCGCCTCGGTGACGACGACCGGCTCCACATCGCCCTCCCCGGACAGCGCGCGCTTGACCGAATTGGCGAAGCCGCGCGCGGCCAGCACGTCCTCCGGGCCCGGCGGCGGGGATTCGGGGAGGGACGGACTGCGCTCGACCACGAGCAGGGCGGCGAGGAGCGCAGCGGCGAAGGCGAGGAGGAAGAGGCCGAGGAAGAAGCGGAACAGGGATTTCAGCATCGTCTCACCTTTCCGCCGCTCACGGAGCGGAAGGTGGCGGAGCCGCGGTGGGAGCGCAAGCGGGTGTGGACCCGGTTCTCGCACGCGGCCGCCCGGAGGCGAAGGCCGCAGGGCAGGGGGGGCCGGGCCGCAGCGTCGCTCGAAGATCGGACCGCGGGCCTGTCTGTTGATTTTGTGGCATGCTCGGGGTCCGGCGGCGAGCCCGAGCGCGGGCAGGGATCCGGATCAATCCGTGGATCGGCGTGGGTCGCCGCCCCGAGCGCTCGAACAATGAAATCGGGGATCACGGGGCTCTGTCGCCTGATCGAAGCACCTCGGAACGTCGACGCCACTCGCGCGACCTATTTTCAGATAAATTATTTGTAACAGATACATAAGCCCCCTGCACACTGTGTGCATACATCCTTCACCCCGCCTCATCCTTCCCTTTCTCCTCCGCCCGCCGCGTCAGCGCCCCGGGCAGGTGGAGGAGCAGGGGCGCGGCGATGCAGATGGAGGAGATCGTGCCCAGGGCGATGCCGAAGGTCGTCGCCGCCGCGAAGCCGAAGAGGGCGGGGCCGCCGAAGATCATCAGGGAGACCGTGGCGGCCAGCGTCGTGCCCGATGTCATCAGCGTCCGCCGCAGCGTCTCCGTCACCGCCTGGTCGATGACGAGAGGCAGGGGCCCCGCGCCGGGGCGGCCCAGCGTCTCCCGGATCCGGTCGAACACCACCACCGTATCGTTGATCGAATAGCCCGCCACGGCGAGCAATGCGGCGATGGAAGTGAGGTCGAAGGAAAGGCGCGTGATCGCGAAGAGGCCCACCACCATCGCCACGTCATGCGCCGTCGTCAGGAAGGCTGCGAAGGCGAAACGCGCCTCGAACCGCAGCCAGATGTAGATCGCGATGCCGACCACCGCGAGGAGACTGGCGAGCGCGCCGCTGCGGAAGAGTTCCCCCGAAACCTTGGGGCCCACCACATCCACCGAGCGTATCTCCGCCTCCGGCCCGAGCGCGCGGGAGACGGCGTCCGCCGCCGCGCTCCCGCCCTCGCCGGGAGGCAGGCGGATGAGGATAGAGCCGCCGTCCAGCCCCTGCGTCTCGGCGTCCGGCAACCCTTCCGCCGCGAGCCGCCCCCTGAGCGCCTCCAGCGCCGCCGCATCCGCCTCCCGCCCCAGCGCAGCCTCGACGGAGACGCCGCCGGTGAAGTCGATCCCGAGGTCTAGTCCCCGAAAACCCAGCGCGGCGAAGGTCGCGACGAGGAGCGCGAGCGAGACGGCGAAGCCGAGGCGGCGCCATCGGGTGAAGGGCAGGGGCGCCGGGCGCCCCGGCTCCAGGCCGGCTGATGTGATGGTCATGATGCGGGCCCGGTGCGGCCCCGTCCTCCCGGGCGGGGGCGCGAACGCGCGCCCCGAAGATCGCCCGCGCATGATTTGGCCCCGCCCGTCGCGGCGCGCAAGAGCCTCGCGAAGCCTCGTCAACGAAAACGGGCCGCTCCTCCCGGAGCGGCCCGCACTGTCCCTCGACTGATGCGAGGTCTTACATCATGCCGCCCATGCCGCCCATGTCGGGCATCGCCGGCGCGGAGCCCTTCGGCTCCGGCTTGTCGGCGACCATGGCCTCGGTGGTGATGAGGAGGGAGGCGACGGAGGCCGCATCCTCGAGCGCGTGGCGCACGACCTTGGCCGGGTCGATGATGCCCATCTTGAACATGTCGCCATATTCCTCGGTCTGGGCGTTGAAGCCGAAGTTCTTCTCCTTCGACTCCATGACCTTGCCGGCCACCACCGCGCCGTCGACGCCGGCGTTCTCGGCGATCTGCCGCAGCGGGGCCTGGATCGCGCGGGCGACGATCTTCATGCCCGTCGTCTGGTCAGCGTTCGCGCCTTCGAGCCCGACGAGCACGCGGCCCGCCTGCACGAGCGCCACGCCGCCGCCCGGAACGACGCCTTCCTGCACCGCGGCGCGGGTGGCGTTCAGCGCGTCGTCCACACGGTCCTTGCGCTCCTTCACCTCGACCTCGGTGGAGCCGCCGACGCGGATGACCGCGACGCCGCCGGCGAGCTTCGCCAGCCGCTCCTGCAGCTTCTCGCGGTCGTAGTCCGAGGTCGTCTCCTCGATCTGCTGACGGATCTGGGCGACACGCGCCTCGATCTCGGCCTTCTCGCCATGGCCGTCGATGATCGTGGTGTTGTCCTTGTTGATGGACACCTTCCGCGCCGTGCCGAGCATGTCGATGCCGACATTCTCGAGCTTCATGCCGAGATCCTCGGAGATGACCTGGCCGCCGGTCAGGATCGCGATGTCCTGCAGCATGGCCTTCCGCCGGTCGCCGAAGCCCGGAGCCTTCACGGCTGCGATCTTCAGGCCGCCGCGGAGCTTGTTGACGACGAGCGTGGCCAGCGCCTCGCCCTCGACGTCCTCGGCGATGA
>JAUIDE010000144.1 GCA_030429105.1 Alphaproteobacteria bacterium
GGAGCATCCGACCGAGGGGCAGAAGTTCGTCCAGCCGCTGAAGTCCCAGGGCGTCTACATGATGGAGGACAGCGCGATGATCATCCGGGTCAAGTTCATGACCCGGCCCGGCGACCAGTGGACGACGCGGAAGCTCGTCTATCAGGAGATCCGCAGCCTCTTCGAGAAGGAGGGGATCCATTTCGCGCACAAGGAGGTCACCGTCCGCATCCCCGGACTCGACGACCCGGCGCGGGAGGGGCAGATCACCGCACAGGAGCAGAAGGCGATCGGCGCCGCCGCGCGGCGGGCGGTGGAAGAGGTGGAGCCGGCGCCGGCGATGGCGGACGACCGGTAGGCCTGCACGCGCGTGTGCGGGGGGTCATGCCCCTGTTATCGTTGGAGAATCGCGAAAGCAGGGTTGCTCCGAGGGCGCCGACCCGCCCGCGCGGGGCTGGCGACCGGAGCCCCCCCGCTACTCGTCCCCCGGCACGCCATAGCTCGGCGCCGCGGCCGGATTGAGCGCACGGGTGCGGTAGGCCTCCATCTCCGGCTTCCACCGCTCCCAGAGGGCGGCGAGCTCTGTGACCGGGCAGCCCTCCGTCCAGTCCACGCGGAGGTCGGCGACCGGCCAGGGAACGTCCGTCACGATCTTCATGCCCGCGGAGCGGACCGGCCCGGCCTCCCCGCCCGAAGCGAGCGCGGCACGCATCGCGGCGACGATCCGGTCCCCGAGCGCGCCCCCGGCGCCGAGGAAGGCCGCGACCATCGCCCCCGGCACGCCCTCGTTCGCCAGCAGGTTCCCCGCGCAGGCGACATTCTCCGCCCGCGCCTCGGCATGGATTCCGAGCGACTTCGCGCCGGAGAAGATGCCCGCTCCGCCCTGCGCGTCCACCGCCAGCACCTGCCGGAAGTCGGCATGCTCCGCCGTCCGCGCGATGATCGCGGCGGCCTCCGCCGCGCCCGCCCCGTCCCGCATCAGCCGGAGGGCGCGGGGGCCGAGCCGGGGGTCGGTCACGTTCTGGCTCGTCGCGGCGCCGACCCCCGCCTCGGCATAGGCGCAGCGGGCGGCGACGGCGGGGGAGGAGGAGGCGACGGCGACGCCGAAGGCGCCGGTATCCGCGCAGCGGGCGACGATGGCGAAGGTCATGCCGGGATGACCGCGGTGGCGTCGATCTCCACCAGCCATTCCGGCCGCGCCAGCGCCACGACGACGAGCCCGGTGCAGACGGGATGGACCCCGCGGATATACTCCCCCATCACCCGATAGACCGCCTCGCGGTGCCGCACGTCGGTGAGATAGACGACGAGCTTCACGAGATGCGCCGGCTCCGCGCCGCATTCGCCCAGCAACTGCATGATGTTCTGCATCACCTTGTGCGCCTGGGCCACAGGGTCCCCCACCCCGACATTCGCGCCGCCGTCCAGCTCCTGCGGGCACTGGCCGCGGAGGAACACCATGCGCCCCTCGGCCACGACCGCCTGACAGAGATCGTTGTCGAGCTTCTGCTCGGGGTATGTCTCCTTCGTGTTGAAGGGGCGGATGCGCGTATGCGTGGTCATGCGAGGTCCAGTCCGAATATCTCGATGCAGTGGAGGATGAACGTCTCGGCGAGCGGGCTCCGCGCCACGCCCTCGCGCTGCGCGAGGACGAGGCGGGAGGGTTTGACCTCGTCGGCCAGCGGCCGGATGGTCAGCGCCTTGCCGTCATAGCTCATCGGGGAGGCGGGCTTGGTGGCGAGGATCGTGTAGCCGAGCCCGTGCGCCACCAGCCCCCGCACCATCTCGAAGCTCTGCGCCGTGTAGGCGACTTTCGGCTCCGCGATCCCCTCGAAGAGCCCGAGGAAATAGTCGCGGGAGGGGGGCGAGTTCAGCAGCACCATCGGCTCCGCCGCAAGGTCGGCGAGGCGCCAGCGGTCCCGCCCCGCCATGGCTGAGCCCTCGGCCATCAGGACGTAGGGCTGAAGGTCCGTGATCGGGATGGTGGAGAGCCCGCGACCGAGCCGGATGTCATAGAGGAAGGCGAGGTCGATCTCCCCCGCCCGCAGCTTCCGCGCGAGATGAGCCTGGTCGCCCTCGTGGATCTCGATGTCGAGCGCGCCCGTCTCCTCCACCAGCGCCCGGAGCACGCCGGGCAGCACATAGGGGCCGATGGTGTGGAGCGCGCCGACCGAAAGCTTCCCCGCCGCGGCGCGACCGCCCGGGCCGGGCCCGAGCCGCACGGCGGCGCCATAGGCGCGGTTCGCGAAGATGAGCGGGGAGCCGGTCTCCGCCAGGAACACCTCCCGCACCTCCCCGATGAAGACGTGATGCGTCCCCACCCGCTCGGAGGAGACGACGCGGCAGTCGAAGGCCGTCAGCGGGTCCACCACGCGCGGCGCGCCCGTCGCCATCGCCCGCCAGTCGGCGCAGGCGAACTTGTCCCCGCCCGGCTGCGCGATGCGGCCCGCGAAGGCGTCGGAAATGTCGGACTGGTCGTCCCTGAGCACGTTGGCGCAGAAGCAGCCGTTGGCGATGATCGTCTCCGCCGCAGGCGAGCGATGATGGACGCAGACGAGCATGGTCGGCGCCTCGCCATCCGCCGAGACGGAGGACATGGCGGAGACGGTGACGCCGGCGCGGCCCGCGGGGCCGTCGGTGGTCACGACGTTCACGGTGGCGGCGGCGCGGCTCATGCCCTCGAGGAAGGCGGCGCGGATGGGTTGGGCGGTCATGGGGCGGCCGCTTCAAGGCGGCGCGCCACGGCCTCGACAAGCGACCTTCCAGTGGAAGGTCGCCGAGGCTGTTCGCCCGAAGGCGCAAGCCGAAGGGCGAGGGGCGCCAAGCCTTCCCGAACGTCTGCATCGGCGCGCGGCCGCCCGTGGTGGCCGCGGAGACGCGGCCGCCTGGGGGCGGGCGGCCGCGGGCCGATCCGCGGGGCGGATCGGCCGGGCGCTTTCGTCTTGCGCAGCATTGCGCCTCTGCTGGCGAAGGCGGCGCGGATCGGCGCCGCCCCGCTCATCCCAGCTTGCCCGCGATCCAGCTCGCGAAATCGTAGTTCGGCCGTTCGAGATGGGAGAGCGGCCCCGGTTCCGCCATCGCGGAGCAGAGGCCGCGGAACACCTTCTCGGTGCAGCCCCTGTCCTCCTCGTTCACCTCGTCGAGGAGCTTCTTCGTCGCCGTGAAATGCGCCTCCGCCGCCGGGTCCGCCATGAAATCGGGGGAGAGCCCGCCGCCGAAGAGGATGCGCACATGGTCCACGCCATCGGGGTGGAGCGAGAGATACCAGAAGTATCCGGGCGTCAGCGTGATGAGGAGCGAGGGATAGATCGCCAGCAGATAGGTCATCCGCCGCCGCTCCCCCTGCAATCGCGTCGAATTCGGATGCGCGACGGAGAGGAAGAAGGACGGGTCCTTCATGATCCAGTGATAGTTGAAGGCGGGCAGCCCCGGCGGGCATTCCATCTCCTCCAGCTTCACGAAGCTCCCGATCGTCGCGCCGTGGCAGACGGGGAGGTGGTAGGATTCCATAAAGTTCTCGGCCAGAACCTTCCAGTTGGTGTTCCAGCGATGCTCCTCCTGGAAGGTCTGCGTGTATTCCTCCATCCCGAAATCGCCCACGAGGTCGGAGACGCCGCGCAACTGATCCGCCGGGTCCGCCGCCTCGGGGTTCAGCGTCACCAGCACCCAGCCGAGCCATTCGGCGCAGCGGATCTGGGGGAGGCAGATGTCCTTCTTCTCGAAGGCCTCGTTCTTCGTCATCCCCGGCGCGCCGCGAAGCGTGCCGTCGAGATTGTAGGTCCAGGCGTGATAGGGGCAGACGATGGAGCCCACATTGCCGGAGCCTTCCAGCAGGGTGGACATCCGGTGCCGGCAGACATTGGACTGCGCGCGGAGCGCGCCGTCCCGGTCCCGCAGCACCATGATCGGCTGGCCCGCCAGCTCGGTCGCGATGTAGTCCCCCGGCTTGGCGAACTGGTCCGAGCGGCCGACGCAATACCATTCGCGGGCGAAGATCTCCTCCATCTCACGGCGAAGGAAGGCCTCGGAGGTGTAGACCGAGCGCGGCATGGCGCGCGCCCGTTCGAAGGGGACGGAGACGTTCGCCTTCAGCTCGGCGGCGGCGTCGAGGGGGTCATGTCTCGTCATCTCACTCCGCCGCCTTCGGCATGTTTTCGCTGAACCATTTCGTCACCGCGCCGTCTCCCTTCGCCCGCCCGTCAAGATTGATGACGTTATCCGAGAGCCCGGCCGAATTCTTCACGAAATCGAGCGGCCCCTCCCAGTCGAAGTTCCGGTAGACGGCCGCCAGATGCGCGAAGGGCGGGGACTGGGCGAAGAGCTGGAAGGTCAGCCGGTGGCCGGCGTAATCCGAATTCAGGAGGTCGCGCGCGAAGGCGAGGAGTTTCCGCCGGTCCTCCGCCACCCAGTCCTCGTTGACGGTGTAGTATTTCTCCAGCCAGGGCCGCGTCTCCTCCGACTCGAAGTCGGCGACGTTGGGCGTGACGCAGATCTGCCCGCCGCAAAGCTCCCGCGCGATGTGCATCATCTCGTGCAGCTTCGAGATCGCGTGGACGCGGCCCGTATAGAGCAGGGACTGGTTGGGCATCAGCAGCCCGGCGGGCGAGGGCTCGGCCAGCGCGATGGCGGCGGTCAGGTGCGCGTTGATCCCCTCGCGCCAGACGGCGAGCGTCGAAAGCTTCTCCTGCACCGCCTGCTGCTTTTCGAGCCCGGTCTGCCGCGCGTTGAAGAGCGCGGCGCCGATCATCATGTCCGCCTGCTTCAGCGTCCGCTGCACGAAGGCGAAGGCGGAATAGCGGTGGAGCGTGGCGCGGATGAAGGTCGCGGCCTTGGTGTGCCGGTAGAAGAGCACATTCTCCCACGGGATCAGCACGTTGTCGAAGATGACGATGGTGTCCACCTCGTCGAACCGGTTTGCGAGCGGATAGTCGCGGATATCCGCCCGCACGCAGCCGCCCCGCGCCCCGGCGAAGCCGGACCTGCAGATGAACTTGAGCCCCGGGCTGCCGAGGTCGCAGATGAAGCCGACCGCGTAGTCGGAAAGCGCTGCGTTGCCCCAGTTGGCGATGGTCGGCTTGGTGAAGGCCTGGTTGGCGTAGGCCGCCGCCGTCTCGTATTTCGCGCCGCGGACGACGATGCCGGCGTCCGTCTCCTTCACGACATGAAGGAGCATGTCCGGGTCCTGATCCTGCGGGGCCTTGGAACGGTCCCCCTTCGGGTCGGTGTTGGCGGAGACGTGGAACGGGTCCTCCCGCAGCACCTTCAGGATATGCCGCTCGATGTTCTTCGAGAATTGCGGGTCGACCTCGTTGAGCACGTCCTGCCCGTCATAGAGGGACCACATCTCGCCCACCGTCTCGTCGCCCACGCGGGTGACGATGCCGCCGACATCCTCCATCACCGCGTCCGTCGCCCGGCGCTTCGCCCACCAGTCTCCTTGCGTTTTCGGCAGGGCGTTGCCGACGGCGTTCAGCTCCTCGCCGTCCCGCACCGTCATCACCGGCTGCGTCTCCGCCTCGTGCGCCATGTCGTAGATGCGGGCGCGGATGTCGACGAGCGGCTTGAAGGCGGGATGGGTCGTCACGTCCCGCACCTGTTCGCCGTTGATATGGACCTCGCGGCCGTCGCGGATCGAGTCGCGATACTGGGCGCCTGTGCGGATCATCGTCGCCTCCCTTTCGTCGGATGAAGGGAGGATGAACGGGAAATCGGCTTCGGGAAAGCATGGCTTTCCGCATCGGGAGTTAGGCTTGGCCTAATCCTCTTCGTCATCCCCGAAACTGAACCGCCCGTGCTCCCGCACAGGATAGTCCGCCGGGTCGATCCCGTGCTTCGCGAGCAATGTCCCGAGATACGAACCGGGCGGCGCGAGCCCCTCGTGCCGCTTGCCCGCGATGCGCTTGATCCGGCCCCAGAGATGGACGGTCAGCGTCTCCTCCGTGATCCGCCGCAAGGTCAGCGTGGGCCGCTTGAAGAACTCCGCCCGCGCCGGGAAGGGGGAGGGGTAGAAGACGGCCTCCGCCCGCGCGAACCGCGCCTCGCCGGTCTTGTGCAGCGACCAGGTGAGCCCCTGCGGGCCCCAGACGCCCCAGGGCATTTCCGAGGCGTGCATCGGGTTCCCCTCCGCCTTCCGCCGCGCCATCTCGGCGCGCGCGGGAGCCGGGTAGAATTCGGGAATGGCGTAGGGGTCGGCTGTGAGGTCGAGCATCAGCCGCAGCGCCTCGCTTTCCGGCGGCAGCGCCAGCACCGCGCCGTTGAGCCGCCCCGGCTGCTCGTAGCCGAAGACATGCGGCCCGAGCCCGGCGAGCGGGCGGAGGCAATAGACGTCGGTGTCGACCCAGATCGCCCCCGGCTCATGCAGCATCAGGCGGAAGCGGAAGAGATCGGAAAAGAGCGCGAGCGAGCCCGACCGCTCATGCCGGACGAAGAGCTCGGTCCCCGCCACCGCCCGCCCGTCCCGAACCTCCACGCCTTCGGGGACGCCCGAAACCGGCTCGTAGGCGTAGAGGCGGACGGGATGGCCGATCTCCACGAAGGACGTGAGGCAAAGCCGCTCCAGCCAGGACAGCGCGCCGCCGACCCAGAGCGCGGAGACGGGGGGAAGATCGGGCATCGCCGGGCCTTTCGCGGTTTCGCCTGTCCTAGCGCGGGGCGAAGGGAGGGGGAAGCGCGATGGGGTCCAGAGGGTCAAGCGCTCGAAGCGGCAGGTTACTTCTCGGGCTGCGGTCAAAGGCGCCCGGCAGATCAGACACGCGGCTGATCTGCCCGCGGTCGTCGCCCCCCGGCGACCGCGAGTCCGCGCTCGCCGCGACGCCCACGGACAGATCTTCGACCGACGCGGCGGC
>JAUIDE010000145.1 GCA_030429105.1 Alphaproteobacteria bacterium
CCTCGCAACCCGATACGACCGATCCCCGGACAACTTCCTCGCCGCTCTCAAGATCGCCGCAATCCGAATTTGGATTGCAAAGATATGAGTCCGCTCCCTAATCCGAAACGTAGTCGTCCGCGCAGAGAGGCGTCAGCCCTCACACTCCTGCCCGTCCTGGAATCCCCTTACCAAGGTCCTTGCGACCTCTGAATGCGTCATAGCAGACCCCCTATGGTTACGGTATGAGTACGGCGGGCAGAAGGCTGGCCATTCGCGCAGGGCTCAGGAATGGGCGATCATCACGTGGCGGATCGCCGTGTAGTCCTCCAGCGCATAGAGCGACATGTCCTTGCCGTAGCCGGATTGCTTGAGCCCGCCATGCGGCAACTCGTTCGCGAGCATGAAGTGGGTGTTGACCCAGGTGCAGCCGTAGCGGAGCCCGGAGGCGACGCGCATCGCCCTCCCCACATCCCGCGTCCAGACGGAGGAGGCGAGGCCGTAATCGGTGTCGTTCGCCCAGCCGACTACCTGATCCTCCTCCGTGAAGCGAGTGACGGAGACGACGGGGCCGAACACCTCCCGCCGCACGATCTCGTCCGACTGGAGCGCGCCGGCGATCACCGTCGGCTGGTAGTAGAAGCCGGGCCCGTCATGCGGCGCGCCGCCCGCGGCTATCTCGATATGCTTCGCTTCCGCCGCGCGCTGCACAAAGCTCGCCACCCGGTCCCGCTGGCGTGGGGAGATGAGCGGCCCGATCTCGTTCTCGCCGTCATCCTCCCGCGCATAGGCGATGGTGGAGACGGCGGCGGCGAGATCCGCCACAAGCCGGTCGTGAATCTTCGGCGCGGCGTAGATCCGGCATGCGGCGGTGCAGTCCTGCCCGGCATTATAGTAGCCGAAGGCTCGGACGCCGGCGACGACGGCGTCGACATCGGTGTCGTCGAACACGATCACCGGAGCCTTGCCGCCCAGTTCGAGATGCGTCCGCTTCACCGACCGCGCCGCCGCCTCCAGCACCTTGCGGCCTGTTGCAATGTCTCCAGTGATGGAGATCATGTCGACTCCCGGATGGTTGATGAGCGCAGAGCCGACGCTCTCCCCCCGGCCGAGGATGACGTTGCAGACGCCTTCGGGCAGCTCCTCGGCCAGGATGCTGGCGAGTTTCAGGGCGGTCAGCGGGGTCTGTTCCGAGGGCTTGAAGACGACTGTGTTGCCGCCGGCGAGCGCGGGACCCAGCTTCCAGGCCATCATCATCAGCGGATAGTTCCAGGGCGCGATGGAGGCGACGACGCCGATCGGGTCCCGCCGGATCATCGAGGTGAAGCCGGGGAGATATTCCCCCGCCGCGCTCGCCGGCATCACCCGGCAGGCGCCGGCGAAGAAACGGTAGCAGTCGATGATGGCCGGGAGTTCATCATTCAGCGCGGCGCCCTTCGGCTTGCCGCAGTTGAGCGCCTCCAGCGCCGCGAAGTCGGCGGCCTCGGCCTCGATCCGGTCGGCGATCCTGATGAGGCGGGCCGCCCGCTCGCCGGGGCTGGTGCGGGACCATGTGGCGAAGGCGGCGCGTGCGGCGGCGACCGCGCGGTCGATCTGCGCCGGGCTCGCCTCCGGCGCCTCCACGATCAGCGCGCCGGTGCGGGGGTTGAGCACCCGCTCGGGAGCCTCGGCGCCAGGCTCGAAGGCCGAGCCGATCAGCATGTCGACATTCATGGGCTTTCCTCCTTGAGGGTCATTTGCCGCCGCCGGCGACATGGTCGCCGTCGCGGGTGAGGTAGTAGGCGGCGAGGATCGGCAGGAAGGTGACGAGGACGACGATCATCGCCACGACATTGGTCACGGGGCGCTGGCGGGGCCGCACGAGCTCCTCCAGCATCCAGATCGGCAGGGTCTGCTGCTGCCCGGCGGTGAAGGTCGTCACGATCACCTCGTCGAAGCTGAGCGCGAAGGCGAGCATCCCCCCTGCGAGAAGCGCGGTGCCGATATTCGGCAGGATCACGTATCGGAACGTCTGGAACCCGTTCGCGCCGAGGTCCATCGAGGCCTCGATCATCGAGCCGGAAAGCCGGCGGAACCGGGCGACCGCGTTGTTGTAGACGACGACGACGCAGAAGGTCGCATGGCCGAGGACGATGGTGAGGGTCGAGAAAGGGATGTCCGCGATGGAGAAGGCGCTCCGCATCGCGATGCCGGTGATGATGCCGGGCAGCGCGATGGGCAGGATGACGAGCAGCGACACCGCCTCCCGCCCGAAAAAGCGGGAGCGGGAGATGGCCGCGGCGCAAAGCGTGCCGAGGACGAGCGCGATCGCGGTGGAGATCGCCGCGACCTTCACGGAAAGGGTCAAGGCCTCCCACACGTCGGGACGCTCCCAGGCCGCTCCGAACCAGCGGAGCGTGAAGCCGGGCGGCGGCCATTGATAGGTCCGCTCCTCCGTCGTGAAGGCGTAGACGAAGATCAGGAGGATCGGCAGGTGGAGGAACAGGAGCGTCCCCGCCGCCGCGATCTTGAGCCAGAGCGGGGCGCGGCCGTCAGAGCGCATTGAACGCCCCCGCGCGCTTGGCCAGCCAGAGGTAGATCACCATGATGACGACAGGGACGACGGTGAACGCCGCCGCGAGCGGGATGTTCCCCGCCGTCCCCTGGTGGGCGTAGACCGCCTGCCCGATGAAGAGCCGGGAGGAGCCGACGATCTGGGGAATGATGTAGTCCCCCAGCGTCAGCGAGAAGGTGAAGATCGAGCCCGCCACCACGCCCGGCAGGGCGAGCGGGAGGATCACATGCCGGAACGTCGCCGCCGGCGCGGCGCCGAGATCGGCGGAGGCTTCGAGGAGGCTCCCCGGCACCCGCTCCAGCGCCGCCTGCATCGGCAGGATCATGAAGGGGAGCCAGACATAGAGGAAGACGAGGAAGGTGCCCGTATAACTCACTGACAGGGAGTTCCCGCCAAGGATCGGCAGCGAGAGCCAAGCCTGCAGCAGCCAGCCGAGCCCGATCCCCTCCACCGCCCAGTTGAGGATGCCCTCCTTCGCGAGGATCAGCTTCCACGCGTAGACCTTCACGAGATAGGAGGACCAGAGCGGCAGCATCACGCCGAGATAGAAGAGCGCCTTCCAGCCGCCCTTCGCATAGCGCGCCGCAAAATAGGCGACGGGGAAGGCGATGATCGCGGCGGCGACCGTCACCGCCGCCGCCATGCTCACCGTCCGGAGAAGAATGTCGAGGTTCGAGGGAGTGGTGAGAAGCTCGCGATAGGTCTTGAGCGTGAATTCGCGCTGCACGAGGCCGGAGAATTCGTCGATGGAGAAGAAGCTCTGCGCGAGGAGCGCTAAGAGCGAGCCGATATAGACGATCCCGAGCCAGAGGAGCGGCGGGGTCAGCAGGAGCAGGAGCAGGAGCCCGGGGCGGCGCCAGAGCGCCTCCGAGAGCCCCCCGGCGGCGGGCGTTTCAGCGCTCATTCCCCGCCCTCCATAAGGTGAAGATCGCCCGCCGACCAGTCCGCCCTCACCGCATCTCCGACGGCGGGCACCGGCCCCGACGAGGGGAGGAGCGCGACGATGCGGAGCCCCTCCACGTCCAGCGTCAGCCGCACCTGTCCGCCGAGGAAGCTCGCGCCCGTCACGCGGGCGGGTCGCCCCTCCGCTCCGATCCGCACCGCCTCCGGCCGGAGCGAGGCGAAGGCGCGCCGCCCGGCCAGCAGCTCCGCCGCGTCCGGTTCCAGCACGTTGGAGCCGCCGACAAACCGGGCGACGAAAGGCGAGGCCGGGCGACGCCAGAGCTCCTCTGGGGCGCCGACCTGCATGACCCGCCCCTCGGAGAAGACCGCCACGCGGTCCGCCATCGAGAGCGCCTCGCCCTGGTCATGCGTCACGAAGACGAAGGTTAGGCCGAGCTGGCGCTGGAGCGCGGTTAGCTCCTCCTGCATCTCCTCCCGGAGCTTCAGGTCGAGCGCGCCGAGCGGCTCGTCCAGCAGCAGCGCCTTCGGCTCGCCGACGAGGGCGCGGGCGAGCGCGACGCGTTGGCGCTGCCCGCCAGAAAGCTGCGCCGGGCGGCGGCCGCCGAAGCCGGCGAGGCGGACGAGCGCGAGCGCCTCCTCCGCCTTCGCATGGCGCTCCCGCTTCGCCATGCCCCGGATCATCAGGCCATAGGCGACGTTGTCGAGAACGGAGAGATGCGGGAAGAGCGCATAATCCTGAAAGACGGTGTTCACCGCCCGCCGCCAGGGCGGCGTCCCCTCCGCCGTCTCCCCGAAGATCTCGATATGCCCCGTCGTCGGCTGCTCGAAACCGGCGATGAGGCGGAGGCAGGTCGTCTTGCCCGAGCCCGAGGGGCCGAGCATGGCGAAGAACTCGCCCTCGCCGATGACAAGGTCGACCCCGTCCACGGCGACGGCCTCGCCGAACCGCTTAGAAACGGCCGAGAAGGTGATGGCGGGTTTCATGTGGGGCTCCATGCCCCCCGCGCGGGCGCGGGGGGCCAGGGCTTCAGCGGCCGCCGATCACGCCGATATAGTCGGAGACCCAGCGGTAATAGGGCACGCATTCGCCCTGAGGGCACTTCGAGACGGGCGTCGTCCAGAACCGGATCTTCTCGAAATCGTCGAGGCCGTTCTTCGTGCAGCCCTCGGCGGTCTGCATGCCGCGCCCGTCCGTGCACGCGGCGGGCACCGCCGGGTTGGCGCCGAACCAGACGGAGAGGTCGGACTGGAGGTTGGAGGCTAGGCTGTGCTCCATCCACATATAGGCGCAGTTCGGATTCGGCGCGTCCACATGCATCATCGTCGTGTCGGCCCAGCCCGTCGCCCCCTCGACCGGGATGGTGGAGGCGATCGGCGCGCCCTCGGACTGGAGGAGGTTCACCTGGAAGGGCCAGGAGCCGGAGGCGACGACGCCCTCGTTCTTGAAGTCGTCCATCTGGATGAAGGCGTCATGCCAGTAGCGGGAGACGAGCGTGCGCTGAACGCGGAGAAGGTCGAGCGCCGCCGCATATTGTTCCGCGTTCAGCTCGTAGGGCGAGGTGATGCCGAGTTCCGGCTTGTGGTGCATCAGGTATTGCGCCGCGTCCGCCACGTGGATCGGGCCGTCATAGGCCTGCACCCGCCCCTTGTTGGACTTGCCGTCCGGCAGGGTCTGCTCCTCGAAGACGACGGACCAGGAGGTCGGCGGCTCTGGGAAGACATCCGTCCGGTACATCAGCACGTTCGGGCCCCACATGTAAGGCGTGCCGTAGTGAACGCCGTCCACGGTATGCCAAGGCGCGTTCTTCAGCCGGTCATCCACAGTTCCCCAGGACGGTATGAGACCGACGTTGATCGGCTGCACCCGCTTGCCGGCGATGAGGCGGAGCGAGGCGTCGCCCGAGGCGGTGACGAGGTCGAATCCGCCCTCGTTCATCAGCGCCACCATTTCGTCCGAAGTGTTGGCCGTCTTGACCTTCACGATGCAGCCGGTGGATTCCTCGAACTTCGTGACCCAGTCGAACTCCTTCATCGTCTCACCGCGCTCGATATAGCCGGGCCAGGCGACGATGTTGACCTCGCCCTCCCCGGCGCCGACTGCCGTCAGCGGCTGGGCGAAGGCGGGGGCGGCGAGCGCGAGGGCGGAAACGCAGGCGGCGAGCCGGCGAAGCGCGTGGTTCATCTCTCTCTCCAACTGTCGGGGCGCCGGTCTCGCCGGCTTGACGAAAGATTGCGGTCGAGATGGCGGTTTCGCAAATACAATTCGCCCATGCGTAGGATCGGTTTTTCCGATAGCGACGCGAGGTGCTATCCTCGTCTGGCTCCGCCTTCCGCCCCCGCGACTGCAACGAAGGCCCGCGCGGCCTCCGAGAGCGGCGCGCCCCGGCGCCAGACGACGGCGACCCGCACGATGGGAAGGGCCCCCGCCACGTCGCGCGTGACGATCCGGTCGCCTTCGAGCGACCACGGGCGATAGACGAGATCGGGGAGCAGGGCGACTCCCGCACCCGTCGCGACGAGGCTCCGCACCGCCTCCACCGAACGGGTGCGAAAGGCGACGCGGGGGCGGGCGCCGAGCGCGGAGAGGAGGCGCACGGTCGCCCCCTCGATCTCGTCCACGGTGAGCATGATGAGGGACTCCCCCGCCACGTCGCGCAGTTCCACGATCTCCTTCGTCTCCAGCGGATGGCCGAGCGGGAGCCAAAGCCGGTAGGGCGAAATCTCCACGATCTCTGCTTGGAGCGCATCATGGCTCCTGCCTTCGGCCAGCACCATCACCGCAACGTCGAGTTCCCCGCCGATCAGGAGGTGTTCGAGATAGTCCCCGGCGTCCTCCACGGCGGAGACGTCGACGGCGGGGTTCGCGCGGCGGAAGCGCGCGAGGACGTCGGAGAGGATGTAGCCGGCGACGAGCGAGGTGACGCCGAGCGAGAGCCGGCCCGAAATCTCCTCCCTCCCCCCCGCCATGGCGCGACGGGCCGTCGAGACCGAGGAGAGGATGTCGGTCGCATGGCGGAGAAAGCTTCGCCCCTGCCGCGTAATGGCGAGCCCGCGCGGGCGGCGCTCGAAAAGCGCGACGCCGAGATCGGCTTCCAGCGCCTGCACGGCCTCGGTGATCGCTGATTGCGAGATCGAAAGCGCCTGCGCCGCGCCGGACACGCTCCCCGCTTCCGCCGCGGCGACGAAATAGCGGAGCTGTCGGAGCGTGAAGGCCATGTCGTCGCGTAGCACGCGCTGGGATGACGTTGAAGCTTGGGTGTTGATTGGTCTGCCCCCTGAAAAGTGGTCCTCCCTGAAGTAGGCTTTCGAGCCAGATGGAGGATGAAGGAATGCCGCAGAAGAAGCACAAGCCCGAGGAGATCGTCG
>JAUIDE010000017.1 GCA_030429105.1 Alphaproteobacteria bacterium
GAAGGGGAGATAGGGCAGGTGATCGTACCAGACCGGGTCATGCAGGCAGAGCGACTTGTAGCGGTTGCGCCATGAATCGCCTGCGCGGGGGTTCTTCTCGATCACCAGCGTCGGCACGTCGAGCCGGCGGAGCCGCGCGGCGAGGCCGATGCCGCCCTGACCGCCGCCGATGATAACGACATGGGGCTGGTCCTGATAGCCGAGGCGGGCCTGCTCCTCCTCCCGCTTCTCCTTCCAGGTCTTGCGGTTCGGGTCCGCGTGATGGGAGACGCCCTGCTCCCGCTGCGGCCCCTTCCGCTCCTCGAAGCCCTTCAGCTCGCGGAGCGTGGTGAGGAGGGTGAAGGCCCCATCCGCCGTTAGGCGGAGATGCCCCTCGCCGCGGCCTGCCGCCGTCTCGAACTCGATCCAGCCCTCGGTCGTCCCGTCCGCCTCCGTCGCGTCGCCGACGAGGCGGAAGCCGTGCGGCTTCGCTGCGGGCAGCGTCTCCCGCAGCATGGCCTCGATCTCGGCGCGGCCTTCCAGCGTCTTGAGGTTCCAGGTGAGGCTGACGAAATCCCGCCAGAAGCCGGCGGGGGCGAAGAGCGCGGCGGCCGCCGCCGCGTCCCCCTTCGCCAGCGCGGCGTCAAGCTGCGCCAGCCATGTCGTTATCTTCCCCGTGGGCGATTGCACGTCCATCATTTCCTCCGCGTCGCGCGGCCGGCTTGGCGCCGACTCGCTTCTGAGGCGAAGGATAGGGGATTTTTCGCCTCAACGAGCAGAAAAACCAGCGGATGCACACCTCTGCCTTCCGCATCGTCAAAGACCGCATCCGCGACGAAAATCCTCTCTTGCCCGACTCGTTCCTTTCATCGTGAACGCGGCGATGAACGTCTCTCTACTGCTACTCAATTCTATTCTGGTTCCTCCGGCGAACGCATCAAGGAGTGGTGCCGAAGCGGTGATTCCGCCTACGAAGGCCTTGTCCGGGTCGTAGAAGTAGCCATTCACTACAATGCGCTCGCGCTGTCCCGACGGGAGAGCAATCTCAACGACGACCGTTTCCTCGCCATCTTTGTTCCGCAAACCTGGAAAGGGACCACCCGTGAGAACAAGGCTCAGATCGTTCGAGAAGGCCGCGCAGCCAAAGGTGAGCACGCCCCGATCCGACGCAATGACGGCCGAAGCGCTCCGCCCATCGTTCCCCACTCCGCTTTGCCATTCGGCCCGAGCCTCGTTCGGACCGAAAATCGCAATCGCCGTCAGCAAAAGAACAATCGATTTCATTCCGCACTCCCGTTTCCGATCCAAATCCGCGAGAGCATTAGCCCAAACCGGCGCTTGCGCAATGCCGGTGATCAAAATCCGCACCGCGCGAATCCCGCGGCGAAGACGAGTTTGCCGCCTGCGAACGCGGCTTCGACCCGCGCCCGCCCGCCCGTGAAGGAAAGCGCTAGCACATCGCCCCTCAGCCCCGGCGCGAGGCGGCCACGGTCTGTCAGCCCAAGCGCCTTCGCCGGCCCGGACGAGACGAGCGCCCAGGCGGAGCCGAGGCTGGAAAGGTCCTGCCCCGCGAGGCGGGAGGCGGCGAGGAGCGGGGCGGGGTAGAAATAATCCGAGGCGAGCGCGGAACAGAGCCCCGCCCTCGCCGCCTCCTCCGCCCCGAGCGCGCCGATATGGCTGCCGCCGCGCAGCACGTTCGGCGCGCCGAGCACGGTCGGCTCCCCGGCGGAGATCGCCTCCGCCGCCGCCTCCCGTGTGAGCGGGAATTCGCTGACACCGATCCCGAGCGCGCGGTGGCGCGCGCGCTCCGTCTTCGTCTTCTCGTCATGGGCGAGGCGGGGGACGCCGAGTTCGACCGCGCGGGCCGCGATGCGGGCGACGATGGCGGGGCTCTCCTCCATCCGCGCCTCGATCCGGGCGACGAGCGCCTTGTAGTCCTCCACCGACATGCCCGCCCGTGCGGCGTATTTCGGAATGTCGCGGCCCATCCGCGCCTCGAATTCCGGCGCGTCGGGGGCCGGGGCCCTCACCATGCCGGTGAAATGGTCGTTGAAGGCGATGGCGGGCTTCGGTTCGAGTTCGAGCCAGCCCTCCACCTGCGCCGCGGCGTCGAGCGCCTTAATCTCCCACCGGATCTGGACGCGGAGGTCGGTCAGGAGCGCGGGGCGGAGCCGCTCCAGCGTCTCGATCACCGTGTCGGCCATCTCAAGGCTGCGGAGGCCGGGCTCCCAGGAAATCGTGAGCGCAAGGTAGGCGGTGGTGATCCCGTTCGCCGCGCATTGCCGGTCCGTCTCGATCAGGGCGGTCTCCGCGTCGAAGAGCACTCCGGGGCGGGGGGACAGGTTCCTCTCGAACCCGTCGCCATGCGCGTCCACGATGCCGGGGACGAGGATGAGCCCCGCGGCATCGAAGGCGCGGGCCGCGGGCGCCGGAGTTTCGGCGACGCGTCCGCCCGTGAGCGCAAGCGGCCTCGCCTCCAGCCCGGCTTCGCCCAGAACCCGCCCGCCCATCAGTATCCAGTCCATCTTTCCGTCCCTCTGTCGCACAACCGCAACAATCCCGTCGCCGCGATGTCGCGTGACGGCTCTATCGGCGGAATGCGTCATTCATGTCACGCCCGCAAGAAAGGTCGGTCCATGCTCAAACACGCCGCCGCCGCAGCCATCGCGCTCTTCGCCTTGTCCGCCGCCGCCGAACCGCTGCGCTTCGCCGTCACCGATATCGAGGGGATGGAGCAGCTCACGCAGGAATTCGGCGCCTTCGAGGCGGAGATGGAGGCGATCACCGGCCTCGAATTCGAGCTCTTCGCCGTCTCCTCCCGCACCGCCGCCGTCGAGGCGATGAACGCCGGGCAGGTCGATTTCGTGCTCACGGGCCCGGCCGAATACGTCGTGATGAAGGAGCTTTCGGACCCGATCATCGTCGTCGGCTGGCAGCGGCCCGACTATTTCGCTCAGGTCGTCACGCTGGCCGCCGGCCCCGTGAAGTCGGTCGAGGATCTGAAGGGCGGGATCGTCACCTTCGGTTCGGTCGGCTCCACCTCTCAGCACCTCGGGCCGGCGCAGGCGCTGACCGATCTCGGCTTGAAGCTCGGGGAGGACTATCAGCCCCAGATCCTCAACCGCAACGTCGCGGTCGAGGCGCTGATCCGCGGCGACGTGCAGGCCATCGGCATGAATTTCGGCCACCTGAACGCGATACGGGAGAAGTTCCCGGACGTCGCCTTCACGGTGCTCGCCCGCGGGCGCGACCTGCCGAACGACATCCTCGTCGCGCGGAAGGACGTCGACCCGGAGGCGCTTGCTAAGGTGAAGAGCGCCTTCGCCGATGAGGGCCGTCGGCTTCTCGACGCCGTGCTGAAGGGCGAGGACAACCAGAAGTTCAAGGGCGGGTTCTTCCTGACCGAGATCAATGATGCGGATTACGATTATGTCCGCTCCATGTATCGCACCATTGGCGTGGACACGACCGCCTTCGTCGGCGACTGAGCTTGGCGCTCGACGAACCTCGCGCCGTCGCGGCCGAAGCCGCGGCGGCCTGTCGTCTGACCGGCGTCGCCCTCTCCCGCGGAGGGCGGCGCGTTCTTGACGGGCTCGATCTCACGGTCGGCTCCGCGGAGCGGGTGGCGCTGATCGGGCCGAACGGGGCGGGGAAGACGAGCCTTCTCAACGCCGTCGTCGGTCTCGCGCCGATCACCGCCGGCACGGTGGAGGCGCTCGGGCGCAATCTCTCGGCGGCCGGAGCCCGGGCGGCGGTGCGGGGGGAGACGGGATACGTCTTCCAGCGGCACGCCCTTGTGAAGCGGCGCACGGTGCTCTCCAACGTCCTCCACGGCCTTCTCCATCGCCCCGGCGCCTGGCGCGCCTGGTCCGCCATGCTCGCGCCGGAAGCCTGGCGGGCGGAGGCTATGGAGGCGCTCGCCGAAGTCGGCCTTGCGGACCGGGCGGCGGACCGGGCGGACCGGCTTTCCGGCGGGCAGGCGCAGCGCGTGGCCATCGCGCGCGCCCTCGTGCGCAGCCCGCGGCTCGTGATCGCGGACGAGCCGACCGCGAGCCTCGACCCGGCGGCGGGGCGGGAGGTGATGTCCCTCTTCTCCCGCATCGTGGCGAAGCGGGGCGTCGCGCTCCTCTTCACGACGCACGACATGGCGGACGCGCTCGCCTATGCCGACCGGGTGGTGGCGCTGAAGGGCGGGCGCATCGTGCTGGACCGCCGCGCGCCGGAGGTGATGCCCGGCGAGCTTGAAGCTGTGTTCGATGGCTGAGCGGCGCATTCCCGCCCCGCCCGGCCGCTTCGCCGGGCTCTCGCCCCTGAGCTTCGTCCTCCTTGTCGCCGCGGCGGCGCTGGTGATCGCCTCGCTGGGGGACGTCTCGCCCTCGCCGCAGCGGCTGGCCGAGGGCGGGCCGCGCATGGCGCGCCTCGTCTCCCGGATGCTGCCGCCCGATCTCGACCCGGCCTTCCTCGCCCGGATCGGGCTCCGCATTGTGGAGACGCTCCAGATCGCGCTGATCGGCACGCTCTTCGGCGTGATCCTCTCCTTCCCCTTCGCCTACGCCTCCGCCCGCGGGGTGACGCCCTTCGGCCCCTTCGCCTTCCTCTTCAAGGCGGTCGTCTCCTTCGCGCGCACGGTGCCCGATCTCGTCTGGGCGCTGATCTTCGTCTCCGCCATCGGCCTCGGCGCCGTGGCGGGGACCATGACGATCATGATGGACACGCTCGGCTTCTGCGGCCGCTTCTACGCCGAGGCGATGGAGGATGCGGAGGAGGAGCCGCGCGAGGCGCTGACGGCCTTCGGCGCCTCCCGCTTCGGCGTGCTGATGGGCGCGGTGATCCCCGACGCCATGCCCTCGATCATCGCGACGACGCTCTTCGCGCTCGAAAAGGCCGTGCGCTCCTCCGTCGTCCTCGGCCTCGTCGGCGCGGGGGGGATCGGGCAGGAGCTGAAGACGGCCTTCGACCTCTTCCAGTACGAGAAGGCCTCCACCATCATCCTCGCGATCTTCATCGTGGTGCTGGGGATGGAATGGGCGACGGACCGGATGCGGCGGCGGCTGCGGTAGGGTCAGCCGATTTCCCAGCCCAGTCGCCGCTTCGTCTCGTGGAACATCGCGCCGACCGCCTGTTCCGCGTTGACGGGCGCGGGCGCCGTGCGCGCCGCCTGTCGCGCATCGAGCCAGCCGCGCAACGTCATGAACGTTCCGAAGGCGAAGACGCCGAGCCCGAAGGCTTCCTGATGAACGCCGAGATCGGCGAATTGGGAGATCGTCCCTGTTCCGAGGGAAACCGCAGTCGCCGCCGTCATTGCGCCGAAGTCGCGCCCGCGCGCGGCGGCAGCCCGCTCCGCCCCCTCGGCGAGGGCGCGCGCCGCCTCCACGATATCGCGCGGGCGATGGCCGCGATCGACCAGCGCGCGCTGCCAGTCATAGTAATGCGCGCGGTTGGCGGCGAAGCGCGGATCGTTCGACATTTCGAGCGCGCGCCTCATCGCTTCCTCAGGGTCATCGGCGAGCGGAACCGCGAGGCGCTGCGTCATGACGAGGATCGCCGTCTCCTCCCGCGCCTGCGGGTCCGGGGCCGCGTTGGCGGCGGAGGAATGGGCGACGAAGGCGGCTTCCGACTGGAAGCCCTCGAACGCCTCCACGAGGGGAACGCCCGCCGGCTTGAACTCCCGCGCCTGTTCGATCAGAACGCGTCGCGTCGCGCCGTAGGCCGCACCGTTCACCTCCCGCTCGTCCTCCCGCAGGGAGGCGAAGGTCTCGGCCCAGTCCGCCCGCCGCTCCGGCGTCCAGCGCGCGCGGATGGCGCGGTCCCCGAGGCTGTCGATGCGGGCGAGGAGCCCTTCCGGGTCCCACCCGCGTTTTCGCCACTCCTCCATGTCCCAGTCCATCGGCGTCGGCAGGAGGAGCCGGTCGAAGAGGATGAGGTCACGCGCGATCTTGAGCGCGTCGCGATGGTCGATGACGGAATAGGCGCCCCAGCGTTCGGCCGGCATGGCTCCTCCTTTCAGCGTCCTTTCGCCTCTTCGATCACCCAGTCCACCCGGTCGTTCCCGAAGTGCATCTGGTCGCCGACGAAGAAGGTCGGCGCGCCGAAGGCGCCGCGCGCCACCGCCTCCTCCGTATTCGCCTTCAGCCGGTCCTTCACCGCCTGATCCTCCGCGAGGCTGAGGATCGCGCGGCTGTCGAGTCCGGCGCCTTCGAGCGCGGGGGAGATCACGTTCGGGTCGGAGATGTTCTCCCCCCGCCCGAACATCGCCTCGTAGAGAGCCTTCACGAGCGCCGGAAAGCGCTCGTCCCCCTCCAGCGCGGCGGCGGCGCGCATGGGCAGGATCGTGTTGATCGGGAACCCCTCCGCGAAGCGGAGCGGGACGCCGTAGCGCTTCGCCCAGCGGCGCATGTCCTCCGTCATCCACTTGCCCTTGGCGGGGATCATGACGGGGGAGGCGTTGCCGGTCGCCTTGAAGACGCCGCCGAGGAGGAAGGGCCTGAGAGCTACCTCCCCCGCCTCCTCCAGCCGGTGAAGCTGGGTCCAGGCGAGGTAGGCGGCAGGGCTGCCGAAATCGAAGAAGAACTCGATCTTCATGTCAGAAACTCTCGATGGCGGGCCGAAGGTCCATTTCATGCGTCCAGGCGGTGCGGGGCTGCTCGTGGAGCATCCAGTAGGTTTCCGCGATGTCCTCGGGGGAGAGGAGGCCGCCCTGATCCTTCAGGGCGTATCGCTCGGGGAACATCTCCCGGATGAAGGCGGTGTCGATGGCGCCGTCGATCACGACATGGGCGACGTGGATTCCCATCGGCCCGAGCTCCCGCGCCATGGATTGCGCCATGCCGCGAAGCGCGAATTTGGCGGAGGCGAAGGCGGCGCCGTTCGCGTAGCCCTTCACGCTCGCCGAGGCGCCGGTGAGGAGGATCGTGCCGCGCCCGCGCGGAGCCATGCGGAGCGCGGCCTGCCGGCAGGCGAGATAGCCGGCATAGGCCGCCATCTCCCAGATCTTGCGGAACTTCCGCTCCTCGAGCTCAAGGAAGGGGAAGCGCGCGTTGGCGCCGATGTTGAAGACGCAGACCTCGACGGGGCCGACCTCCCGCTCCACCGTATCGAAGAGGTCGACCATCGCGGCCTCGTCCCGTGCGTCGGCGCCGAAGGGGCGGCAGGCGCCGCCCGCCGCCTCGATCTCCGCCCTGAGCGGCTCCAGCGCCTCCGCCCGCCGCCGGACGGGGCAGGCGACGTAGCCGCCCGCGGCGAAGCGGCGCGCCACCGCGCCGCCCGTCGCATCCCCCGCGCCGACGACGATTGCGGCGCCTTTCACGGATCGTAGCCCTCGATGATCGTGAACTGCGCCTCTCCCGCGCCCTCGCGCAGTTTCTTCGCCGCCTGGTAGACGTCGGAGCGGTAGCATTCGAGCGCGGCTTCGTAGGAGGGGAATTCCGCGACGACGAGGCGTAGCCCGTCCGGCTCCCCCTCCACCACCTCGCTCCGCCCGGCGCGGACGATGAACTTCCCGTCGAAGGCGCCGATCGCGTCCCCGCTCACGGCGCGATACTTGGCGTATTGCTCCGGGTCGGTGACCTTGACGCGGGCGATCAGGTAGCCTTTGGGCATCGTCTCTCTCCTCAGAAGGCCGCGTTGTGCAGGCCGCCGTCCATCAGGATGCCCTTGCCGGTGATGTAGCCGGCATGGACCGAGCAGAGGAAGGCGCAGGTCTGCCCGAATTCCTCCGGCTGGCCGAACCGCTTCGCGGGCACGGTCGCCGCTCGGGCGGCCTCGATCTCCGCGATGGGCGTTCCCGTCATCTCGGATTGCTTCACGAGCCCGCCGCGCAGCCGGTCCGTGTCGAAGAAGCCCGGCTGGATCGAATTGATCGTGACGTTGTGCGCGGCGACGGATCGGCACACCCCGGCGAGGAAGGAGGTGAGCCCCGCTCGCGCGCCGGAGGAGAGGTCGAGCCCGAAAATCGGCATGACGACGGAGGCGGAGGTGATGTTGACGATCCGCCCGAATTTCCGCTCGCACATGCCGTCGATCACATGCTGGATCATCTCCAAGGGCGTCGCGAAGTTCTGCGTCACGCCTTCGAGCAGCGCCTTGCGGTCCACCTGCCGGAAATCGCGGAGCGGCGGGCCGCCGTTGTTGTTCACGAGGATGTCGGGTTCCGGGCAGGCGGCGAGCAGCGCCTCCTGCACCTTCGGGTCCGACACGTCCCCGGCGACGGGCGTTACCTTCGCACCGGTCTTCGCCGCAATCTGGCGCGCCGTCTCCGCCAGCCGCGCGGCGTCGATCCCGTTCACCACGACCTCTACGCCGTTTTCCGCCAGCGCCTCCGCGCAGGCGCGGCCGAGCCCGCGATTCGAGGCGCAGACGATGGCCTTACGGCCGGAAATCCCGAGATCCATGCGTTTCCCCTTGTCGTTCTCGTCGTTTCTAGTCTTTTCCGTCGAACCACAGCCGCGGCTCGGCGAATTCCAGCGAGTTTCCCGCCGGGTCGCGAAGGTAGAGCGAGCGGGCCCCGTTCGGCCACCGGAAATCCGCCTCGATGGCGATTCCCACGGCTTCAAGACGGGCGCGCCATCTGTCGATCTCGGCGCCGCTGGCCGCGAGGCAGAGATGCCCCGCCCCCTGCGCGCCATGCGGCGGAACGGGCAGCGCGCCGCCGCTCTGGTTCTCCGTCGCCCGCGGGTCGAAGACGAGGAGGATCGCGCCGGCGCAGCGGAAGAATATGTGCGCGCCCTCTTTCCGCAGAACGACCTCGAGCCCGAGAACGCCTGCATAGAACGCCTCCGCCGCGTCGAGGTCTTCCGCATAGAGCGCAGCCTCCAGAATCGCGGGGCCGCTCACGTCGCCTCGCGCTGCCAGAAAAGAAGGTCGAGCGGCGGAGCCTCCCGCTCGGCCGCGGTCAGCATCTGATGGCACTGGCCGCGGTGATGCGTCTGGTGGTTGAAGACATGCGCCAGCGCAGGGGCGAGCGCCTGCGTGATCGGCTCCGGCGAGGTGACGCGGACATAGGTGAAGGTCCGCGCGAGATCGTCTTCGGATAGCCCCGCAACGTATTCCGCCATCCGCGCGTCCATCGCCTCCCGCGTCGTGCGGAGCGCGGTGAATTCGGCGAAAGGGACGTCGTCGAGCCGCTGATGCGTCTCGCCCTCCCCGGTGAAGCGGTTCATCCAGATCCGGTCCGCGACCAGAAGGTGGTTGAGGGTGTTGTGGAGCGAGCCGAAGAAGGCGCCCGCAGGCGCCTTCCGCGCCGCATCGTCCATCTCCGCCGCCGCGTCGTAGAGGCGGCGATTCGCCCATGCGTTGTAGGCCGCGAACATCTCGAAATGCGCTTTCACGGAGGGGCCTCCCATGATAGGCGACGCGCCGAAACGAACCCGGGCCCAGCCCCAACGAAGGACAGATTCCCCATGGCGATCCAGCGCACGTTCTCCATCATCAAGCCGGACGCGACCGCGCGCAACCTCACCGGCGCGATCAACGCGAAGCTGGAGGCTGCGGGCCTCCGCATCATCGCGCAGAAGCGCATCCACCTGACGAAGGCTCAGGCCGGCGAGTTCTACAAGGTCCACGCGGCGCGGCCGTTCTATGACGAGCTCTGCACCTTCATGTCCTCCGCCCCGATCGTCGCCCAGGTTCTGGAGGGCGAGGACGCGGTGGCGAAGAACCGTGAGGTGATGGGCGCGACGAACCCGGCGCAGGCCGCAGAGGGCACGATCCGCAAGGAATTCGCGCTTTCCATCGGGGAGAACTCCGTCCACGGCTCCGACGCGCCGGAGACGGCGGCGGAAGAGATCGCCTATTTCTTCTCCGGCCTCGAACTGGTCGGCTGAAAGTGACTGTCTCGGGCCTCTGCGGAGGCCCGAGACGCCGCGCCGGTCAGAGCCGCATGGCTCCCATCCCCGCGTCGAGCAGGTCGAAGAGCCTCGCGACGTAATGCTCCCGCGCGGCGAAGCCTGCCCCCCGCCCCTCGACGAATTCCTGCTCCATCGCGTCGATCAGGCGAAGAAGCCTGCGGCGATGAAGGCCGAGCGCGCGCTGCGCCGGGTCCGCCAGCACCCCGGCGAAGGCGGCGAAGACCGCGGCGCCGCCCATAAGCCCCGCCGTCGTGCCCGCAACGAGCGCGGGGGAGGCGGCGGCGGGCATGAACCCATACCAGACCGAACCCGCCGCCGCGCCGAGCGGAAAGGCGGAGATCGCCGCGCTCTGCGCCATCGCGGCGGCGAGCGCGGGACCGAGGGTCAGCGCGCCGGGCGTCAGCTGGTGGAGCGCGGCGGCCCCGGCGCCGAGCGTGGCGAGCGCGGTGGTCATCTCCGCCACAGCGGAGCGCGTGCCGGCATAGGCGGCGAGGATCGTGTCGAGCTTCGCAGAAGGCGCGCCGCCCGCGGCGAGGAGCTGGCGCACGGATGGATCGCGCGCGATCGTCTCCGCAAGCGCGTCCGCGCCGCCTGCCTCGCCCGCTGGCAGCTCGAGGAGCTCGGCGAGGATCAGCGCCCGGACCCGGCGCATCACGTCCGTCTCCAGCATCACCTGCCGGGCGCCGAGCCATTCCGCCGTCCGCTTCCGCCCGGCGGCGCGGGCGCCGGCGGCGGCGATGCGCGCGCCGACATGGACTGGGGCGAGGGCGATGTTCGCGGGGGCCCGGGCGATGTCCCAGCCGAAGGCGGCGCGGTGGAGCCGGAGCGAGCCGCGGAAGGTGAACCAGCGGTCGACGAAGGGATCGACGCGCCCGCGACGGTCCGCGAAATAGCGCCGCGCGGCTGCGACCACCGCCGCGCGGATCTCCGCCCGTTCCGTCTCGCCCGCTTCGTTCTGCGACATGCCGCGCATATGGCCCGGCGCGCCCGCCCGCGGAAGGGGGCGCCGCGCCGCGGCGTTTGCCCGCGAGGGGGGTTCGTGCTACCGCGAGCGCGGTTTCACCAGAGGCGAGGGGAGGGCGTGACGTCGTGGGGGACAATGTAAGGCGCGGCTTCCTCGCGCGGATCAAGAAGGAGCTTCGGCCGGCCTTCATGTATGTCCGCGTGTGGATCCTCCGGAACCTCTGGGGGATGAACATCGGCAAGGATTGCATGATCTCCTTCTCCGCCAAGCTGGACACGACCTATCCGCGCGGAGTCCATATCGGGGACCATACCGCCGTCAGTTTCGGCGCGGTGATCCTGACCCACGATTATGTTCGCGGCATGCACCGGGACACCGTGATCGGCCGGGAATGCCAGATCGGCGCGCGCAGCTTCATTTTCCCCGGCGTGACGATCGGGGACAATTGCATCGTCGCGGCGGCGAGCGTGGTGATGCGCGACGTGCCGGCCAACTCCCTCGTCTCCGGCAATCCGGCGCGGGTCATCGAAAAGGACATCCGGACAGGCCGGTGGGGCAAGCTGATCCTCGAAGAATCCGGGCCCGGGCCGGGCGCGGGCGCGGATTCTTGACTGCCGGGGGCCGGTATGATTTCACGAGGCGCGCCGCGGCGATGCGGATGTGAAGCTCTGACGCGGCCGTGCGTTCATCGTCCTGAAACATTCGGGCGCCAGCGTCGCCGGCGTCTTGGGCGCGGGCTTCGACTCGAAAGGAAATGGCGATGCGCGAACGGGTTCTGAAGGCCTTCGAGGAAGCTTTTGACGTGCCGGCCGACATCGATACGGCGACGCTCGTCTATCGTGACTACGAACCCTGGACGTCGATCGGCCACATGATGCTCGTCGCTGCGCTGGAGGCGGAGTTCGACATCATGATGGAGACGGACGACATCCTCGCCATGAGCGACTTCGACAAGGCGGTCGCCATGATGGAAAAATATGCCTCGGCCTGAGCTCGAAGGCCGCGTCGCGCTCGTCACCGGCGCCTCGCGCGGCATCGGGCTCGCCATAGCCGCCCGTCTGGCGGGCGCGGGCGCGCAGGTCGTGATGACCGCGCGGCGGGTCGACGAGGCTGCGCTCGCCTCCGTCGCGGCGGCGGGCGGGCCCGCGCCGACAGCGATCGATGGCGATATCGGGGAGGCGGATTTCGCCCGGTCGCTCGCCAAGCAGGTCTTTTCCGCGCACAAGCGGCTCGACATCCTCGTCAACAATGCGGGCGTGATGCGCGCGGGGGTGCTCGGGATGACGCCGGACGCGGATATCGAGGAGACGATGCGCATCAACCTCCTCGGCGCGATCCACCTGACGCAGGCCGTCGCGCGGCTGATGGCGCGGACGGGGGGCAGCATCGTCAACGTCTCCTCGATCATCGGCCTGCGCGGACAGGCGGGGCAGGTCGCCTACGCCGCCGCCAAGGCCGGGCTGATCGGCGCGACTCTCGGCGCGGCGAAGGAGCTGGCGCCGAAGAATGTGCGCGTGAACGCCGTCGCGCCCGGCTTCATCGAAACGGAGATGACCGCCGCGCTCGGCGACGCGGTGCGGGCAGAGGCGCTGGCGCGGGTCGGTCTCGGCCGGGCGGGGACGCCGGAGGATGTGGCCGATGTCGTCCTCTTCCTCGCCTCCGATCTCTCCCGCTACGTCACTGGGCAGGTGATCGGCGTCGACGGCGGCATGGTCATCTGAGCCGATGGCGGCGGCGGACCCGAGCTGCGGCGGCCTCCTCCCCCTCCTTCCCGAACGGGAGGGTGCGCGGACGCTCGGGGACGATACGGGGCTCTGGCTCACGCGCGGGGAGTTGCGGGAGGCGGCGCTGGCGCTCGCGGCGCGGATGGAGGCGGGCGGGGGCAAGCGGCTCGTCCTCCTCCTTGCGCCGAACGGGGCGGGGGCGGTGATCGGCCTTCTCGGCGCGCTGGCGGCGGGCCATGCGGTCGCGCTTGCCGATCCGGGGCTGGAGCCGGCGAAGCTGGCCCGGCTTGAGGATGCCTACAGGCCGGATTTCGTGCTCTCACCTTCGCCCGAAAGCGAGGCGGCGCCGGGCATGGCGCTGGCGCGGCGGGAGGGCGGCGCGCCGATTGCTGGCGCCGCGTCCGTTCTCCTCTCGACCTCCGGCACGACCGGGAGCGCGAAGTTCGTGCGGCTCACGGCGGCGGCGCTGGAGGCCAATGCGCGGCAGATCGGCGCGGCGCTTTCCATCACGGAGGACGACGTGGGGATCGGCCATCTCGCGCCGCATTATTCCTACGGTCTCTCCGTCGTCACCTCGCATCTGGTCGCCGGCGCGGCGGTCTGGATGACTTCTGGCTCGCTCGTCTCGCCGGAATTCTGGCCGGCCGTCGCAGGAGCGGGCGGCACGCATTTTCCCGGCGTGCCCTTCCATTACACGGTGCTGGCCCGGTTCGGGCTCGGCGCCGTTCCGCGCCCGGTGCGGACCTTCACCCAGGCGGGCGGCGCGCTCGACCGGCGGTTCCTCGCCAAGGTGGCGGACGAGGTTTCCGCCCGCGGCGGGCGGTTCTTCGTGATGTATGGCCAGACGGAGGCTGCGCCGCGGATGACGACGCTGCCGGCGGAGCGGCTGGCGGAGAAGCCGGGCTCGGTCGGCCCCGCGCTTCCCGGCGGGCGGCTCTCGATCCTTGATGAAGCAGGCGCGGACCTGCCGCCCGGCGAGGCCGGCGCGGTGGCCTACGAAGGGCCGAACGTGATGCTGGGCTACGCCGAAACACGGGCTGATCTCGACCGGGGGGACGAGCATGGTGGGCGGCTCCTCACCGGAGACCTCGGATTTCTCGACGAGGAGGGCTATCTTCACCTCACGGGGCGCAGCCAGCGCTTCGCCAAGGTCGCCGGGCTCCGGCTCAGCCTCGACGAGATCGAGCGGCAACTGGAGCCGCCCTGCCTCGTCGCCGCCCTGGAGAAGGGGGAGAGCGTGATCGTGTTCCATGAGGAAGGCTTCGAGGAGCCGCTGAAGGCGCAGGCGAAGCGCCTTGCCGCAGAGTATGGCGTCCCCGCCGCCAGCTTCCGGTTCCGGGCGCTCCCCGCCCTGCCGCTGAAGCCGAGCGGAAAGGTGGACTATGCGCGCCTCAGGGCCGAAGCCGATGTTTGAGGAGCTTCTCGCCCGCGCGCCCTTCTCCCTTAAACAGGCGGAGAAGGAGGCGATGATGCTCGGCGCGATGAACGACCTCGCAGCGCGGCACTACGCGAACTGCCCGGGCTATGCGCGGATCGTAGACGCCGCCTGGGGTGGGCTCAGGCGGTGGGAGCGGATGGCGGACATCCCGTTCCTGCCGGTTACGATCTTCAAGGAACAGGAGCTCGCCTCCTCCACCTCCCGCGCCATCGTGATGCGCTCCAGCGGGACGACGGGGCAGGTTCCGAGCCGGATCGTGGTGGATGACGAAACGGCGGGCCGGCAATCGGCGGCTCTGGTGGCGACCTTCCGGCATGTGCTGGGGGAGCGGCGGCTGCCGTTCCTCGCCATCGATTCGAAGAGCGTTCTGGTGGAGACGGGGCTGACGGCGCGCGGGGCGGGCGTGCTCGGCATGATGAAGTTCGGGGCGAAGACCGTCTTCGCGCTCGACGCCGCACTGACGCCCGATCTTGACGCGATCCGTCGCTTCGCGGCGGCGAACGGTGGGGCGCCGTTCCTGATCTTCGGCTTCACCTTCCTCGTCTGGTCCAAGCTCTATCAGGCCTTCGCGGATGGGGAGCTCGACCTTTCCAACGCGGTGCTCGTCCATTCCGGCGGCTGGAAGAAGCTTGAATCCGAGAAGGTCTCGAACCCTGAATTCCGCGCGGCGCTCGGCCGGCGGTTCGGGATCACGCGCATCTACAATTTCTACGGCTTCGTGGAGCAGATCGGCTCCGTCTTCCTCGAAGGGGAGGACGGGCTGCTCTATCCGCCGAACTTCACCGACGTCATCGTGCGCCGCCCCGGAACGTGGGAGCCGGCGGAGATCGGGGAGGAGGGCGTGATCCAGACGCTCTCGCTTCTGCCGACCTCCTATCCCGGCCATTCCGTGCTGACCGAGGATATCGGCGTGATCGAGACGGTGGATTCCGGCGCGGGCGGGCGGCTCGGCAAGGCGCTCCGCATCGTCGGGCGGGCGCCGAAGACGGAACTCCGCGGGTGCAGCGACGTCGTCGCCGCGAGCGTGGCGGCGTGAGCGAGGGGATCGAGATCTTCGGGCCGGGCGGCGGCGCGCTTTCGCGCGAGGCGCTGGCGGAGCGGCTCGAGGCGGCGCGGCTCCGCCTCGCTGCGCCTTTCTCGCCTGCTCGGAAGGTCCTCGTCGCCGGGGTCGCGGAGCGCATTCTCAGGGGCGGCGGCTTCTCCCCCGCAGTGACGCATTTCGGCTTCTGGACCCGCGCCGCCGCGCTGGCAGCGCTGGAGAAGGGCTTCATGGCGCGGCTCGCGCCGGACGTGCAGGCGCGCCCGCGCGGGCTCGCCTTCCACCTGCCGCCACAGAATGTGGAGACGGTTTTCCTCTATTCCTGGGCGCTCGCCTTTCTCGTCGGCGCGGCCAACGTCGTGCGGCTGCCGGCGGAGATGAGCGGAGAGATGCGCCGCGTGCTCGACCTCTTCCTCGAGGCGCTGGCGGCGGACGGGGAGGGTTCCCAGCACTTCCTCACCTATCCTTCGGGCTCCGATCTCGGCGCCGCGATCTCCGCCTTGTCGGATGTGCGGCTCGTCTGGGGCGGCTCGGCCAAGGTCGCGACATTCGCGTCGCTGCCGCTTAGGGATGGCGGCAAGTCCCTCTCCTTCGGAGACCGGTTCTCGTTTTCCGTGCTCGACGGCGCGGCGCTCGCGGCGCTCGACGCGCCGGGGCGGGACGCGCTGGCGGCGCGGCTTCGGAACGACGTTTTCGTCTTCGACCAGATGGCCTGCGCCTCCCCGCACAACATCTACATCGTTGGGGACCGGGCGGCGCATCTCGAAGCCGCGGAGGCGCTGATTGCCGCGCTTTCCGGGGCGGCGGCGGCGCGCGGCTATGCTGTGGAGACGGGGCACGCGATCCGCAAGATGGTCTCCGCCTTCTCCGCCGCCGCCGCGGGCGAGGCGGAGAAGGTGGACTGGGCGGACCCGATCGTGACCGCGGTGGTGGACCGGGAGGCGGCGCGGCGGGAGAGCCGGGTCGGCGGCGGCTATCTCCGCCTCGCCTTCATTCCGGGGCTGGAGGCGTTGCCTGCGCTCGTCCGGTCGCACGACCAGACGATCACGCATTTCGGGTTTTCGCCCGAGGCGATCCGGGCGGCGGCTTCGTCGCTCGGCCCCTACGGCGTATCGCGCTGGGCGCCGGTCGGCGCCGCGCTCGATTTCGATTTCATCTGGGACGGTTACGACATCCCGCTCGAACTCGTCCGCTGCGTCCGCGTCCAGTGCTGAAGGGGGAGGGGAGGGCGGCGCCCCGGCCGGGGCGTCGCCCTCTCTTCCGCGCCGAAAGGGGCCACCGCGTGAGCGCCGCCGCCGGGCGCTAGGCCGTCAGCAGCATGTCGAACACGAACTGATCCTCCGTCAGGTCCGCTGCGGACAGGCCCTCGAACGGCCTGAGCCGCACAATCTCGCCCGCTTCGCCGCGAACCTCGATCAAGCCGCCGGCCTCCGATATGTCGAGATCGTCGAAGCCGCCGACGCCCCAGGCCGAGATGTCGATCACATCCTCGCCCGGCGCGAAATCCGCGATCACGCCTCCGGCGCCGTCTCCGATCACGAAGCGGTCCGCGCCGCCCTGGCCGAACAGGATATTCAACCCGCCGTCGTTCACGATCACGTCGTCTCCGGACCGGCCATAGATCATCTCGGTTCCGAAGGGCTCCGTTCCCGTCACGGTGAGGCTCCGGGCCGGCGCGAAGATGAAGTTGTCCGCGGTGAAGTCCGCGGCGGAGAGGCGATCGCCCCGCTCGTAGTGGAAGCTCAGGTTCCCGCTCGCCGCATCAAGGATCGTGATGAGCGTCGCGCCCTGCGCCTCGTTGATCCGGTCGAAGATCGTGAGCTCCTCGAAGGACTGGACGCCCCAGGCCGAGACATCCAGCTTGTCCTTCGCCGCGTCGAAGCGGCGGATCTGGTCGCCCTCGCCGTCGCCGAGAACGAAGGTGTCCGCCCCCGCCCCGCCGACATACACATCCCGCCCGGCGCCGCCGTCGATGATCGCGCCGCCTGCGGGGGCCACGAGCCTGTCGCCGCCCGGCCCGCCGACGATCACGGGCCGGTCGTCGCCGTCCCCGACGCCCGTGATCGTGATCTCGACCTCCGCCGTGCTCTCCGCCCCGCTCCCGTCCCGGATCGTGTAGAAGAAGCTGTCCGTCGCGGTCTGGCCTGCGGCGAGGGCCTCGAAGGCGCCGTTCGGATCGTAGAAGAAGGTTCCGTCGCCATTGTCGGAGACGAGCCCAAGCGTGCCCGACATGTCGACGCCGACGATTTCGAACGGGTCCCCGTTGTCGGGGTCGAAATCGTTGGCGAGCACGTTCCCGGTGGTGAAGGCGGTATCCTCGTCCGTCGAGAAGGCGTCATCCACGGCGACGGGCGCATCGTTCAGGCCCGAGATCGCGATGGTGGTCGAGGCGGTGAAGCTCGCCCCCGCCGCGTCTGCGACGGTGAAGCTGAACGCTTCGTCGGCGACGACTCCCTCGGCGAGGAAGTCGTAGTTGCCGGCCACCGTGAAGGAGAAGCTCCCGTCCTCCAGCACCGTCAGCTCGGCGCCGGAGCCAAAGGTGAGGGTCAGCTGGCCCCCGAGCAGAGCCTGGCCGTTGATCGCGGTCAGCCGCAGCGTATCGCCATTGTCCGGATCCGCAGCGCCGGACGCGGCGATCAGGTCACCCGCGAGGTCGGTTTCCTCGTCCGTCGTAAAGCTGGCGTTTCCGCCCGCAGGGGCGTCGTTGAGGCCGGTGATCGTGATCTCGACCTCCGCCGTGCTCTCCGCCCCGCTCCCGTCCCGGATCGTGTAGGAGAAGCTGTCCGTCGCGGTCTCGCCGGCGGTGAGGGCCTCGAAGGCGCCGTTCGGGTCGTAGAAGAAGGTTCCGTCGCCATTGTCGGAGACGAGCCCAAGCGTGCCGGACATGTCGACGCCGACGATTTCGAACGGGTCCCCGTTGTCGGGGTCGAAATCATTGGCGAGCACGTCGCCGGTGGTGAAGGCGCTGTCCTCGTCCGTCGAGAAGGCGTCATCCACGGCGACGGGCGCGTCGTTCAGGCCCGAGATCGCGATGGTGGCCGAGGCGGTGAAGCTCGCCCCCGCCGCGTCCGCGATGGTGACGCTGAAGGATTCGTCGGCGACGACGCCCTCGGCGAGGAAGTCGTAGTTGCCGGCCACCTTGAAGGAGAAGCTCCCGTCGTCCAGCACCGTCAGCTCGGCGCCAGAGCCAAAGGTGAGGGTAAGCTGGCCCCCGAGCAGAGCCTGGCCGTTGATCGCGGTCAGCCGCAGCGTATCGCCAGTGTCCGGATCCGTGGCGCCGGACGCGGCGATGAGATCGCCCGCGAGGTCGGTTTCCTCGTCGGTCGTGAAACTCGCGTTTCCGCCTGTCGGCGGGCTGTTGGCTCCGGCGACGGTGACGACGATCTGCGCCTCCGCGACGCCCCCGTTCCCGTCATCGACCGTATAGGTCACCTCATCGGTCGCCGTCTCGCCGGCTCCGAGGAAGTCGAACGCGCCGTTCGGATCGTAGATGAACGTCCCGTCCTCGTTCATCGTGAGGAGCGCGCCCGAGGGGAGCAGGATGGGCCCCGAGAGCGGCGCGCCCTCGATCGCGACGACACGCAGGATGTCGCCCGCGTCGACGTCGAAATCGTTGGCGAGCGCGGATCCGGTGACCGTGTTGTCCTTGATGGTGGTCACGAGGTCGTCCACGGCCACGGGCGCGTCGTTCACGCCCTCGATCGTGATCGTCACGCTCGCCGTGTCGAAGCCGCCGTTCCCGTCGGAGATGGTGTATTCGAACCCGTCCGTGGCCACTTCGCCTGAGGCTAGGGTTTCGAACGCGCCGTTCGGATCGTAGGTGAACGATCCGGTCTCGGTGACGTCGAGGAGCGCGCCCGAAGCGAGGGTGATCGTCCCCGAAAGCGCGACGCCGTTCACCGCCGAGACGAAGATGACGTCGCTGTCGTCGACGTCGTCGTCATTCTCCAGCAGGAGGCCGCCAGCGGCGGAGTCCTCATCGGTCACGACCGCATCGTCCACGGCGTCCGGGGCGTCGTTCACGCCGGTGATGGTAAGGGTGATCTCCGCGCTGTCCGTCCCGGCGAACTCGTCGGAGATCGAATAGAGGACGGTGTCAGTCGCCGTCTCGCCGACGGCGAGGAAGTCATAGGCGCCGTTGGGGTCAAAGGCGAAGGTCCCGTCCGGGTTGACCGTCAGGAGCGCCCCGGAGGCGAGCAGGATCGGCCCGACGAGCGCCTCGCCGTTGATCGCCGCGACCGTCACGACATCGCCCTCGTCCACGTCGTCGCCGTTGATGGCGAGCGCGACGATGAGTTCCGAGAGAACGCTGTCCTCGTTCGCGGTGAACGAGAGATCGTTCGCCTCCGGCGCATCGTTCACGCCGGTAATGGTGAAGAAAATCTGCGCCTCGGCGACGCCGCCGTTCCCGTCTTCCACCGTGTAGGAGAAGTCCTCCATCGCCACGGCGCCGACGCCGAGGCGCTCATAGGAGCCGTTCGGATCGTAGGAGAAGGTTCCGTCCTGGTTCATCGTGAGGAGCGCGCCGGAATCGAGGAGGATGGCCGCGCCGGTCAGCGGGTCGCTGTTCACCGCCGTGACGCGCAGAACGTCGCCCTCGTCCACATCCGAGTCATTGCCGAGCACCGCGCCGGAGAGGGGAGTGTCCTCGTCCGTCGTGAAGCTGTCGTCGGCGGCGAGAGGAGCGTCGTTCACGCCTTCGATCGTGATCGTCACGCTCGCGGTGTCGAAGCCGCTCCCGTCCGTGATCGTGTAGCTGAAGCCGTCCGTCGCCTCCGCGCCGACGCCCAGCGCCTCGAAGGCGCCGTTCGGATCATAGGCGAAGGTTCCGTTCGCGTTGACCGTCAGCAGGGCCCCGGAGGCGAGGGTGACCGTTCCGGCGAGGGCCGAGCCGTTCACGGCGGTGACGGTGAGCGTGTCGAGATCGAGATCGCTGTCATTCGCGAGCAGATCGTCGAAGAGCGTATTGTCCTCGTCGGTCGTGAAGGCGTCGTCCACGGCGACGGGCGGGTTTCCGTCCGCCGGCGCCGTCAGCGTGATCGTCACGGCTCCGACGTCGCTCACCGTTCCGTCCGAGAGCGTGTAGGTGAAGCCGTCCTCCACCGTATCGGCGCCGCCGATGACGAGCCCGGCCCCGGAAGCGTCATAGCTGAAGGAGCCGTCCGCCAGCAGCGTCACCACCGCGCCCGAGGCGAGCGTGACGGGCGTTCCGAGCCCCGCCGGGTCGCCATTGATCGCGACCACGGTGAGGATGTCGTTCGCGTCCGGGTCCGTATCCGGCCCGGCCCCGTTATCCGCCAGAACATTGCCGGACAGCGGCGCGTTGACCGGGATGGTGAAGGCGTCGTCCGCCGCCGCCGGCGCGTCGTTGGCGCCCGCGACCCGGACCGTGACGGTCGCCGTGTCCGTCGCGCCCGAAAGGTCCGCGATGGTGTAGGCGAAGCTGACGTCCCGCGTCTCCCCGGCGCCGAGGAACTCGAAGTCCCGGTCCGGATCGAAGATGAGCGCCCCGTCCGCCCCGACCGTGACGGCGCCGCCGCCCGCGAGGTCGAGCCGCGCCCCGACATTCGCCGCGACGCCGTTCACCGCGACGACGGAGATGACGTCTCCGGTATCGACATCGGCGTCCGCGCCGAAGCCGTTGTTCGCCAGCACGTTGTCGGAAACCGGCGAGTCTTCGAGCGCGGCGATCACGTCGTTCCGCGCATCCGGCGCGTCGTTCACGCCGGCGATGGTCACTGTCGCCGTCGCCGCGTCGGTGAGGCCGCCCGGGTCGCTCACCGTATAGGCGAAGCTCTCCGTCGCCGAGGCGCCTGCGGCCAGCGCCTCGAAGGCGCCGTTCGGGTCGTAGGCGAAGGTCCCGTCCGCAGTCAGCGTCAGGCGGGCGCCGGAGGCGAGGGTGATCGACTGGCCGACCGCGCCCGCTGCGCCGTTCACCGCGGTGACGGTCAGCGCGTCCCCGTCCGGATCCTGGTCGTTGTCGAGCACGTCGCCGGAGACTGCATTGTCCTCGTCCGTCGCGAAGAGGTCATCAACCGCGTCCGGCGCGTCATTGGCGCCGGCGACGGAGATCGTGACGGTCGCCACATCCTCCGCGCCCTGCGGGTCGCGGATCGAGTAGGTGAAGCTGTCCGTCCCCGCCTCGCCCTCGCCGAGCGCGTCGAAGGCGCCGTTCGGATCGTAGGCGAAGGTGCCGGAGGCGTTCAGCGTCAGCGTCGCGCCGGAGGCGAGCGTCACGGAGCGGCCGACATCAGCCGCGGCGCCGTTCACCGCGGAGATCACGAGTGCCGCCGTCTCCCCGCTGTCCACGTCGAAGTCCGCGCCGGCGCCGTTATCCGCCCGCACGTCGCCCGAAAGCGTCCCGTTCTGCGTCACGGAGAAGGCGTCGTCCTGCGCTTCCGGCGCGTCGTTCGCCCCGTCTATGACGAAGCGGAGCGTGCCGATGTCGGAGCCGCCCTGGCCGTCTCCCACGGTGAACGCGACATCGTCGAAGCCGGTGTCGTTGGCGCGAAGGCTTTCGAAGGCTCCGTTCGGATCATAGTCGAAGGAGCCGTCCGCATTCAGCGTCAGGCGCGCGCCGGAGGGCAGGAGGAGCGATGCGCCGACCGCGAGTGTCGAGCCGTTCACCTCCGTGACGCGCAGCACGTCTCCCGCGTCCACATCCGTGGAGCCCGCCAGCGCGGCCCCTGCGCCGCCCGAAACAGCCGGGCCGTCCTCCGAGACGTCGACCGTCACGAAGCCCGCGTCCGGATCGTCGTTCACGCCTGTGACGGTCACCGAGACGGCGCCTTCGTCAGAGCCGCCGTTTCCGTCCGAGATCGTGTAGGTGAAGCCGTCGAGCGCCGAGGCGCCGACGCCGAGCGCCTCGAAAGCTCCGTTCGGGTCGTAGTCGAAGCTCCCGTCCGCGTTGAGGCGGAGCGTCGCGCCGGAGGCGAGCGTGATCGTCTGGCCGACGGAGGCCGCCGCGCTGTTGACCTGTGTGACCGTCAGAGGGTCGGAGTCCGGGTCCGTATCCGGGCCGTTCCCGTTATCCACGAGGACATTCCCGGCGAGCGTCGTCTCCTCGTCCGTAGTCACCGCATCGTCGGCTGCGACGGGCGCGCGGTTGCCGATCTCGTTGACGATGGTCACCGCCGCCTCGTCGAATCCGCCGCGACCGTCCGAGATGCGATAGGCGAAGTTCTCCTCCCCGCCATCGGGGAAGGAGCCGTTCGGATCGTAGTCGAAGGTCCCGTCGGCGTTCAGCGTCAGCAGCGCGCCGGAGGCGAGCGTGACCTGCTGGCCGACATCGGCGTCGGAGCCGTTCAGTTCTACCACGGTCAACGTATTCTGCGCGTCCACGTCGACGTCGTTGGCGAGGACGTTTCCTGAGATCGGGCTGTCGTCGCTCGACGTGAAGGAATCGTCCGCGGCGACCGGCGCGTCGTTCTGCCCGTCGATGGTGAGGAAGACGGTCGCCGTGTCGCGCAGCCCCTCGTCATCCGCGATGGCGTAGGTGAAGCTGTCCGTTCCGTTCTGGAAATCGGCCAAAGACTCGAAGGCTCCGTTCGGCTCGTAGACGAAGGAGCCGTCCGCGTTCAGCGTCACGAAGGCGCCGGAAGGCAGGGCGATGCGCTGGCCTACATTCGCGTCGACGCCGTTCACGGCGACGACCGTCAGCGGGTCCCCGCCCGGGTCCCTGTCCGCGACCTGGGAGGTGGGCGTGATGACGTTGTTCGCGAAGCTCGCCGCGTCCTCGCTTACGGTGAAGGAATCCGGGTCCGCGATCGGCGGCGCGTTCAGCACCGTCACCTCGAACGTGTCGACCTCCACCGCATTCGCCGCTCCGGAATTGTCGTCCACCGTCACCGTGACGGTGAAGAGACCCTGCGGGCCATAGACATGGTTGATCGTCGGGTTCGGCTGCGCGGAGTTGAAGACGACCGGGGCCGAGCCGTCGCCGAAATCGACGGTGATCGTCCGCACGTCCGGGTCCGGGTCGCCGATGGCGAGCTGGCGGGTGAAGAGCCCGCCTTCCAGCGCGTCCGCATCGCCGCCCGCCTCCAGCGCCGGCGCGTCGTTGACCGGGGCCACGATGATGTTCGCCACCACGACGTCGGGCGAGAAGGAGAGGCCGTCGGAGCCGGTCCAGAGGAAATCGTCGGTCCCGAAGAAGTCCTGCCCGCCGAGATAGACGAGATCGCCATTGAGGAGCTGCGCGCGGCTGATCTCCAGCCCTGGAACGACCGGGGAGCCGGCGAGGGTGAGCGCGCCCTGCGTCGGCAGCGTCTCGATCCGCACGAATTGCAGCGCCTGCCCGTCCGGATCGACGAAGCCGGCGTCGAAGACGTCGGCGCCGAGCACGATGGGCTCGTCCTCGTTCCCCTCCGCCGAGACGGGGGAGATCGTCGGCGCCTCGTTGCCGAAGACGCGGTAGAAAACGCCATCCGAGGAGCCGTCGCCGGCCGTGCCGGAGGTCTGCGAGGTCCAGGAGACGACGAAGCCGCCGCCGGGAAGGCCCGTCACCGCCGGCTGGTCCTGTGTCCCGCTCGTCTCGGTGTTGACGACGAACTGCCCGTCCAGGCGCGAACCGTCGGCGGCGTATTGCTGCGCGACGACCGCACCGCTGGAGCCGTCGATCGCCCCGAACCGGTCCGTCCAGACGATGACGAACCCGCCCGTGTCGAGCGCCGCGACGTCCGGCTGGTCCTGCGTCGAGATGCGCTCGTCGTTGACGCGGAACTGATCGCCCCGCGCCGACCCGTCCGGCCCGAAGATGCGGGCGAAGACGCCGAGTCCCGAGCCGTCAAGCCGGTCGTCGGTCCAGACCACGATCAGGTCGCCATTGGCGAGCGTCGCGATCTCGGGAAATGCCTGATTCTGCGTCGTCACGAAATTCAGCTGGATCTCGCCGCCCGACGGAGCGCCTGTCGCGTCGAAGCGCTGGCCGAAAATCCCGTAGCCCGAACCGTCGGCGGTCGGGTCCGTCGCCGCGCCATTGGATTGCGAGTTCCACGAAACGAAGAACCCGCCGTCGCCGAGCCGGGTGACCGACGGCTCGCTCTGATCGAAGAGCGTCTCCGTGTTGACGACGAACTCAGCGCCGAGCGGGGCGCCGGCCGCATCGTAGAGACGCGCCGCCACGCCGCCGCTGGAGCCGTCGCCCGAACCGGCGGAGGTCTCCGCCCGCCAGACGGCGACGAAGCCGTTCTCGAGAGCGACGATCTGCGGCTGGCTCTGGGTCGAGGAGGTGAGCGCGTTCAACGCGATGTCCGCCACGTCGAGCGGTTGCCCGTCTGCGCCGAAGCGCCGCGCATAGACACCCGTGCCGGAGGCGTCCGGCCCCTCGAAGGTGACGACGAACCCGTCGCCGAGCGCAGCGACATCCGGGTTGGCCTGGTTCCCCGCCGTTGTCGCGTTGATCCGGAATTCGTCCGTCACGCCGGAGGCGAGGGGCGTTCCGTCCCGCGCGGTGGGGTTGCCGAGCGCGTCGAAGCGCTGGGCAAAGACGCCGCCTTGCGAGCCGTCCTGCGCTTCCGAGCGCCAGACGATGATGAAGCCGCCATCGGCCAGCGTCGCCGTCGCGCTGTCGTTCTGCGCCCCGCTCTCGAACGTGCTGACCTGCCGCTCGCCGCCGAGCGGCGTCGCGCCGTCGGGCTCCGCATCGATGCGGATGCGCACGAGCGCCGGCTCCGAGGCGCCGCCGTCGCCATCCGTCACCTGAATGCGAAGGAGCCGCTCGGGCAGCGGATCGTCGGAGAGGTTGCGATAGGTGAGGTTCTCGACAAGGAACTCGACGATCTCGGCATCGGCTGCGGCCGTAAGATCCAGCCTGAACGGCCGGCCCGCCTGCCCGTCATCCCCGATGGTCGCGACGAGCACGCCGTCCACCCGCACTTCGTCTCCGAGGATCGAGAGGCGCGGGCCCTGCCGGAGGCCGAGCACGTCCTGCGTGAGGTCGTCCGGCGGGTTGATCTGGTCGATCAGCGGCGCCGAGGCGATGATGTTGGACACGAGGATCGAGCCGCCGGCGAAATCCGCGCTGTCCGGGTCGGAGACCGCCGCCGCGCCGTTCGCGTCGATGAGCTGCGGCACGCCGTTGACGGTGTTCTCCGCATAGACGACCTCGGCGTTCACGCCGTCGAGCACGGGCGCGCCGTCCACCGGGAAATCCGCCGGGTCGCCGATGATGCGGCTGAAGACGCCGCCGCCGGAGCCGTCGCCCGCATCCCCCGAGGTCTCGGACCGCCAGACCGCGACGATGGCGCCGTTCGAAAGCGCCGCGAGGTCCGGCCGGGTCTGACCGCTCTGGGTTTCGAGATTGGCCCGGATCGCGTCGTCGATCCGCGACCCGTCCGCCGCATATTGCTGAACGCGGATCTCACCCGAGCCGTCGCCTGCGCCCGCGCCGACCGATGCGAAATCGGTATAGGCTATGGCGAAGCCGCCGCCGGGGAGCCCGATGGCGACCGGATCGTTCTGGGTGCTCTGCGTCAGTTCGTTGACGAGGAAATTCTCGCCGACGAAGCCGCCATTGGCGTCGAAGCGCTGACCGATCACGCCTGTGGAGTTGCCGTCGCCGATGTCGGAAGCGAAGGCGACGACATAACCCTCCGTCGTCGCCGCGATGCTCGGTGCGCCTTGCGAGAGCCGCACGACATCATTCACCACCTGCGGAACGCCGATGGCCGAGCCGTCCGCCGCATAGGCCTGGATGAAGACGCCTTGGTCGAAATCACCCGGATTGTCCAGATTCGTCGCGGTGTAGACGACTGCGAAGCGCCCGTCCTCCCGGACCGCTACAGCCGGATCGAACAGCTGGGAAAAGCCGTTCGGCGGCAAGAGGATCTCGATCGGCAGACCCTGTGCGCCGCCGGACTCGTTGTAGCGCTGGACCGAGATCGCGCCGGAATTCGACTGGCTCGCGACGATGAAGCCCGTCCCCGCCGCGGCGACGGCCGGGTTCCCCGCGTTGAAGGCTCCCGCAGGGGTCACGTTGATCTCGCCCGAGGCGGGCGAGCCGTCCGCGCCGTAGATGCGCGCGACGGCGGCGGGGAAGGCGTTCGACTGGACCTGCTGGCTGAAGTCCTCCCAGACGACGACGAAGCCGCCATTGGCGAGGCCGGCGACCTTCGCATCGAATTGCGCCGATGTTGTCGTCACGTTCACGAGGAATTCGCCGCCGACCGGCGCGCCGGAGGCGTCGAACCGCTGGCCGAAGACGCCGCGATCATTGTCTCCGGTCGCGTCCTGGTTCGTCGAGGTCCAGACGACGACATGGCCGCCATCGGCCAGCGCAGCGACCGAAGGCTCGCCCTGCTCGCCCGTGGTGAAGCTGTTCACCTGCCGCTCGTCGCCAAGCGCCTCGCGCCCGTCCGTCTCGGGCGCGATTTCGATCTCGATCAGCTGACGCAGCGAGCCGCCCGCTCCGTCCGTCGCCTCGAAGGAGACAAGGCGCGTCGGCGCCGGATCGTCCGAAGCGTTGGAATAGGCGAGGCGCTCGACCACCGCCTCGACGGCGGCGGGCGTCGCATTCGCGTTGAACCGCACCGTGAAGGTTGCGCCCGCCGTGGCGATTTCCGCGTCGATCTCGCCCACGGCGACGCCGCCGACGCTCACGGTCGTTCCCGAAACCGTCACCCCGCCCCCGGGGAGAAGCGTGAAGCCGTCCTGCCCGGAGCCGTCCGGCGCCGGGAAGTTCGGCCCCGTCTCCGGCGTCGCCAGAACGGTGAGGCGAATTTCGCCGCCCGCGAGACTCGCGCTGTCGGCGTCTCCGAAGGCGACGGCGGGGAAGAGGAGCACGGGGCCGGCGTTCACCGCCGCCTCGTCGACCGATATGGTCTCCGGCAGGCCGGCGATCTCGGGGTCCGCGGAAGGCGCGGTCGCCGAATAGACGCGCTGGATGACGCCCTGGCCGTTCCCGTCCTGATTGTTGAACCCGACCCATGTCGCGGCGAAATCGTCCCCGGCGAGCGCGGCGAGGGAGACGCCGCTCACGCCGAACTGGGTGGAGGCGGGGAGGCGGAACTCGTCGTCAATCCGCCCGCCATCGGCCCCGAAAACCTGCGCAAAGGGGAAGCTCCCGTTGAAATAGCCGACGACCCAGCCGCCGCTCTCCAGCGCTACGATGGCGGGCTCGGACTGTGTGCCCGATATCGTCTGGCTTACCCGCTCCTCGCCGCCGACCGGCGCGCCGGCGGCGTCATAGCGCTGCTGGAATACGCCCTGGCCCGAGCCGTCGAGCCCGGAACTGTCCGTCCATGCGATAACGAATCCGCCGTCCGCGAGGCCCGCGGCGACGGGGGCGAACTGCCCCGCCGCGACGGTCGTGTTGACCTGGAATTCCGCCCCTACCTTCACGCCCGTAACGTCGAAGCGCTGCGCGAAAACGCCGGTGTTGAAGTCCCCCGGACTGTCCTGATTGGTCGATTCCCAGACAGCGACGAAGCCGCCGTCGGCAAGCATGGCGAATTCGATCTGGCTTTGTGTGCTGGCGACTTCTGTGGAGGCCAGCGCGGACGCCCCCTGCGGCGCGCCCGCGCCGTCGAAGAGGCGATAGAAGACGTCATTCTGGAATGACGTCCGGGTGCTTGCTTCGGTCCAACCCGCCACGAACCCGCCGCCCGCAAGTGCCGCCAGCGCCGGCTGTGACTGGGTCCCGGCCGGCTCGTCGTTCAGGAGAATGTCGCCCGAGAGCGCCACGCCGTCATTCGCGAAGATCCGTCCGTAGATCCCGGAGCCGTTCTCGCCCGCCGCGTCGCCAGCCGGGTTGGCCCCGGTATTGTCGCTCCACGCCACGACGAAGCCGCCCGCAGCGAGCCCGGTCACCACCGGGTCGAACTGTTCGCCCGGCCGGTGGACGTTGACGAGGATCTCCCCGCTCGTGGGCGCGCCGTCGAGCCCGTAGGTCTGCGCGAAGATCCCCCGGGCGGAACTCTGGTCATTCTGGTCTTGGTCCTGGCTGGTCCAGACGACGACATGGCCGGCGACGTTTCCGGCCGCGTCGAACAACGTGGCCATCGCCGGCGCGGTCTGCGTCCCCTCGGTGAAGCTGTTGACTATGGTCTCCGCCCCGGCCGCAACGGTCAGGTCCGTCTCCGGCGCCACTTCCACGCGGATCGGAACCGTGCCGGTGGAGCCGCCGTCTCCGTCCGTGATCTGGAGCGCGAAGTCGCGGGAGGCGTCGGGCGCGTCGGAGGCGTTGGAATAACCGAGCCGGGCGACCAGCGCCTCCACGCGTGCGGGCGTCGCCGCCGCATTGAAGATGATCTCCAGCGGCGCGCCGCCCTGGCCGTCCTGCACGATGGTCCCGATGGCGACGCCGCCGACGCTCACAGTCGCGCCCGCGACCGTCACGCCGCCGCCCGGAACGATGCCGACGCCGTCCTGCGCCGGGCCGTCGATCAGGCCGAGCTGGTCATCATTCGTGTTCACGCCCGGCTGGCGGACGAGGAGCAGCGAGCCGCCGTCGAAATCCGCCGAGTCCGGGTCGATCACGGCCACGGCCCCATTGGACGCGAGGAGCTGGAGCCCGGCATTGACCGCCGCCTCGTCGAAGACGGAAACCGGCTCGAACCCGGCCACCGCAGGCGCGCCCGCGCTCGCAGCGGGGGCGGGGAGGTCGATCAGCCGCTGGAAGACGCCGCGCCCGTTCCCGTCGCCCGACGGGCCGGAGGTTTCCGAGGCCCAGATCGCCGCGATGGCGCCGTTCGCCAAGGTCGCCAGCGCGGGCTGGTTCTGGGTGCTCGAGGTTTCGACGTTGATCAGGAACTCGTCCGACGCCGCCACGCCCGTCGCGTCGAATCGGCGACCGACGACCGCGCCGAAGCTGTCGAGTGGATTGGAGCCGAAATCCGACCAAGCAACGAGGAAGCCGCCGTCCGGCGTCGCGCTCACAACCGGATCGAACTGTGAGGACGATGTGAACTGGTTGATCGCAATCTCGCTGCCGACCGCCGCGCCCCCGGCCGTAAAGATCTGGGCAAAGATGCCGATCCCCGAGGCATCCGGCGATTCCCAAACAACGACAAAGCCGCCGCCAGTGAGCGTTGTTACCTTTGCGTCATTCTGGTTGCCCGTTGTAACGGTGTTGACGCGGAACTCTTCTAGCCCGGCTGACGATCCGTCACGCAAGCGAAGCGATCCATCGGGTGCCACGCGTTGTGAGAAAACGCCGCTTGCACTCCCGTCGGCACCGCCGTCTTCCCATGTCACGATCACGTCGCCAGACGCGAGCGTTGTCGCGGCCGGATCAACTTGGTTCCCCGAAGTCGTCGTATTGATCTGGAACTCGCCGCCTCGGGGCGCACCCGAAGCATCAAAAACGCGCCCGAAGATGCCGCGGGATGAGCCGTCTCCGGCGCCGCCGGAGGTCTCGGAAGACCATATGACGATAAACCCGCCGTCGTTTAGCGGCGCCGCAACTGCTTGATCCTGCTGCCCGCTGGTTTCCTCGTTGACTTGGAACGCTGCGCCCGCCCGCGCGCCCCCCGCGTCGTAGATCTGCGCGAAGACGCCAGACGACGAACCGTCCCGATTGTTTCCGCTTTCCGTCCACGAGATCACGAAACCGCCGCCCGCGAGCCCGGCCGCCGACGGGTCGATCTGCGCGCCAGCCGGTATGTCGTTCACCCGGAATTCCGGCCCGACCTCCCTGCCCGCCGCGTCAAAGCGCTGGGCATAGATGCCAATATTCCCTGTCGCGTCGTCCTGGAAGGTCGACTCCCAGACGACGACATAGCCGCCATCGGCCAGCGGGGCGACTGTCGGCGTATCCTGCGTCGATGTCGTGAAGCTGTTGACCTGCGCCTCCGCGATGTCGCTCTGGGGCGCCGTCTCGATCAGGTGGAATTGCGTCGGCGCGCTCGTCCCGTCCCCGTCAGAGAGGTCGAGCCGGATGCGGATCGCCTGATCCGGCGCGGCGCTGCGGTAGCCGAGCGCGCCGAGAAGCGCCTCCACCGCCTCCGCCGTAGCCCCGGCGGACAGCAGAAGCTCGAAGGGGGCGCCCGTCGCGCCGTCGGAGACGATCATTCCGACCGAGACGCCGTCAACCGTCACGTCCGTTCCCGAAACCTGCACGTCTCCGCCGCCGAGATCGCCAGCAATGAGCCCGAGCGTCTCCGCCGCGCCGCCGCCGAAGGCGGTGGGCGTGAAGGCGGTTCCGTTGAAGGCGCCGCGCTCCGCGACGGCGAGCGTCAGCCGCCCGCCGGCGAAATCCGCCGAGTCGATGTCCGCGACGGCCACCGCGCCGTCAAGGTCGAGCCGGGCGAGGCCGGTCGCGAAATCCGCTGGGTCTATCCCGCCTGCCGGCTCGAAGCCCTCGATGACCGGCGCCGCTCCTGGCGTGAAATCCGCCGCGTCGCCGAAGATGCGCTGGAAGACGCCTGAGCCCGACCCGTCCCCGGCCTCGCCGGACGTGTTCGACCGCCAGAGGGCGACGAAGCCGCCATCAGGCAGCGGCGCGAGCGCCGGCTGGTCCTGCGTCGACTGAATCTGTTCGTTAAGCCGGAACTCCCCGTCCACCCGAGCGCCCGAAACGTCGTAGCGCTGCGCGAAGACGCCGGAGCTGTTGCCTGAGCCGTTCCCCTGCCAAGCGATTACGAAGCCGCCATCGGCGAGGGCGATCACCGCCGGGTCGTCCTGGGTCGAGTTGCGCGTCTCGTTGACCACGAACTCGTCGCCCGCCGGCAGCCCGTCCGCCCCGAAGCGGCGGGCGGCTACGCCGATTCCCGACCCGTCCTGCCCGCTCGAGTCGCCCCAGGCGATGACGAAGCCGCCATCGGCGAGGGCTGCGGCCGCAGGCGTATCCTGCGCGGAGAACGTTTCCTGATTGACCCGGAACTCGCCCCCGAGCGGCGCGCCCGAAGCGTCAAAGAGGCGAGCCGCGATGTCGGAATCTCCGGTGGCGATGGTGCTAAACACGACGAGAATCCGCCCGTCCGCCAGCGTCAGGATGACGGAATCGTCCTGCGTGCTCGATGTCTGTTCGTTCGCCCTCAGGTCGCCGCTCGTCGGCGCCCCGGCGCCGTCGAAGAGGCGGAAGTTGACGCCGGCGCCGGAACCGTCCCCGCCATTGGCGAGGCTGGCGTTCGTCGTTAAGGAGACAGCGAAACCGCCGCCCGGAAGGCCCGTCACCGAAGGGTCGAACTGCGCCGAGGTCAGGCCCACATTGACGCCGATCTCCCCCGTCGTCGCCGCGCCGGAAGCGTCGAAGACGCGAGCGAAGACGTTATCATCGCCCGAACTGTTGTTCGACGTCCAGACGACGACGAACCCGCCGCCCTCCAGCGCCGCCACGTCCGCCTCGTCCTGCGCCCGCGCCGTGGTGATGTTCACCTGCGTCTCAGGCCCCGCCGTGTTCCCCTCGGAATCGTAGCGCTGGAGGAAGACGCCGCTCGAATCGCCGTCCTGCCCGGTCGACTGCCAGACGACGACCCAGCCGCCATCTGCGAGAACCGCGACCTTCGGGTTCGTCTGCTCGCCGAAGGTGAACTCGTTGACCTGGCTCTCCCCGCCCACGGGGCCGAAGGCGCCCGCTTCCGGCTCCTCCTCCACGCGGATGGTGAAGCGGAACGGATCGGCGACCGAGCCGTCCCCGTCCGTCAGGGTGATCGAATAGCTCCGCTCGTCGCGCGGATTGTCGGACGTATTCGCGTAGGAGAGCGCCCGGATCGTCGCCTCGACTCGGTCGATGGTCGCCGCCGCGTTGAAGTCGACGACGAGCGGCGTGGCCCCCATGCCGCCCGAGATCGCGCCGATCGCGACGCCGTCAACCGAGACGACGCCGCCGGTGACCGTGACGCGCCCGCCTGAGGCGACGAAGATCACGTCCTGGTTCGCGCCGTCCGGCGCGTTGAAATCGTCGCCGTTCTCGTCGCGCGCGAAGCGCGTGACGACAAGGCGGCCGCCGTCGAAATCGGCCGAATCCGCGTCCGTCAGGTTGATCGCGCCCGAGGGGACCAGCGGAGCGCCCGCATTCGCCGCGCCCTCGCCAATGACGATGGTGTCCGGAAGCCCCTCGATCAGCGGCGGCGCGGAGAGGTCGAAATCCGCCGGATCGCCGAAGATCTGCTGGAAGACGCCCGAACCGGACCCGTCGAGCCCGTTCGCATCGCGCCAGACGACGACATAGCCGCCGCCGGGCAGGGGGGCTAGGGCGGCGGAGTCCTGCGTGCCGAGGACGCTCGTATTGACGATCCGCGCGCTGTCCACCCGCGTGCCGTCCGCATCGAAGACCTGCACATGCGCGTCGGAGCCGGAGCCCGGCGCCGGGGTGGACGTGTCCGTCCAGGTGACCGCGAAGCCGCCGCCCGCGAGGCCGATCACGTCCGGCTCGGTCTGGTTGCCGAGGGTCAGGTCGTTCACCCGGATCTCGCCACCGAGAGGCGCGCCCGCATCGTCGTAGCGCCGGGCGTAAACGCCGCCCGAAGAGCCGTCCTGCCCCTCCGACCGCCAGGCGACGACGAACCCGCCTCCGTCGAGCGCGGCGATCTTCGCGAAGTCCTGGCCGTTGAGTGTGAACTGGTTGACCCGCGCCTCCCCGCCGACGGGCAGGCCGTCCGCCCCGAAGAGCCGCAGGAACACGCCGTTGCCGGAACCGTCGCCCGCACTGCCCGAACTCTGCGAGACGAAGACGGCGGCGAAGCCGCCATCGCCGAGCGCTGCGAACCGCACCCCGTCCTGCGAGCCGGACGTCTCGACATTGACCTGCACCTCGCCGCCGACGCGAGCGCCGGCCGCGTTGTAGGCCTGCGCGAAGACGCCGTTGCCGGAGCCGTCTCCGGCTGGGCCCGAGCTTGCCGAGGTCCAGCCGATCACGAAGCCGCCAGTGGAGAGCGCCGCGACATGAGGCGTATTCTGCGTCGAGGATGTCTGCGTGTTCGCACGCTCTTCCGACGCCACCAGCGCGCCCGAGGCGTCATAGCGGTTGAAGAACACGCCTTGCCCGCTGCCGTCGAGCGCGGAGGCGTCTGTCCAGACGATCACGAAGCCGCCGTCGGCAAGGCCCGCCGCCTGCGGCTGGAACTGGGCGTTCTGGTTCGTGATGTTGACCTGGAACTCGCCGCCGACCGCCGCGCCGTTCGCGTCGTAGCGCTGCGCGAAGACGCCCCGGTCATTGTCGCCCGGATTGTCCTGGTTGGTGGAAGTCCACACGACCACCCATCCGCCGTCGGCCAGCGAGGCGACATGCGGCGTATCCTGCGTCCCTTCGAAGAAGGTGTTGACCTGCCGCTCGCCGCGCACCGGCCCGTCGGCATCCGGCTCGGCCTCGACCCTGATCGTGATCGCGACGGGGTCGGAGGCGGCGCCGTCTCCGTCCTCCAGCAGGAGCGAGACGGTCGTCTCCGGCCGCGGATCGTCCGAGAGGTTGCGATAGGTCAGGTGCTCGACCAGCACCTCCACCGTCGCGGGGGTCGCCCCTGCGGTCAGGGCGAGGATGAGCGGCGCGCCGGCCTGCCCGTCCGAAGTCAGCGTCCCGACCAGAACGCCGTCGACGAGGACATCCGCGCCGGAGATCAAGACGCGCCCGCCCGTCTCGAACGAGAAGGAATCCTGCCCGTCTGCATCTTCAGCCGGGAAATCGTCCTCCGCGACGCTCTGCGACAGGCGGGAGATTATCAGCCGGCCGCCGGCGAAATCCGCCGAATCGGCGTCGGAGACGGCCGCCGCGCCTTCGATGTCCAGCCGTTGCGCGCCCGCCTCGAAGGCGTTCTCCGCGAACACGCGCAGCGTCGAGACAGCCTCGACCTCCGGGGAGGCGGAGGGCGCTACGAACGTTTCCGGGTCGCCGAAGAGCCGCTGGAAGACGCCGTCGCCCGAACCGTCGCCCGCCGTTCCGGAGGTGACGGAGGTCCATGTCGCGACGATTTCCCCGGTCGGCAGCACGGCGACGGCTGGCTGGTTCTGGGTGGAGGAGATTTCCTGGTTCACGATGAACTCGTCGCCCGCCGGGGCGCCCGAGGACTCGAACCGGCGGCCGATCACGCCAATGCCCGAGCCGTCGCCGGCGCCGGCCGACGTAGAGGATTGCCAGAGGACGACGAAGCCGCCGCCGGGGAAAGTGGCGATTACCGGCGATTCCTGGATGGACGAAGTCTCCTGATTGACGAGGAACGGCCCGGAGACGGACGTCCCGTCCCCTTCGAATATCTGTGCGCGGATGCCGGTGTCGCTGTTGTCCCCCGGAGCGGAGAACTGGTCCCACACCACCGCGAACCGCCCGCCCTCGAGGCCGACGACGGAGGGGTCGCCCCGGCCGCTGGATGTTCCGAGCGTGATGGCGCCCCCGACCGCCACGCCCGCCGCGTCGTAGACCTGCGCCGCGGCGAAGCCGCTCGAATTGGTGAAGGCGGCGACGAAGCCGCCCGCCGACAGCCCGTTAACCCCCGCCGAGGGATCGATCATCGCCACGCCGGGACGACTCGCATTCGTCGCGACCGTGAACTCGCCGCCCGCCGGCGCGCCCGCCCCATCGAACATCTGCCCGCGGACCGAGCCGACTCCGGCGTCCCGCCAGAGAATGACATGTCCGCCGCCCGGCAAGGTGGAGACCGCCGGATCGCCCTGCGTGCTGAACACGGTCGTGTTGACCGGCGTTTCGCCGCTGACCGCTATACCCGCCGCGTCAAAGCGCTGCGAGACGATGCCCACGCCCGAGGAATCCTGCCCCTCCCAGACGATGACGAACCCGCCATCCACCGTCGCCGCCACGTCCGGCTTGCCCTGCGCGCCCTGTCGCGTCTCGTTGACCGGGAGAACCGGGCCCAGCCGTTCCCCCTGCGCCGAATAGAGCTGCGCGAAGACGCCCGTGCCGGAGCCGTCCTGATTCTGGGATTGCCAGACGATCACGTATCGCCCGTCCGTCAGGACGGCGACTCTCGGATCGTTCTGTGCGCCGGTTGCAAAGACGTTGACTGAAGCTTCTGGAATCAGAGGAATGTTCATGTCAGGCCCCTGTGAGATGCAAACGTCGATTAGCTGAATCGTATCCTTCGTTAATGTAACTTAAATCACAGTCTCCATCGCGGGCGGAGAGAAATCTGCATCGCAGGGCAAGCGCCGCGGGGAGGGCTGTCGGGCGGGAGCTGGCGGTGCGGTCGAGGGGCTATTGTGGCGTTCATTCGCTAGGCTTTGGGCGGATGCGACGGTCGGGCGCGTCGATACGGACAAGGCTGCAATCGGGTCTCACCCACACCCTCAGGCAGGCGAACGGCATGCGCCGTCTCCCTCCCGCGCCGCGCCTGAGCGCGTGACTCCAAGGCCTGTCTTACAATAGACTGGGCCTCACACGGGAGAGGCGAGGCTGTAAGTCGCCCCTCTCGCAAGGTTCGTGGGCTCCTGCGACGTTCGCGGGACTGTTGTTTTCGGGGGGGCGCATTGTCTCGACAGCCATCCTGTCGCGATCTCGTTTCGATAGTGATCCCCTGCTTCAACGAGCAGGAGGTGATCGAGGAAACCCTCGCGCGCGTGCGCGCCATGTGCGCCACGCAGCCGGAAACGGCCTTCGAGATCATTTGCGTCGACGACGGGTCGCGCGATGCGACACTTGAACTCCTGCGTGCTGAGCAAGCGGTCGACGAACGGCTGCGGGTGCTGAGCTTCGCACGCAATTTTGGTCATCAGATCGCCGTGACGGCCGGCATCGACGCCGCCTCGGGCGATGCGGTCGTGCTGATCGACGCCGACCTGCAGGATCCGCCCGAGGCGATCCTTGCGATGATCGCCAAATGGCGCGAGGGATATGATGTGGTCTACGGCGTCCGCGGCCGGCGGGAAGGCGAGAGCCGCTTCAAGCTGACCACGGCGCGGGCGTTCTATCGCCTGCTGAACCGCCTCTCGGAGGTGCCCATCCCGCTCGACACCGGAGATTTCCGCCTCATGAGCAGGCCGGTGGTCGATGCGCTGAAGGCGATGCCCGAGCGTCACAGGTTCGTCCGCGGCATGGTCGCATGGGTCGGGTTCCGGCAATATGCGCTCACCTACGATCGCGCCGAGCGCTTCGCCGGCGTCTCGAAATATCCGCTGCGCAAGATGCTGCGCTTCGCAACGGACGGGATCCTCTCGTTTTCCGCCCGGCCGCTGCAGGTGGCCACGGGCCTCGGCCTGATCGCGGCGGGCCTGTCGCTCCTCGGCATCGTCTATGCGCTGGCGATGCGCATCTTCACCTCGAGCTGGGTCGAGGGCTGGACGGCGCTGATGATCGCCGTGCTCTTCATGGGCGGCGTGCAGCTGCTCTCGCTCGGCGTCATCGGCGAATACATCGCGCGCATCTACGATGAGGCGAAGGGCCGGCCGCTCTATCTTGTGCGCGAACGACTGGGTTTTTCCGAAGGCGAATCCAAGACGGCCACGGCGCCCGCGCGCTCCACGGCGGTTACGGAACGGAGGGCCGCCCCGGCCGCCGCCGGCGCGCTGCGGGGCTGAGGGATGAGACGCAGCGGGATTATCAAGCTGCTTCTGGGTTTCGGCCTGACGGCATTCTTCGTCTGGCTCATTCTGCGCCAGGTCGACCCCGCAGCCGTCGGCGCCGCTCTCTCCGACATGCGGCCCGGCTGGGTCGTTGCGGCCGTCACATGCTTCTTTCTGGGTTATGCATGCCGGGTCTGCCGGTGGCGCGCGATGCTGGCCCGGCATAATCCGGGTCTCGGCTGGGGCCGCTGCGCGGTTCCGTTCTTCGCCTCGATCGCCGGCAACAACGTCCTGCCGTTCCGGGCCGGGGACGCGCTCCGCGCCTTCGCCTTCACGCGCTGGCTCGGCGTCGGAACCTCGGCCGTGCTCGCCACGCTCCTGGTGGAGCGGCTGCTCGACCTCCTGACGCTTCTTCTCGCCCTCGGTCTGGCGCTGACCCTTCTGAATGTGGCCAGCGACGCCGGCGCCCTTGTCGGCGTCGGGGCCGGCGGCCTTCTGGCGATCGCCGGGATCGTCGCGGCCATGCTGCTCTTTCCGGTGGTCTTCGAGCCGCCGGCCCGCTTCGCCCTGCGGCTCGTCGCACGGCTCGCGCCCGGGATCGGCGCGAGGCTGGAGGGCGAGATCGGCAAGATCTTCGCCGCCCTTCAGGACCTTGCCCGCGGAGCCCGGATGGTCCGGCTGGTGCTCTGGTCGATCGCGGCGTGGTCGTTCGAAGGCGCGGTCTTCTACTGCGCCGCCCTCGCCATCCCCGGAATGACCGAGCCGCTCGCCGGGTGGCTCGCCATGCCCGTAGGCACGCTCGCGACCCTTCTGCCCTCGACGCCGGGCTATGTGGGCGCCTTCCATTTCTTCGTCATCAAGGCGGCGGAGGCGATGTCCAACCCGGCGGCGACGGCGGCGGCCTTCGCGGTTCTCGCGCATTTGGTGATGTGGCTGCCGGTGACCGTGGTCGGCGGCGTCTGCTTCGGCGCATGGAGCCTCCGCAGACCGGCGGTGGAGGCCGAAACCACAGCGAAAGTTCAGGCATGACCGACAGCCAGCAGTCCCCTCCCGCATCCTGCGACGTCGCCGTGATCGGAGGCGGGTTCGCCGGCCTGTCGGTCGCCTATGAGCTCGCCCGTGCCGGCCATCGCGTCACGGTGCTGGAGGCGGACAGCCATGTGGGCGGGCTGGCGGGGGCGTTCGACTCCGCGGGGGAGCGGCTGGACCGGTTCTATCACCACTGGTTCACCAATGACCTGGCGGTGATGGGGCTGATCGGGGACCTCGGGCTCGGCGACCAGGTTGTGACCAACCCGACCAACACGGGCATGTATTTCAACAAGAGCTTCTACAAGCTCTCCACGCCGCTGGACCTGCTCAGGTTCACGGCGCTGCCCTTCCTCGACCGGATAAGGCTTGGCGTCCTCACCCTGCGCGCCCGAAGCGTCAGCAACTGGATGGAGCTTGAGCGGAAGACGGCGGCGCAATGGCTGCGCGATCTCGGAGGCGAGCGGGTCTACAAGGTTGTCTGGGAGCCGCTGCTGCAAGGCAAGTTCGGCCCATACGCCGAGTCGATCTCGGCGGTCTGGTTCTGGAACAAGCTGAAGCTGCGCGGCGGGTCGCGCGGGAAGGGCGGCGAGGAGCGGCTTGCCTACTTCAAGGGCTCCTTCGCGCGGCTGGCCGAGGCGACGGCCGAGGCTGTCGTCGCCGCGGGCGGCGAGGTGCGGACCGGCGTGCCTGTCTCCCGGTTCCGGCGCGGGGATGACGGGCGCTGGCAGGTTGAGGGGCCCTGGGGCCGACTCGACTGCGACCGGATCGTCGCCACGCCGGCGCTCCCGCTGATCGCCGACATGATCGGGGAGTGGGCGCCGACGGAGTATCTCGCCGCGCTTCGCCGGATCGACTACCTCGCAAATGTCTGCCTCGTCCTGCAGCTCGACCGCTCGCTCAGCGAAACCTACTGGCTGAACGTCAACGACCCCTCGTTTCCCTATGTCGGCGTGATCGAGCACACGAATTTCGAGCGTGCGGAGACCTATGGCGGCGATCACATCGTGTATCTGTCGAAATATCTGCCGCATACCGACCCGCTCTACGCGATGGAGCCCGAGGCCGTGCTGAATTTCTCGATCCCGCATCTGCAACGGATGTTTCCGGAATTCGACCGGTCCTGGCTGAGGAACTACCATGTCTGGAAGGCGCGCTGGTCGCAGCCGGTGGTGGTCAAGGAGTATTCGAAACTGATCCCAGGCGAGGACGGGCCGGCGCCGGGGCTGCATCTCTGCTCGATGGCGCAAATCTATCCGGAGGATCGGGGGACGAACTACGCCATCCGCGAAGGCCGTCGCCTGGGTCGGCGGCTGGCCGACGAGCTCCGGGGCCGGTCGCCGGAAAAGCGTGTGGCGGGGGGCGGGGACGTTTCGAAGCGCCTGTCCGGGGCGCCTGCGCCTCTTACATGACCCCAGGGGTCAACCATGATCGGACCGGGGCTCTCCCGGCGGCGCAGGGTCTCGCGCTCTGCGTCTGTGGCTTCGCGGTCAGTCTCTATGCCGCCGCGGCGGCGGCATTCAATGTCGTGAGTCTGACGGGCGGAGGCCTCGCTTCGCTGTCGCTGCTCACCACCGGGCTCTGGGCACTCTTCTCCGCGATGGTCGTCGCCCTCGCATGGCGCGCGCTCCGGCCTGGCGCGCTCCACGGCGGGGCTGGCGAGGCGGCGGCCCCCGTTTCGGAGACCCCTTGGCGAGCCGCGCTCGGCCTCGGCCTGCTGATGGTCTTCGCCGCGGCATGGTCGGCGCTTTCGCTCAAGCCGGACCTCGACGACAGCTACTATGTGCCGAACGTCACCTTCGCCGCCGCCTTCCCCGATGCGCCGATCACCGACGAAGTGCGCGGCGTCGACGCCTTTCCGCTGGAGCCGTTCCGATCCAGCCACTGGGCGATCTCCGTCGCATACGATTACCTCTCCGGAAGCCTCGGGAGGCTGACCGGCCTGCATCCGCTCGACGTGAGGTATTTCTGGCTGCCCGGCCTCGCCGGGGCCATGCTCGCCGCGGGCGTCTTTCTGCTGATGCTCCGTATCGCGAAGACCGAGGGCGAAGCGCTTCTCGGCGCGGTCGCGGTCGTGGCCCTCTACCTGATCTGGCGCGATGCGGCCCGCGATCCCGGCAATTTCGCCTTGCCTCGCCTGTTCCAGGGGAAGGCGGTGATCATGACCGCCCTCGCCCCGGTCTTCGCCGCATGGCTCTGGGGCTTTCTGCGCCGCCCCACGGCGATCGCGGCCACGGGGCTTGCGGGGCTGGCGCTCGGGGCCGGAGGGATCACGGCCAGCGCCGTGATCCTCTACGGAGCCATCGGCGTCGGCGTCTTCGCCGCCGTGCTGGCCGAACGCCCGAAGGCCGCAGCGGCGACGCTGCGCAACGCCCTGATCGCAGCGCTCTGCTGCGCGCCGCTGGCGCTTCCGGTCTGGGACGTGCTGACGGATCCGCTGCCCCTCGGCGCCGACAGCCCCGCGAACGAAGACTGGCCTGTCACCGTCCTCGGCCACGCTGGGCTTCTTGGTAAGTCCACGTGGCTGGCGCTCGTCGTGTCGCTCGGGATCGTCGCCGTGCTGGCTCGCGGAGCGGCGCGTCGTGCGGTGCTGGCCTGGGCGGCGACGGTCATGGTTCTGTTTGTCAACCCGTTGAGCGGGCAGGCGCTTATCGACACGATCGTCGGACCGAACGCGTATTGGCGGCTCTTCTATGCGCTTCCCTGGGTTCCGCTGATCGGGCTCTCCGCAATCGCGGTCTGGGCCCGGATGCCGGCGGCCCTCGCAACACGTCGTGGACTGGTCCTTCCTGCGGCATTGGCGCTGGCGGCGACAGGAAGCGTCGCGCTCGACCTGTCCCGGGGCGAGACGTCCTTCGTCTGGCCGCCTGTCTGGAAGCTCGACCGCGCGGCGCGGTCGGAGGCGGAGGCCGTGATCGCAGCCAGCCCCGAGGGCCCTATGCTGGCCCCGCTGATCCTTTCCCGCCATATCCCGATCCTCGACCCCAGTCGCCCGCAACTGCGTATGCGCACCGACGGTCTGCGCGTCTGGGCGCTGCACGCCGGCCTGCCAGATATGGCGGACCGGCGAATTCTCGCCGTCACCGCCCTTGGCGGCGGAGCCACGCCGGGGCAAGAAGACGAGGCGGGCTCCTATCTGGGCGATGCAAGCCGCGCCGGAGCAGAAGCGCAACTCGCTGCACTCGAGAGCGTTCTCGCCGAATCCGCGCCGGCGAGCGTGGTCCTCCGCCGCGACGCCGCCCTCTCCACGCCCGTCGCGGCGAGGCTGGAAGCCGCGGGATACAGCCTCGGCGGGGAGACGGCCGCGTATGACATCTGGATGCGAGAAAGCGCGCGACCTGCATCGGGCCGGTGAGCGGCCTATCTGGCCCTTCTCGTCACAGGCGATCCCCGCAAGACGGGTTCGGCGCGTCGAGCCCTATTCCGCTGCACGGGCGAGGCGCCGTCGATCCAGCCTCGCGATGACGGCCCTTCCGAGGTCGATCCCGGGCTGCTCAATGTAGCGCATCGTGAGGCCGGCGATCACATAGGTCGCGAGGAACATGACGACGAAAATCGCCAGCGGGGCGAGGTTGGGATCGAGCCCTACGCCGAGCCGCACATAGAGTTCCCGAAGGACATGCAGCACCGCGAAGTGGCAGATGTAGATCGAGTAGGAGCGCCTTCCCGCCTCGACGACGAACGCGGCGAAACGGTTGCCCGCCGCCAGCGGCTTGCGGTTCAGCCGCTGGAATCCGAGGAGCAGAAAGATCGCGAAGCCGCAGCTGACGAGGAACGGATAGATCGCCCCGTCCACCCCGGTGTCGTAAACGCGGTCGTTCTGGATGAGGTTTCCTGCAAGGATCAGCGCGACGGCTGCGACGGGGGCCAGGCGCGGCAGGGCGCGCTTGCGTGCGAAGTAGACGCAGATTCCCAGAATGAAGATCGGCATCTGATTGAAGATGCTCGCATAGAACACGTTGAACTCGTCGTTGTCGAAGTTCGTTCCCGCAACGGAATTGATGGTGTGATAAAGGGCCAATTGACCGGTGGCGGTTGCGGCGACGAGCAACAGCGCGGCGATGAGGATCATGCCCGGCTTCATTTTCGTAACGAGCGCGAAAATGAACGGGAAAACGACGTAGAAGGCCATCTCCGTCGCGATGCTCCACCCGCCCGGCACCACGTAGTTGTAGTGCTGAGGCGAGAAGCCGTGCAGGAACAGGAAGTTGAGCAGGAACGCCGCCGGAGAGTAGTCGCCGATGATCTCGACGCCGAGGAACTGCTCCAGGCCGGTTCGCCATACGAAATAGAATATGATCGCAGCATAATAGAGCGGGGCGATGCGGAAGAAGCGCCGCAGGTAGAACTTAGTCAGGTCCACCTCGCCGCGCGAGGCCATCGAATGGCAGAGCGTGAAGGCGGAGGCCAGGAAAAACAGCTGGACGCCCAGATGCCCGAAACCGAAGATCGCGGCGACGAACGGGTCGAGGCCGGGGACGATGTGGTGCGCATGGACCCAGACCACGAGCGCGACCGCGATCGCCCGGGTGACGTCGATCGCCTCGAACTTCTCCACGGCTTCCGCTTCCTCGCCCGGTCGTCCATGCGCGGCGGGCGTGAATATGGTTTCCGGCGTGAGGCGCATCGACATTCCGACCGTCTTTCCAGAGTGACCCGAGGCAGTCCGACCGGCGCGCACCATGGGCCGGCGCGTCGCGGCTGCGCAACAGAAAAAGGGCCCGCGCATGGCGGGCCCCCGAAAGCTGAACCGGGCTGTCGCCCTTTCGCCTCAGCGCTTGGAGAACTGGAAGCTCCGGCGCGCCTTCCGGCGGCCATACTTCTTGCGCTCGACCACGCGGCTGTCCCGCGTCAGGAAGCCGGCGGCCTTCAGCGCCGGGCGGAGCGACGGGTCATAGAGCGAGAGCGCCTTGGAGACGCCGTGCTTCACCGCGCCGGCCTGGCCGGAAAGTCCGCCGCCCTTCACCGTGGCCGTGACGTCGAACTGACCGTCCACATTCGCGACGGAGAAGGCCTGCTTCAGCACCATCTGGAGCACCGGCCGGGCGAAGTAGACGGACATCTCGCGCCCGTTCACCGTCACCTTGCCCGATCCGGGGCGTACCCAGACGCGGGCGACCGCATCCTTCCGCTTTCCGGTGGCGTAGGAACGGCCGAGCGCATCCCGCTTCGGCTCCCGCTTCGGGGCCTCGGCCGGCGCGCCGGCTTCGGAGACTGCGCCCTTCAGCGCGTCGAGCGACCTGATTTCTTCGGCCATGTTCATGCGCTCCGCGTGTTCTTCGGGTTCATCGAGCGGACGTCCAGCACCTCGGGCGACTGCGCCTCGTGCGGATGCGTCCCGCCGGCGTAGATCCGGAGGTTGGAGAGCTGGCGCCGCGTGAGCGGGCCGCCCGGCATCATTCGCTGCACAGCCTTCTCCAGCACCCGCTCGGGATGCGCGCCGGCGAGGATCTGCCCCGCGGTGCGGGACTTGATGCCGCCCGGATGGCCGGTATGCCAGTAATAGGTCTTGTCCGCGCGCTTGTTGCCCGTCATCTGCACCTTTTCGGCGTTGATGACGATGATGTTGTCGCCCATGTCCATGTGCGGCGTGAACGTGGCCTTGTGCTTGCCGCGCAAGCGCATGGCGATGATCGAGGCGAGGCGGCCGAGAACGATTCCGGTGGCGTCCACCACCACCCATTTCTTCTCGATATCCGCCGGCCGCGCGCTGTAGGTCTTCATCTCGGACTCCTGCGCCGTTGGCGTGGCCGCAGGACCTCCCCGCGGCGGATGCGGCCTTCTACCGGCTTTCGCGTGGAAGTCAACTGGCCAGTTCGCGGTTTAGTCCTTGAGTTTCAGCGCCTTAGAAAAGAGGTTTTCAGATACCCCACTATCTCGCCGGCGGAATCGCATAGGTGAGCGTCGCATGGGCGACGGGCCGCGTTCCGCCCTCCGACCAGATGGTCGCGTCGCCCGTCGCAAGGAGCTTCCCGAGCTTGAGGATCCGCGCCTCGCAGATCAGCGCGGCGGGCTCCGGCTTGTTGAGGAAATTGATCGTCGCGTTCGTCGTCACGGTCAGCGCCTCCCGCCCGATCATCGCCATGAGCACGACGTAGAAGCCGCAATCCGCCGTCTCGAACATTGCGGGGCCGGAGACGGTGCCGCCGGGCCGGATGTCCGCCGGCCCCGTCTCCCGTCTGAGCAGCGCGCGCATCGGTTCGAGCTCCAGCACCGAGAAGCGGCCGCGTACGGCGGGGAAGACCTCTTCCAGATAGGCGAACACCTCGTCGGCGTTCAGTTTCAGCTCCGGCGCGCCCATGCGTTCCCCCTGCCTGCTCCGCACCCTCTATAGCGGGCGAAGCCGCAGGCGCCAGCCTTGCGCCCGCCGCCTGCGCGCCGCACTCTCGCGGCGAAAGCGAAGGGGAGAGACGGCGTGACGGAATCGGCGGACATTCTGGTGATCGGGGGCGGGATCGCGGGCCTCGGGGTCGCGGCCATGCTCTCGGGCGAGGCGCGCGTGATCGTGCTGGAGGCGGAGCCGATGCCCTGCTTCCATTCGAGCGGTCGCTCCGCCGCCGTCTACATCAAGTCCTATGGCCCGCCGGGCGTGCGGGCTGCGACCATCGCAGCCGAGCCCTTCTTCCTCGACCCGCCCGAAGGCTTCGCCGATGCGCCTCTCGTGAAGCCGCGCGGGCTCCTCTTTCTCGATCCGGAGGGCGGCGGGCTCGACGCCTTGCTGGCCGAGACGCCGGGCCTCGTCCGCGTCACGCCGGAGGAGGCGGCGGAGCGTTGCCCCGTGCTCCGGACGGACCGGATCGTCGAGGCGGTCTGGGAGGAGGACGCGCAGGATCTCGACGTCGACCTCATCACCGGCGGGTTCCGGCGGATGATGCGGGCGGGAGGCGGGCATCTCGTCACAAGCGCGCGGGTGGAGACGCTCCGCCGGGAAGGCGGGCTCTGGATCGCGGAGACGAAGGCGGGGGCCTTCGCCGCGCCGGTTCTCGTCAACGCCGCCGGCGCCTGGGCCTCGCAAGTCGCGGCGATGGCGGGGGCCGCGCCGATCCGCGTCCAGCCGAAGCGCCGCTCCGCCGCCGTCGTGCCGCCGCCCGTGGGCGTGGACGCGAAGAACTGGCCGCTCTTCACCGACGCGAAGGAGACCTGGTACGCCAAACCCTCCGCCGGAAAGCTCATCGTCTCCCCCGCCGACGCCGAACCGATGGAGCCCTGCGACGCCTGGCCGGACGACATGGTGGTCGCCGAGGGCCTGCATCGCTTTTCCGAGGCGGTGACGTTCGAGGTGACGCGCGTGGAGCGAACCTGGGCCGGCCTCCGCTCCTTCGCGCCGGACGGCGAGCCGATCTGCGGGTTTGACGGGCGGGCGGAGGGCTTCTTCTGGCTTGCGGGGCAGGGCGGGTACGGCGTGCAGACGGCGCCCGCCCTTTCCGCCCTCGCCGCGGCGTTGATCAGCGGCGCGGCGCCGGCGATCGACCCGGCTCCCTTCGCGCCGGCGCGCTTCGGGTGAGGGCGCTCGCCAGCGCTACGCATCCCCCTATAGTCCTGCCGGACGACTCGGGGAGGGGGCGATGATCCGCAGCGCGATATTCGATCTGGACGGCACGCTCGTCGATACGGCGGAGGACCTCATCGCCGCGATGAACGCCGTCGCCCCGCGGCTCGACCTGCCGCCGCTCGACCCGGTGGAGGCGCGCGCGGCGGCCGGGCGCGGCGGGCGCGGGCTGATGCGCCACGCCGCGGCGAAGGCGGGGCGGGAGATCACGGACGATCAGGTTCTCGCCGCCTATCCCGCCTTCCTTGACGCCTATGAGGCGCGGATCGACGCGACCAGCCGGTATTTTCCCGGAGCGGAGGAGGCGATGGACATGCTCCTCTCGGCAGGATGGCGCGTCGCGATCTGCACCAACAAGCCGGAGCGGCTGGCGCGACTCCTGATCGAGCGGCTGGGCGGCGGCGCGCGCTTCCACGCCCTTCTCGGGGCGGACAGCCTGCCGGTGCGGAAACCTGACCCGCGGCACCTCCTCGTGACCATCGAGCGGGCGGGCGGCGCGCCGGAGCGCGCCGTGATGATCGGCGATACGGAGACGGACCTCAACGCGGCCCGCGCGGCGGGCGTTCCCTGCGCGCTCTTTTCCGGCGGTTTTTCGACGACGCCCCTCGACGCGCTGGCCCCAGAGGCAATCTTCGACCGTTTCGCGGATATTCCGGGCCTCGCGAACCGCCTTGTGGGAGCGGCGCGCTCCAGCGGGTAGGTCAGCCGCCGCCGGGCGTCACGCCGCAAGCCGGGCGCGCCCGCCCGCCGTCAGAAGCTCCGGGCAGGCGGCGACCGCCGCGCGCTCCGCCAGCGTGAGCCAGCCGAGGCCGGCCTCGGCGGAGGGCGCCGCGGCGAGCTTCGCCGCCGCCGTCAGCCGCGCCAGCGCCGGCTCGCCGTCCCGCTGCGGATCGAGCGGCGCGGGAGCGTCGATGGCCGCGGCATGGTCCGCCAGAAGGCGCGGGCTCCGGGCCAGATCGGCGAGGCCGGCGGCCATCTCCCGCGCTATGGAGGCGGCGGCCGCCTCGGCGGCGAGAGCGATCCCCGGCGTCGTGCGGTCCTCCGGCGAAGCGAGCATGCCCCGGCGCGCCATGAAAGACCCGACCCGCGCGTCGCCGCTCAGCCGCGAAAGAAGCGGCGCGAGCGCGAGCCCCAGGAGGATCGGGGAGAGCCAGACCAGCACGCCGGGCTGCATGAACCAGAGCAGCGCCCCGCCGCCCAGCCCGATGACCGCATGCCATCCATGCGCCGAGAGCGCGTCGCGCCACGGAAGGACCGACCCGCCCCGCTCCTGGGCCTTCCACCCGGAATCGCGTCCGAGCAGGATCTCCACGATCTGCCGCGCCTGAATGAGCATCAGCGCCGGCGCCAGCAGCGCCGAGAGCACGATCTCGAGGCCGACGCCGCCCGCCACCCGCCCGCGGCCGCCGAAACGCGCCGCAAGCTCCGGCCGCGCCGCCGCCTCCAGCGCGCCAAGGGCCTTCGGCAGCAGCAGCAGCGCCGTCGATCCGGCGAAGAGCCAGGCCATCCGCTCCGAGTCGAAGCGCGGCCAGCGCGGGAAGAGCTGCACCGCGTCGCTGAAATATTCGGGCCGGAGCAACGCCGACTGCGCCGTGAGCGCCAACCCGACGAGGATCATCGCCAGCCAGATCGGCGAGACGAGATAGGCGCCGATGCCGATCAGGAAGTGGACGCGGCTCACGAGGCGGAGCCCCGCCGCGGGCAGGACCGCCGCATGCTGGACGTTGCCCTGCGCCCAGCGCCGGTCTCGCGCCGCAGAGGTCAGCAGCGAGGGCGGCGCCCCCTCCCAGCTGCCGCCGAGATCGGGGTCCATACGGACATCCCACCCGGCCCGGCGCAGGAGCGCGGCCTCGACGAAATCGTGGCTGAGGATGTGCCCGCCGAATGGCCTGCGTCCGGGCAGGTCCGGCAGCCCCGCGCTCTCGGCGAAGGCGCGCATGCGAATGAGGGCGTTGTGGCCCCAGAAGTTCCCGTCCGTCCCCTGCCAGGCCGCCACCCCCCGCGCGACGACGCGGCCGTAGACGGCCCCGGCGAATTGCTGGATCCGCGCGAAGGGAGTCGTCCCGCCTGCCAGCGCCGGGTTGCTCTGCAGCAGCGCGAGCCGCGGCGCCGCCTGCATGCGGCGGACCATCTCGACGATGGTCTCGGGCTCCATCAGGCTGTCGGCGTCGAGCACCAGCATGAAGTCGTAACGGGCGCCCCAGCGCTCGACGAAATCCTGGACGTTCCCCGCCTTCCGCCCCCTGTTGACCGCGCGCCGCCGCCACCAGATCGCGGGGCCGCCCTGCATGCGCCGGCGCAGCGCGGCGAAGGCCGTCGTCTCGCGCGCCCAGGCGTCAGGGTCCCGCGTGTCCGACAGGATGAATATCTCGAAGGCCTCGGCATGGCCGAGCGCGGCGAGGCCGCGACCCATCGCGGCGAGGGCGCCGAAACTCGCCGCCGCATCCTCGTTGTAGACCGGCATCACGATGGCCGTCCGCGTCGTCAACGGCGCGCCCGGGTCTCCGCGATCGCGGCGCGGCGGGAAGAGCAGGCCGGCGATCGTCGAGCAGCCTGAAAAGGCGATCCAGCCGAAGGTCAGGACGAAGAGCGCCCGCAGCGCGAGCTGAAGCGCGTTCACCCCTTCGGGATCGAAGGCCCGGAGCATCTGGTCGGACGCATAGACCGTCAGCGCCGCCGCCCCGCCGAAAGCCACCAGCCGGGCCGCATAGACCCGCCAGGACTGCCACGCGAAGCGGGCCCGCGGCGCGCGCCGGAGGTCCTGCGCCGGCATGGCGAGGGGGGCGGGCGCGGGCGTCGGCGCCGTCACCCGGGCCCCCATCGGTAGAGCCAGGTCTCCGAGGCCGGCGCCCCGGCGGCGTCGCGAAGCTGAACCCTGAGCTCGGCCCCGCCCTCCTCCGGCGGCCGGAACCGGAGCGCGGCGCGCACCATGCCCGCTTCCGGCAGCGGTGTCAGCGTCGCGGCCTCGATCTCGCCCCGCCCGGCCTCGGCATGGAGTTCAAGGCCGTCGACCCCCAACTCGGCGAGCGCGAAGTCGATCACGATGGTGCGCCGCGTCGGATCATTCACATAACGCCCGCCCCGGCTCGCCATGACCCGCGCGAGCGGCGCCTCGTCCGGCGCGTCCTCGCCCCAGTAGAGCCGGTATTCGAGTTCGAGCGCACGGCCCGGTTCGAGAGCGGCCTCGGGGCGCCAGAAGGCGACGATGTTGTCGTTGAATTCGGTCTCGGTCGGGATCTCGACCAGCATCACCCCGCCCGGCCCCCATCCGCCCCGGGGCGAGACCCATGCCGTCGGCCGCTTGCCGTATCGCGCCTCGGCGTCGGAAAAATCCGCGAAGGCGCGGTTGCGCTGCGCGAGGCCGAAGCCGACCGGATCGCGGTCGATGAAGGTGGAGACTTCCAGCATCTCCGGGTTGACCAGCGGCCGCCAGATGCGCTCGCCCGCGCCGGAGAGCATCTGCAGCCCCGCGCTGTCATGGACGGCGTTCCGGAAATCATCCACGCCGCGCCGGTCGAGCGGAGAGAAGAGATGCATCGAGGTGAGCGGCGCGATCCCGATATCCTCGACGCTCCGGCGCGGGAGAAGGACGGCGCGAATGTCCAGCACCGTCTCCGCGCCGGGGCGGACGACGAACTCGTAGGCCCCGGCGACCGAAGCGCTGTCGAGCAGGGCGTGGACGGTCATCTCCGTCGCGCTCTGTTCGGGCCGGTGCAGCCAGAAATCGGTGAAGACCGGGAACTCCTCCCCGCGCGGCGCGCCGGTGCCGATGGCGAGCGCCCGCGCGCTGAGCCCGAACGCCTGGTCCCGCCCGATGGCGCGGAAATAGCTCGCGCCCTGAAACACGAGGAGCTCGTCCTCGACTTCGGCGCGGTTGATCGGAAAGCGCAGGCGAAACCCGGTCCAGGCCATGCCCGCGCCGTCCTCCGTGCGAAGTCCGCCCTCGGGAAGGGTGAAGCGCGCCGGGTCGAACTCGAACACGGTCGGATCGAACGGAACCGGGATCGCGACGCCATCGACGACGGTCGAAACGCGCACGGCGTCAGCGTAGATCGAGCCGGGCGGCAGGAGGTCGACGGTAAACCCGCGGCCCTCGCCGGTCCAGAGACGGCGCTCGGCGCGGAAGCGGATTGCACGATAGCCGTCATAGTCCAGATTGGCGAAGGGCCCGGAGGGCGCCTGACGGCTGTCGTCGAAATCGCCCTCCGCCCTCGCGCGGGCGAGGTCGATGACGCTCTCGAAGGTGAACGGCGCATCCGCCCGCGCGGCCGCCGGAAGCGCGCCGGCGAAACCCGTCGCCGCTATCCCGGCCATGAAGGCGCGCCGGTCCAGCGCCGGTTCACCCATTGCGAAGCCCGCGCGGCGCGCCGCCCTCGGCGAGCCATGTCCACGTTTCGGTCAGCGGCTCGCCGCCGCGATGAAGATAGGCGCGGAGCTCCACGGGCCCCGAATGCGCCCCGCGCAAGTCGAACATCAGGCGCCAGCGGTCCGAACCCACCACCCGATAGGCGCGCGGGATCAGGATTTCGCCGCCGCGGGCCTCGAGTTCGAACTCCACGCCCCCCTCCAGCCCGCCCAGCGCGCCGCCGGCGAAGTCGACCGCGATCTTGTCGACATCGGCCGGCCTCGGCTGGCCCGGCACGCCGCCCCAGCCGGACCAGGTGGCGACCACATGCCCGAGCGTTTCGGGGAAGGGGTCCAGCGCGCGCCAGTGCTGCTCGTAGTCGAAGGCGAGCGCCGCGCCGGCCGCCGGCTGGGCCGCCGGGGTCCAATAGGCGACGATGTTGTCGAAAGTCTCGTCCGCGGTCGGAATCTCCACGAGCTGGACGGCCCCGGCGCCCCAGCTCCCCCGCGGCTCGATCCAGACCGAGGGCCGCCGGTCATAGAAAACGCCGTCGTCGTGATAATGGTCGAACTCCCGGTCGCGCTGGATGAGCCCGAAGCCGCGCGGATCACGGTCTAGGAAGCTCGACGTCGTGACGCGCGCCGGGTTGCGCAGCGGCCGCCTGAGCCGTTCGCCTGCGCCGGTATGGAGCGCGAGCCCGTCGCTGTCATGGATCTCCGGCCGCCAGTCAGGCGCGCTGGCTCGGTTCGTCTCCGAATACCAGAACATAGAGGTGAGCGGCGCGACGCCGAGCCGTTCGACCCCGTTCCGGAAGAAGAGCCGCGTCTCGATCGCGAGGCGCTGCCCGAACCCCGCCTCCCGCGTCGCGCCGAACCTGTAGGCCCCGGTGACCGAGGGGCTGTCGAGCAGGGCGTGAACGGTCACGTCCTCGCCCTCCCGCTCGCCCGCGCCGATCCAGAACGCGCTGAAGCGGGGGAATTCCTCGGGCCTCGACAGGCCGGTGTCGATGGCGAGGCCGCGCGCCGAAAGGCCGTATTGCGCCTCCGGCCCGTCGCAGCGGAAATAGGAGGCGCCGAGGAAGGAGAGCCAGTCCGGCCGCAGACCGGGCCGCATGAAGCGCACCCCGGCGAAGCCCGCCAGGGGCCCCATCTCGTGCGCCGGGCTGTCGGCCGGAACATCGAAAAGCGTTTCCTCGTAGACGACCTCGCGGGCCGCACCGTTCTCCACGAGGTGAACGGCCACGGGCTCGCGCGCGTAGCGCCCCAAGTGGAAGAACTGCGCCGCGGGCCCGCTGGTTCCGAGCGGGATGGAGGACTCGTCGCGAAAGCGGATGCGCCAGTAGGCGTCGTAGTCGATCCGGTCGAGCACGCCGGCCGGCGGCGTCGCGGGCGGCGTCCACGGCGCGCCCGCCATGCGGCGCGCTCGGTCGGTGAGCTGCGCGAAGCTGAATGGCTCGGCGCGGCCGAGTCGGGGCTGCGCTGAGAGCGGCGCGCCGGTCGCGCCGGCGAGCGCAAGCGCCCCGAGGAAGAGCGTGCGTCTGTCGATGCCATTCATGGCGGTTCATTTCGCTGGAAGGAAGTAAGCCCTCATATATTAGCGCAGGCGTGGGATGCGGTTCCATGCCGCTTTCGCAAAGCAGCATTCAATTTTTCTAACGGTATGCGCTGTTTCTTGAGATCGCCGCTGCGGCGCGGCGCCGACTGCGCCGTGGTTGTCAAAGGGTCTCTGGTTTACCGCTTGCTGTGATGGCGTGCTTTGCCGGCCCGTTATCTCCGAGGGAACATATTGCTAAAGTCGAGGGATTCGCGATTGACTCGCGTCAGGGATGCGCGCGCCGGCTGCGGC
>JAUIDE010000146.1 GCA_030429105.1 Alphaproteobacteria bacterium
CGTCGGCGCCACGCCGCGCGGGCTCGGCGAAGGGGCGAGGAGCGGCGCGGCGGAGCCGGGCGACGGCGGGTCGAGTTCCGGCGCCGGCGCGTCGCAGGCCGCCAGCGCCGCGAGGAGGAGAAACGCGAGCCGCCTCACTCGCCCGCCTTCGGGCCGGAGCGCGCCGCGACGCGGCCGAAATCCGGCGCCGCCGTATCCTGCCCGGCGTCGATGATCCCCCGCCTTATCGCCCGCGTGCGGGTGAAATAGTCGAACAGCATCTCGCCGTTCCCCGTCCGGATCGCGCGCTGGAGCGCGAAAAGCTCCTCCGTGAAGCGCCCAAGAATCTCCAGCGTCGCCTCCCGGTTCGTCAGGAACACGTCGCGCCACATCGTCGGGTCGGAGGCGGCGATGCGGGTGAAGTCGCGAAAGCCCGCGGCGGAATACTTGATGACCTCGGATTTCGTCACCCGCCGCATGTCGTCCGCCACGCCCACCATCGTATAGGCGATGAGATGCGGCGCATGAGACGTGACGGCGAGGACGAGGTCATGCCGCTCCGGCGCCATCGCCTCCACATTCGCGCCGAGCGCGCGCCAGAACCGCGCGAGCCGCCCCTCCGCCTCCGCATCACCGCCGGGGAGCGGCGTGAGCAGGCAATAGCGGTTGTCGAACAGCTCCGCGAAGCCTGATTCCGGCCCGCTATGCTCCGTCCCCGCCAGCGGATGCGCGGGGATGACATGGACATGGTCGGGAAGGCCCGAAAGCGCCTCGATCACCGCGCCCTTCACCGAGCCGACATCGGAAACCACCGCGCCCTCCCGCAGCGCGGGCGCGATCTCCGCCGCCACCGCCGCCATCGCGCCGACAGGCACGCAGAGGATCACGAGATCGGCCCCGGCGACGGCCTCCGCCGCGCTGTCGACCACGTCGTCGCAAAGCCCGATGCGCCGCGCCGTCGCCCGCGTCTCCGCCGTTCGGGCGAAGCCGACGACGCGCCCGGCCGCCCCGGCGCGGCGGGAGGCGAGCGCGATGGAGCCGCCGATGAGCCCGAGCCCGATCAGCGCGACCCGCTCGAACACGGGATGCCCGACGAGGGGGCTCACGCCCCGCCCCGGAATTCCGCTGCGGCGGCGATCACCGCCTCGCATTCCGGCTCCGTGCCGACCGTGATGCGGAGCCAGCCCGGCAGGCAGTAGGCGTCCACCCGCCGGGCGATGATCCCCTTGCCCTTCAGGAAAGCGTCCGCCGCCGCGGCGCCATTCTCCCCCTCCCCGAACCCGGCGAGGACGAAATTGCCCTCCGACTTCGTGCAGGGCACGCCCAGCCCCTCCAGCGCCCCGGTCAGCCGGGCGCGGAGGCGGATCGTCTCCGCCCGCAGCTTCGCGGTGTAGTCCACATCCCGGATCGCCGCCGCCGCCGCCGCCTGCGCCGCAAGGTTGACGTTGTAGGGCCCGCGCACCCGGTTGATCACCGAAAGGATCTCCTCCCCCGCCACCATCCAGCCCACGCGGAGCGCCGCGAGCCCGTAGATCTTCGAGAAGGTGCGGGACATGACGACATTGGGCCGCCGCGCGACGAGGCTCAGCCCGCCGTCATAATCGTCCCCCTCGACATATTCCGCATAGGCGGCGTCGAGCACGAGGATCGCATGGTCGGGAACGCCCGCCGCCAGCCGCTCGACCTCCTGCGCGTTGATCCGCGTCCCGGTCGGGTTGTTCGGGTTGGCGAGATAGATCAGCCGCGTCCGCTCCGTGCAGGCGGAAAGAAGCGCGTCCACGTCGCTCGTCAGGTCCCGCTCCGGCGCGGCGACCGGCTTCGCGCCGTTCATCAGCGCATAGGATGGGTAGAGGAGGAAGCCGTGGCGGGAATAGACCACCTCGTCCCCGTCCCGCAGATAGCAGAAAGCGAGGAGCTGCAGCAGCTCGTCCGAGCCGTTGCCGCAGACGATCCGCGCCCGGTCGATCCCGTGCACCTCCGCGATGGCGTCGCGGAGCCCGCCGCTGTCGGCGTCGGGATAGAGCGCGAGCCGCTCCGCCGCCTCCCGCATCGCCGCAACGGCCTTCGGCGAGGGGCCCCAGGGGTTCTCGTTGGCGGAGAGCTTGATGGGCTTCGCGGCGCCGGCGAGATGGCTGCCGCCGACCTGATAGGGCGCGATGTCCATCACGCCGGGGCGCGGCGTCACGCGGAAGGCGGGGGCGTCCATGTCTCTCTCCGTATCGAAACCCGCGCGGGTTTAGCGCGGGCCGCGCGCCGCTTCCAGAGGCCGGGGCGAGACCGCGGGTGCGCCCCGAACCGAATCCCCTTGCCCCGCCCGCCCATCTCCGCTTCCCTCCGGTCCGGACAACAAGAAACCCGACCGACGAGGGAACGACGATGACGACCATCATGCAGGGCTTCCCCCCCGCCCTGGAGGACCGCGCGACCCTGGCCAACTGGCGCCACGCCCCCTGGAGCCGCTGGGCCTTCCACCATGTGCGGGAGATCGTGCCGACCGCGGAGATCGCCAACGACCCGGCTGACATTTGGTCGCTCCCCGAGGGGAAGATCGACCTCTCCGCCGTCAACCTCGAAGCCGCGATGGACGAAACCTCGGCGGACGCCGTGGCGATCATCCACGAAGGCCGCCTCGTCCATGAAACCTATCGCCGCGGCATGACCGCCGCGAGCCCGCACATCCTCTTCTCCGTCTCCAAATCCATGCTCGGCCTCGTCGCCGGAACGCTGGTGGAGCGGGGCGAGCTCGCCGAATCCGACCTCGCCGCGAAATACGTCCCCGAGCTCGAAGGCACGGCCTATGCGGACGTGACGGTCGGCCAGCTTCTCGACATGCGCGCGGGCGTCCTCTTCGAAGAGGACTACCTCGCCACGGAAGGCCCCATCGTCGACTACCGCTTCGCCGCGAACTGGAACCCGGTGCCCCCGGGGCGGGAGGCGGGGGATCTCCGCTCCTTCATGTCCAAGATGACCGGGCGGGACGGCCCGCATGGCGGCCGCTTCCACTATGTATCCGTCAACACCGACCTCCTCGCCTGGGTGTTCGAGCGGGCGACCGGCCTCCGCTACGCCGATCTCGTCTCCGAGCGGCTCTGGAAGCCCCTCGGCGCCGAACGCGCCGGAGAGATCACGGTGGACCGGATCGGCGGCGCCCGCGCCGCCGGCGGCAAGAGCTTCACCGCGCGGGACCTCGCCCGCGTCGGCATGATGGTTGCAGACGGAGGCCGGCGCGAGGGGCGGCAGGTCATCCCCGAAAGCTGGATCGACCAGATCGAGAAGAACGGAGACGCCGAGGCCTGGAACAGCGGCGACTTCTTCGAGCATTTCCCTGGCCGCCCCATGCATTACCGCGCGAAGTGGTATGTCCAGCGGGAGGCGGAGCCGCTCATCCACGGCCTCGGCATCCACGGCCAGTTCGTCTTCGCGGACCGGGCGAAGCGCCTCTCTGTCGCCTGGTTCTCCTCCCGCCACGAGCCCACCGACACGCCCACCACGATGAAGGTGCTGGAGACGGTGGACGCGATCCGCCGGGCCGTATCGTGAGCGCCCTCTGGCGCCTCTCCGCCGAGGAGACCGCCGCGCAGGTCCGCGCCGGCGCCCTGAAGGCGCGGGACGTCGCGGAGGCTGCGCTTTCCCGCCTCGAGGCCGTGAACCCGCAGATCAACGCAGTCGTCCAGCGCACGGACGAGGAGGCGCTCGCGGCGGCGGAGGCGGTGGACGAAGCCGTGAAGGCGGGGCGCGATCCCGGCCCCCTCGCCGGCGTGCCCGTCACGATCAAGGAGAATGTGGACCAGACGGGCCTCCCCACCACGAACGGCCTCCGGATGCAGGCCGGCCTGATCGCGCAGGGGGACAACCCCGTCGTCGCCAATCTCCGCCGCGCCGGCGCCGTGATCGTCGGGCGCACCAACACGCCCGCCTTCTCGCTCCGCTGGTTCACCCGCAACAGCCTTCGCGGCTGGACGAAAAACCCCTGGAACCCCGCCCTCACCCCCGGCGGCTCCTCCGGCGGCGCCGCCTCCGCCACCGCCGCCGGGATCGGCGCGATAGGGCACGGGACGGACATCGCCGGCTCCGTCCGCTACCCCGCCTATGCCTGCGGCCTCCACGGCATAAGGCCCACACAGGGCCGCGTCGCCGCCTTCAACGGCTCAAGCCCGGATCGCCATATCGGCGCCCAGCTCATGGCCGTCTCCGGCCCGAAGGCGCGCTCCGTCGCCGATCTCCGCCTCGCCATGGAGGCGATGATCGCGCCGGATGTCCGCGACCCCTGGCACGTCCCCCTCCCCCTCGCGATGGGCGACTTCCCGAGGCGCGCCGCGCTCTCGGTGAACCCCGAAGGCCTCGCCACGACCCCGCAGGTCGAGGCCGCGCTCCGCGACGCCGCCGCCCGGCTGAGGGACGCAGGGTGGGACGTGGCCGAGGCCGAGGCCCCGCCGCTGCGCGAACCCGCCCGCCTCCAGCTCCGCCTCTGGCTCGCCGAAATGCGCCGCGCCGGCCCCATCGTGGAGAAGGAGGGCGACCCGGACGCGCTCCACACCTTCGCGGAGATGGAGCGGATCTGCCCCGAACCCTCCCTCTTCGACGTGATGGACGCGCTCCAGGCTCGCCTTTCCTTCCTCCGGCAATGGCAGACCTTCCTCGCCGACCGCCCCCTCCTCATCCTCCCCGTCTCCGCCGAGCCCCCCTTCCCGGACCAGCTCGACCAGACCGATTTCGCGAGATGCTACGAGGCGATGCTGCCGCAATGCGGCCTGCCGCTGATGGGCGTCCCGGCGGCGAGCGTCTTCACCGGCTTCTGCGACATGGAGGCGGGCCGCGCCCCAATCGGCGCCCAGCTCGTCGCGCCGCGGTTCCGGGAGGATATCCTCCTCGCCGCGATGGCGGAGATCGAGGCGCGGGGCGAAAAGCCGGGGATCGCGGAGCCCTGAGGCGCGATCATCTGACCGGACATCGCGCGGCGTCGGCCAAAAGCGCCCGGCCGATTTGACCCGCGTCAAATCGGCCCGCGCCCGCGTCGGGCGTATACGCCCGACCCCGGCGGGCGCGTCACCGCGCCTGCCGCGACGACTACGGCCCGATTTCCGACCGACGCGGCGGCTCGGCGCCCCTCGGCCTCCGCAGGGGCTCCGGCCGAACGGCCCCTGCGGCTTTCCACCGGAAAGCCGCTGATCGGGGCCGTGGCGCGCAAACCCCGCGCCAGCCGCGAAATCCCGTGCTACCCTCGCCCTTATGATTGGAGACCGGGAAAAACCCCGCCGCCTCACCCTCCCGCCCGAGGAGGCGCTGCCGCGGATCGACGCGATCACCGTCAACGCCCGCGCCACATGGTTCGCCCTCCTCGGCCTCCTCGCCTTCGTCGGCGTCACCCTCCTCGGCGTGGAGGACATCGACTTCTTCGACGCGAGCCGGAGGACGGACCTGCCGCTCGTCGGCGTTTCCGTCCCCACCCTCACCTTCTTCTGGGTCGCCCCGGCGCTCACCGCCGCCGTCTACGCCTATTTCCACTTCTACCTGATGAAATTGTGGGACGCCTTGGCCGAAGCCCCCGCGCAGGTGAAGGGCCGCCGCCTCGGCGACCTCGTCCATCCCTGGCTGGTGACGGACGCCGCCCTCTGGTTCCGCCGCCATGAGGGCGCGACGGCGGAACGCCCGCTCCGCATCGTCTCCGGCTTCACCGCGGGCGCGCTCAGCTGGGGCTTCGGCTGGGCCGTGCTCGGCTACGCCTGGTGGCGCTCCCACACCGCACATCTGGAATGGATGAGCCTCTGGCTCCTCGCCCTCTTCGTCTTCTCCCTCTGGGTCGGCGTCTCCAGCCTCCACGCCGCATGGCGAAGGGTCGGGCATGGCGAGACGCAGGTGAGGCATCACGGCAAATGGCCGCGCCGGGCGGTGCTGGCGGCGGCGGTTCCGATGGTGGTCGTCTCGTGGCTGCGGACGGAGGGAGGGATCGAGGCGGCGCTGGTCGCGTGGAGCGACTTGCGGGCGCCGGCAAGGGAAGATCGTTTCGACGCGTATTCACGGCGAAGGGCAGTGGAGACAGGACCGCTCTCCACCCCTTGGCTCGGCACCCCCCTTTTCGGCTTCGGCCGTGCCAACAACCCGGCACGGTTACTTGCCCCTGTCGATCTAGCGGAAAAACAGATCGTAGAGAAACCTGAAGGCTGGTTGGAACGGGACCCGGCGGAAGCCGATTTTCGCACCGACTGGTGCAGGCGGCGCGAACGTCCCGTTTCAGCCTGCATCGAACCGGCCCAGAACTTAGGCGGCGAGCCGGACGCCGACGACCTTTCATCTAGACGCGCCGCACGGAGAGGCTGGTGCACGCAAGGTGGGATCGCCGCAGACCGCTGTGACGCCTTTTTCGAACGAGAAGAGACCTCTCTTCTCGCCGACTGGACTATCCGGCGAGGCGAATACCTCTCCACCCTCACCCGGCCCTCGCTGCGGGGGCGGGACCTGCGAGGCGCCAACCTCGTTAGCGCTTTCCTTCCTGGGATCGACGTTCGCGAGGCGCGGATGGAGGGCGCGGACCTCGGACAGGCGCGCGCCGAGGGCGCCGACTTCAGTTCGGCGCGGATGGACGGTGCGGTTCTAGGCCTTGGCCCCATTAACTGTCGATAGAGTTTGCGTGGCGGCGCGAGTGCTGATTCAACCTTCCGGATGAGGGAGGGTGAGATGCGTCGGCATGAACTTTCTGATGAGGAATGGGCGATCATAGG
>JAUIDE010000147.1 GCA_030429105.1 Alphaproteobacteria bacterium
CGCCGGCGCCGCCGCTCGTCGTCCCCGTCGGCGGCGCGCGGGCGGCGCTTGCGCCGCTGCCCGTCGCCGCCCTGCGCCTGCCGGAGGCGGTGACGGAGCGGCTGATGCGGCTCGGCCTCCGGCGGATCGAGGAGCTGACGCTCACGCCCCGCGCCGGGCTCGCGCGCCGCTTCGGCGCGGACCTCGTGCTCCGGCTCGACCAGGCGCTCGGCCATGCGCCGGAGCCGATCTCCCCCCTCCGGGCGGAGCCGCCGCTTTCCGCCCGGATCAGCTTTCCCGAGCCGATCGGGCTCGTGGCCGATGTCGAGGCGGCGGCGCTCCGGCTCGCGGAGCGCGTCTCCGCCCGGTTGACGGAGCGGGGGCTGGGCGCGCGGCGGCTCCGCTTCTCGCTCCGCCTCGCGGAGGGGGGATGGGCGACGGCGGAGATCGGGCTCGCCCGGCCGGGGCGGGACCCGGCGCGCCTCCTCGCCCTCCTCGCGCCGAAGATCGCGGCGATGGAGACCGGCTTCGGCGCGGACGCCGCGCGCCTCGCCGTCACGGAGGCGGAGCCGTTCGACGGCGGGTCGCGGCGCGGCCATTTCGAGGCGCTGGCCGAGGCGGAGGCGCGGCGCGACGCCGGCGGGGGGGAGGAGTTCGCCGATCTCCTGACGCGGATCGGCGCGCGGATCGGGCTCGAGCGGCTCACCCGCCCGCTGCCGGCGGAGAGCCACATCCCCGAAAAGGGCTGGATCGTCGCGCAGGCGGCCTATTCCGCGCCGCCCGAGGGCGGCTGGCCGGAGCGGGGGCGCATCCGCCCGCTCGCGCTCTTCCCGCCCGAACCCATGAGTGCGGAAGGCCCCGCCCGGCCGCCCGCCCGGTTCCGCTGGCGCGGCCGGGTCTGGAGCCTCGCCCATGCCGAGGGGCCGGAGCGGATCGCCCCGGAATGGTGGCTCGACGACCCGGCCTGGCGCTCCGGCCCGCGGGATTACTGGCGGGTGGAGACGGAATGCGGCCGCCGGCTCTGGCTCTTCGAGACGCTGGGGGCGGAGCGGCGGGGGGAGTGGTTCGCGCAAGGCGAGTTCGCCTGAAGCCCCGCCCCTCGACAATCCGCGCCGCATCCGCCCTTCTGTCGGCATGGCGAGAGGGAGGACGCGATGGACGAGACGCGGATCGAGGATTGGGACGACGCCTACGCCAACGGCGCCCACATCGCCGGGGCCGCGGACTATCCGCCGCGCTGGACCGCGGCGGCGGCTTCGTTCCGGGCGGCGATGGGCGCGCGAGCCGAACTCGACCTCGCCTACGGGCCGGGGGAGCGGCAGAGGCTCGACCTCTTCCTTCCCGAAGGCGCGGCGCGGGGGCTCCTCGTCTTCATCCACGGGGGCTATTGGCGGGCCTTCGACAAGTCGACCTGGTCATGGCTCGCGGCCGGGCCGCTGGCGCGGGGCTGGGCGGTCGCCATGCCCTCCTACACGCTCGCGCCCGCGGCGCGGATTTCAACGATCACGCAGGAGATCGGGCGCGCCGTCGCCTTCGCCGCGCGGCGTGTTCCCGGGCCGCTGCGGCTGACGGGGCATTCGGCGGGCGGGCATCTCGCGGCGCGGATGATCGCGGAGGGCGGACCCCCGCCAGCGGATGTTCTGGCGCGGGTGGAGCGCGTCGTCTCCATCTCCGGCGTGCATGACCTCAGGCCGCTCCTTCGCACGGCGATGAACGCCGACCTCCGGCTTGACGCCCGGGAGGCGACGGCGGAGAGCCCCGCGCTCCTCTCCCCCGCTCCGGGCGCGCGGCTCCTCTGCGTCGCGGGGGCGGAGGAACGGCCGGAATTCCGCCGGCAGAACGCCCTCCTCGCCAATATCTGGGCCGGGCTCGGCGCGGCGACGGCGGCGGAGGAGCTCCCGGGCCGTCACCATTTCGACGTGATCGACGGGTTGGCGGAGCCGGGGAGCCGGCTGACGGAGGGGCTGCTCGGCTGAGGCGCGAGGGGATGCGCACATTGCGCAGGGGGGTCATGTACCTGATTATAAATAGAAATCAGAAATAGCGGTTTGCGCGCCGAAGCGCGCCCGCCGCTTGACCGGAGCCCCTACCCCTTCGGCGCGAGCCTCAGACCCAGCTCCCTGAGCTGCTCGTTCGTCGGCGCGGCGGGGGCGCCCATCATCAGGTCTTCGGCGCGCTGGTTCATCGGGAACATGATGACCTCGCGGATGTTCTCCGCATCGGCGAGAAGCATCACCATCCGGTCGATGCCCGGCGCGATGCCGCCATGCGGGGGTGCGCCGTAGCGGAAGGCGTCGATCATGCCGCCGAAATGCTCGTCCACGAAGGTCTTGTCATGGCCGACGATCTCGAAGGCGCGATACATGATCTCGGGCTTGTGGTTCCGGATCGCGCCGGAGGAGAGCTCCACGCCGTTGCAGACGATGTCATACTGGTAGCCGAGCACGTCCAGCGGGTCCGCCGCGTTCAGGGCTTCGAGCCCGCCCTGCGGCATGGAGAAGGGGTTGTGGCTGAAGTCGAGCTTCCCCGTCTCCGGGTCACGCTCATACATCGGGAAATCGACGATCCAGCAGAACTTGAACTCGTTCTTCCAATCCTCGTTCGGCTGAAGCTCGGCCCAGATCACGTTCCGCGCCTTGCCCGCCACGTCCACGAACTTCGCCGGGTCGCCGCCGAGGAAGAAGGCGGCGTCCCCCGCCTTCAGGCCGAGCTGGAGGCGAAGCGCCTCGGTCCGCTCCGGGCCGATGTTCTTCGCCAGCGGACCGGCGCCTTCGAGCGCGCCCGCCTCCTCCCGCCAGAAGATATACCCCATCCCCGGCAGGCCCTGCTTCTGCGCCCAGGCGTTCATCCGGTCGCAGAAGGCGCGGGAGCCGCCGCCGGGGGCGGGGATGGCGCGGATCTCCATGCCGGGGTTTTCCAGCATCGAGGCGAAGACCTTGAAGCCCGAGCCCGCGAAATGCTCGCTCACCACCTGCATCTCGATCGGGTTCCGGAGGTCCGGCTTGTCGGAGCCGTATTTCAGCATCGACTCGCGGTAGGGGATGCGCGGGAATTCCTTCGTGACGGGGCGGCCGCCGCCGAATTCCTCGAAGACGCCGCGCATCAGGGGCTCGATGGCCCGGAACACATCCTCCTGCTCCACGAAGCTCATTTCGAGGTCGAGTTGGTAGAACTCGCCGGGGCTCCGGTCCGCCCGCGGGTCCTCATCGCGGAAGCAGGGGGCGATCTGGAAATAGCGGTCGAAGCCCGCGACCATGATGAGCTGCTTGAACTGCTGCGGCGCCTGCGGCAGCGCGTAGAACTTGCCGGGATGGAGGCGGGAGGGGACGAGGAAATCCCGCGCGCCCTCGGGGCTGGAAGCCGTGAGGATCGGCGTCTGGTATTCCATAAAGCCGAGATCGGTCATCCGCCGGCGGATCGAGGCGATGACCTTCGAGCGGAGGACGATGGACTGGTGCAGCCTGTCGCGCCTCAGGTCGAGGAAGCGGTACTTGAGGCGCGTCTCCTCCGGATAGTCCAGCTCGCCGAAGACGGGGAGCGGCAGCTCCTCCGCCTCCGAAAGCACCTCAAGCTCCCGGATGAAGACCTCGATCTCCCCGGTCGGGATTTTCGGGTTCACGAGCTCGGGCGCACGGGCCTTCACCACGCCGTCGATGCGGATCACCCATTCGGCGCGCACGCGCTCGACATCGCGGAAGGCCGGGCTGTCCGCATCCGCGATGATCTGGGTGACGCCGTAATGGTCCCGCAGGTCGATGAAGAGCACGCCGCCATGATCCCGCACGCGGTGCACCCAGCCGGCGAGGCGGACGGTCTCGCCCACATGGGCGGCGCCGAGAGCGGCGCAGGTATGGCTGCGGTAGCGGTGCATCTTCGTCTCCCGGAAAGGCAGGGGCGGAGAAACGACAGGGCGGCGGTCAAGTCAAGGAGCGGCGCCTACCCCGCCGCGCCGTGGTAGAAGTAGATGCCGAGCCCGAAGGTGAAGAGGATCTGCCCCGCCAGCGAATGGATGACCCAGGCGAGGCCGAGCGAGCCGTTCCGGAGATAGGCCCAGCCCATGAAGGCGCCGCCGAACCCCGTCATCACGATCGTCACCCAATGGCCGAAGAAGAGATGCCCGAGCGCGAAGGCCGCGCCGTTCACCGCGATGGCGACCCATTTCGAGGGGAAGAGCGCGCCGTAGCGCTCGAAAAAGAGCGAGCGGTAGATCAGCTCCTGCGGCAGGGCGGAGAGAAGCGGGTAGAGCGCCATGATCGCAAGCCAGAGGCCTGTGTTCCACATCGGCAGTGAGAGGAAGCGCTGCGGCGCCGCCTGCATGATCACGACGTAGCTCACCGCCGCGGTGGCGGCGGAGAAGAGCAGGATCAGCCGCCATTCGCCGAGGACGGGCCCCTTCAGGAGCTTCCGCCAGCGCCAGGCGGGCGAGAGATGCAACAGGAGGCAGGCGAGCCCGGCGAGGCCGATCAGGACGGGGAAGAGCGGGTAGAGCCCGAAGGTCGCCGCCATGAGGAGCGGCAGACCCACGAAGAGGGCGGTGAACTCCGCCCAGAGGCGGGCCCTTGAGGGGGCGGCGGCGAATGCTGTCGCGTCGGTCATGGGGCCGAGGGTGGCGCGGCGCGGCGCCCGGTCAAGCGCCGCGCCCGGCCGCTCATCCTTCGGTGAGCGGCGTGATGACGATCTCGACCCGCCGGTTCAGCGCGCGGCCCGATTCCGTCTCGTTCGAGGCGACGGGCTGATCCTCCCCGCGCCCGAAGGCGGCGATCCGCGCCGGCAGAACGCCGCGGCGGGACATGAAGTCCGCCACCGTGTCGGCGCGGCGCTGGCTCAGGTCCTGATTGTAGGCGGCGGAGCCCACGCTGTCGGTATGGCCCACAACGTCGATCAGGCTGCTCTCATACTGCGCCAGCGTGCGGGACACGCGGGTGAGCGGCTCGACGAATTGCGGCTGGATCTCCGCCCGGTCGAAGGCGAAGGTGACGCCTGCCGGCAGGTTCACGAGGATTTCCTCGCCGGTGTTGGTGACGGTCGCGCCCGTGCCTTCGAGGTTGCGCTCGAGCTCGCGCTGCTGCGCGTCGAGTTGGGCGCCGACGGCGGCGCCGGCGACCGTGCCGATGCCCGCTCCGATCAGGGCGCCGCGCCGGTCCCCGATCAGCCCGCCGACGACGGCGCCGCCGACGGCGCCGATGATCGCGCCGGCGCCGGTGCGCTGGCCCACCGTCCCGTCAGGCTGGCACCCGGCCAGAAGCCCCACAGCGGCCAGAGCGGCCACGCATCTCGTCATCATTTCCATCCCTCCAAGGCAGGCTTGCGCCCCTTCAGACGCGAGTCGCCGACATCATACGCGAAAGCGGCGAAATTCCGGCGCTCGGATCAGAGATGCGCGAGACCGGGCGCTATTAGGAAGAAGGCGAGCGCCGTCGCCCAGTTGAGCGCGACGGAGAGCGCGAACTGGCCGGTTCGAAGATAGGCCCAGCTGAGCGCCGCTCCGGTCGCCGCGCCGAACGCGGCGAAGCCGCAGCCGCAGCCCATCGCGGACCAGACCACCGCCCCGACCGCCGCAGAGACAAGAATTGCTCCGCTCTCGGAGGTGAAAAGCCTGCCGTAGCGTCGGAAAAAGAGCGCCCGGCAGAAGAGTTCGAGCGGCAGGGCGACGAGGAGCGGGTAGAAGAGGAGCCGCACCGCCATCTCGGGTTCGGGGCTGAAGAGCGAACCGGGCGCAAAGGCGAGGCCGAGCGCCAGCGCGGCTGCGGCGAAGCCGGCGGTCAGGCCCGCGAAGAGCGGCCATTCGGACAGCGCGTCGCGCGGCAGGAGGTCGGCCCAGAGGAAATTGCGGGACTTCGAGAGAAGGATGATCGAGGTCCACAGCATCGCGGAGAGCAGGAACGGGGCCGCTGCGGCGCCCGCGAGGAGAAAGACGAGACATGGCAGGACAAGGAACACCGCCACGCCCTCGGCGATGAGCGAGCGCTTCTCCCCCGCCTTGCGCCCCCCGCGGGACAGCAGCGCCGCCGCGTCCGCCACAGGCGACGCGGAGAGGGCGCTCGTCGCCTCATGACCAGTCCCGTACTGCGCCATTCTTCCACCCACGACATCGACGCCGATCCCGATGCGCCGCAAGGCGCATGAGCCCGGTCGACCCGGTTATTAACCACCACATGTTGAGGAAGTCCTTCGGCCCCACGCCGCCCCCCCACAACACCGCATATACAATCCATGATCCTCAGGATACAGGTAAAAATGACTGAACCGTGACCAAAAGGCGGACAATGGCGGGCGACTATCGCATGATCGTTGAACAGGGCGAGCTCGACTCGCTTTGCAGGGAAATGGCCGGGGCTGACTACGTCACGATCGACACGGAGTTCATGCGCGAGCGGACCTATTGGCCGCAACTCTGTCTTGTGCAGCTTGCGCGGCCGCTCGACTCGGACGGGGCCGAGAACGCCGCGCTGATCGACCCGCTGGCGGGGCTCGACCTCGCGCCGCTCTTCGACCTCATGCGGAACCCGCGCGTCCTCAAGGTTTTCCATGCGGCGAGGCAGGACATCGAGATCTTCGTCAACCTGATGGGCGAGGTGCCCGCGCCGATCTTCGACACGCAGATCGCCGGCGGTTTCCTCGGTTACGGCACGCCGTCCTTGGTGAGCCTGCTGAGCGCCGAGCTCGGGGTCACCCCGGCGAAGGGGGATCGCCTGACCGACTGGCTACGTCGCCCCT
>JAUIDE010000018.1 GCA_030429105.1 Alphaproteobacteria bacterium
CGGTCGGGGTCTCGGCGGCGCCTCCTCCGCGCGCCCGTGGCTGAGTGTGGAGACGCAGAGCGCCGCCGCCCGGTCGAGCGAGCCGATCAGTTTCGGCCCGATCCGCGCGACGACCGGATCGGCGCTGCCCTCCAGCCGGTCGGCGAGAAGCTGCGCGCTCGCCAGCATGTTGCGAAGGTCATGGCTGATCTTCGCGACCGCCGCGCCAAGCTCCGCGAGGCGGGATTTCTGCCTCAGCGCGCCGCGCAGCTCCGCCTGCATCTCGGCCAGCGCCGCCTCCGCCCGCCTGATCTCGCTGAGGCCGGAGCGCGCGGCGGGCGCCGGGGCGGCGCGCTCCGGGTCTCGGGCGAAGGCGGTCATGTCCCCCACCACCCGCTCGATCGGCCGCACGATGATCCGGCGGCAGACGAGGAAGACGAGCGCGCCGGTCATGCCGGAAATGAACAGGGAAATGAGCAGGATGCGCTCGCCGAACGCGCGCATGGCGGCGGCAAGCGGCGCCTCCGACATGGTGATCTCGATCTCGCCGGCGCCCATGCCGGCGTCCCCGATCACGCGGATCATCCGCGGCTCCGTCCGCACGAGCGTCGCCAGCGCGTCCCGCACCAGCGTCGCGGCTCCGGCGTCCCTGAGGTCGAACGTCTCCTCCACCATCACCCCCGCCGGCGCCGCGAGGATGAGCTGGCGCGAGGCGTCCCGCCTGAGGGCGATGGAGGAGACCTCCGCCCGCGTCAGAAGCTCCGCCTCCAGCGTCTCCTCCACCATCTCGTCCTCGGCGGCGAGAAGCGCGAGCGCGGCTATCTGCGCCATCTGGAGACGCAGCATCAGGTAATCCTCGCGGAACCGCGCGACCGAGGGGACGAAGACGAGCACTTCGGTGAGCATCACCACGCCGACGGCCACAAGGAAAAGACGCCCCGAAAGCGTGCGGAAAAGCGTCATGGCCAGCCGTCCCGACCCCTCTCTGCGGTCCCGGCCCCGAACCTCGCCTCAGCCGAGCTTCGCGAGGAGCCGCACGATCCGCTTGACCATCGGCGATCCGAAGAGCCGCGGCGAAAAATAGGCTCCGGCCGCGCGCTTAGCAAGTTCGCCATAGGTGGGGTAGGGGGCGACGAACCCCGCCACGTCCCCGATCTTCAGCCGCTTCGCGATGGCGAGCGACCAGAGCGAGACGAGATCGCCCGCATGGGCGCCGACGATGGTCGCGCCCACGGGCCGGCCCTTCACGACGATGACCTTAACGAAGCCCTCTGTCTTCAGCTCCGCCCGCGCCCGGTCATTCTCCGCATACTCGGCGCGGCAAACCTCCAGCTTCGCGCCGTAAATCTCCCGCGCCTCCGCCTCCGTCGGGCCGACCTGCGCCAGCTCCGGGTCGGTGAAGGTCGCGCGCGGAATCGCCGCCTCCGCCTTCACCGGCAGGCGGAAGAGCGCGTTGCGGATCACGAGGCCTGCGTGCCATCCGGCGAGATGGGTGAACTGAGCGCCGCCAGCCGCATCCCCCACCGCATAGACGCGGCGGTTGGAGACGGAGCGGAGCCCGGGATCGACCTTCACCCCCGCCCGCGTCGTCTCCACCCCCGCCGCCTCCAGCCCGAGCCCGTCCAGCGCCGGGCGCCGGCCCGCCGCGACGAGCAGCGCCTCCGCCTCCAGCCGCTCCCCGCTCTCCAGCGTCAGCGTCGTGACCTCGCCGGCGCGGGAGACGGAGGCCGCCTTCGCCCCTTCGAGGATCGTGACGCCCTCCGCCCGAAGCCGGGCGAGAACGACCGCCGCCGCCTCCTCGTCCTCCCGCCCGAGCGCGCGGAGCGCCTCCACCACCGTCACCTCGCAGCCGAGCCTCCGATGCGCCTGCGCCATCTCCATCCCGATCGGCCCGCCGCCGAGGATGAGGAGCCGCCGCGGCCGCTCGCGGAGCGCGAAGATCGTCTCGTTGGTGAGATGCCCCGCTTCCTCCAGCCCCTCGACCGGCGGCTGGGCGGGGCGGGAGCCCGTCGCGATCACGAAGCGCCGGGCGCGGATGCGCGCGCCGCCCGCCTCCACCTCGGTCGGGGAGACGAAGCGCGCCCAGTCCCGGATCACGGTGACGCCGAGCCCCTCGAACCGCTCCTGCGAATCGTGCGGCGCGATCCCGTCGATCACCCGCCGCACATGATCCTTCGCCGCCGCGAAATCGACCTCCGCTGCCGCGGGCGCCACGCCGAACGGCGCGCCCGCCCCCATCGCCTTCGCCGCCTTCGCCGCGGCGAGGAGCGCCTTGGAGGGCACGCAGCCATGGTTGAGGCAGTCGCCCCCCATCTCCCCGCCCTCGATCAGCACGACCGCGGCGCCCATCTGTACCGCCCCGGCGGCGACGGAGAGCCCGCCCGAGCCCGCCCCGATGACGCAGAGATCGGGGGTGAGAACCTTCACGCCCGCCCCCGCCGGAAAGCCTTAACGATCATCGGCAGCGCCGAAAGCGCGGCGAGGCCGAGAAGCGGCAGCAGCACCGGCGGCGTGAAGATGATCCCGAGGTCGGGCGTCCCCCCCGCCTCGAACACCGCGCCGAGGCCGGAGCCGACGGAGGCGTAGACGAGCGCCCCCGGCATGATGCCGAGGAAGGTCGTCCAGGCGTAGTTGAACGTCGTCGCGCCGAGGAAGGCCGGCACCAGATTGGCGACGAAGAAGGGCATCGCCGGCACCAGCCGCATCATCAGGAGGAAGCTGACCTCGTTCGCCCGGAACCCCTCCTCCGCCCGCTTCACCCATCCGCCCGCGCGCACCCGCAGCGTGTCGCCGAGCGCGCCCTTGGCGAGCAGGAAGATGAAGAGAGCCCCCGCCGTCGCGCCCGTCACCGCCAGCGCGCCGCCCCACCACGGCCCGAACAGGAACCCCCCTGCGAGCGTGAGCGCGAGCCCGCCGGGGAACGAAAGCGCCGTCGCCATGGCGTAGAGCCCGGCATAGCAGCAGGCGACGAGCAGGTAGTTCGAATCCCGCCAGGCCAGCAGAACCTCGCGATTGTCGCGCAGGGCCTCGAAGCTCAGATGCTCCCGCCCGAAGGCGAAGAGAAGCCCCGCGCCGAGGATCGCCGCCGCGAAGGGCGCGATGCGTCTGACGGGACTTCCCTTGCCGCTCATTCGCCCCTCCGCCTCCCCCTCACTACTTGCGTCCCCGCGCCGCGCCGCGCCAGCGAACAGGCCTCCTCATGACGAAGGCGTGATCGTCCCCGCGCCTCGCCGGCCGCGAAGCCGGGCCCCGAGCGGGGCGGACATCAGGTGATAATGCGGCCGCCAGGCGAACCCCTCCGATTCGTAGAACGGCATCGCCCGGTTGCCGTCCTCGACCTCGAGATGGAGCGCGGCGAGCCCCTCCGCCGCCAGCGCGTCGGCCACCGCGCGGAGCGCCGCCCGTCCCGCGCCCCGCCCGCGATGCGCGGGGGCGACGTAGAACTCGTCCACGAACCCGTCCCGCCCGCCGAACTCGATGGACCAGCCGAAGGCGACGCAGATATAGCCGGCGGCCTCCCCGCCCTCCGTCTCGATCATCCAGAACGCGCCGGGGCAGGGCTCGGTGAAGAGGGCCTCGAGCGCGCGGCGGCGATGCGCGTCGTCCGCCTCCACGCCCTCTTCCGCATGGAAGGCGGCGACGAGGGGCAGCGCCTCCTCGATCCGGTCGGCCCCTGCGCGTGCGATCCGGTAGCTCATGAGCAAGCTCTGCCCGGCATGGGCGGAATTGACAAGTCACGCCTCCGCGCGTATCCCCCGGCTTCCGAATTTCGGGCGGCGCTCGCGCGCGCCCCGGTCGAGCCGAGGACAAGACGATGAAACGCACCTTCCAGCCGAGCAACCTCGTTCGCGCCCGCCGCCACGGCTTCCGCGCCCGCATGGCGACGAAGAACGGCCGCGCTATCCTGAATGCCCGCCGCGCCCGTGGCCGGAAGCGTCTCTCGGCCTGATCCGATGAACGCGCCGGCCCCAGCGACCGGCGCGGAGGGGCCCGCGCCCCGGGCGAGGCTCCCCGTCCTGAAGAAGCGGCGGGAGTTCCTCGCCGCCGCTCGCGCCCGGCGGCAACATGCCGATAGCCTGATCCTCCAGGCCCGCCGCCGCCCCGAGGGCGAGGCGGAGGGGCAGGGGCCCCGCATCGGTTACACCTGCTCCAAGAAGGTCGGCAACGCCGTCGCCCGCAACCGGGCGAAGCGCCGCCTTCGCGCCGCCGCCGCCGCCGTGCTGACGGAAGCCGGGCGCGATGGTTGGGATTACGTCCTGATCGGGCGGGAGGGAGCGACCGCAGCGCGCCCCTTCCCGCTCCTCCTCGAAGACCTGCGCGAAGCCCTCGCCCGCATCCACGCCCCGAAGGCGCGCGCATGAGCCCGCTCGCAAGCCTCCTCGCTGCGCCCGTCCGGCTCTACCGCGCCGTCTTCTCCCCCTGGGTCGGGCACAACTGCCGCTATCAGCCGACCTGTTCCGCCTATGCGCTCGAGGCGCTGGAGCGGCACGGCGCGCTCCGCGGCTTCTGGCTCGCCTTCCGCCGCGTGCTCCGCTGCCATCCCTTCGGCGGCTCCGGCTACGACCCCATTCCCGAGAAGCGCACAGATGCTTGACGACCCGCTTGACCGCGCCGCGGAGGCGCTCTTCGCCGACATGCCGGAAAGCGGCGAGTTCGCCAAGCTCCGCAAGCGGATCATCCGCGAGACGCGGGAGGCTCTGGAAGCCTACGGCATGGTCCGCCGCGGCGCGCGCTGGCTCGTCTGCCTTTCGGGGGGGAAGGACAGCTACACGCTCCTCGCCGTCCTCCTCGACCTCAAGTGGCGCGGGCTCCTGCCCGTCGATCTCCTCGCCTGCAATCTCGACCAGGGGCAGCCGGGCTTCGACGAGACGATCCTGCCCGGCTTCCTCTCCCGCCTCGGCGTCCCCCACCGGATCGAGCGGAGGGACACCTATTCGGTCGTGACGGAGAAGACGCCGGCGGGCCAGACCTATTGCGCGCTCTGCTCCCGCCTTCGCCGCGGCAACCTCTACCGCATCGCGCGGGAGGAGGGATGCGAGGCGGTCGTCCTCGGCCACCACCGGGACGATGCGATCGAGACCTTCTTCCTCAACCTCCTCCACGGTGGCAAGCTCGCCGCCATGCCGCCGAAGCTCCTGAACGACGAGGGAGACCTTCTCGTCCTCCGCCCGCTGATCCGCGTGGCGGAGGCGGATTGCGCCCGCTTCGCCGCGGCGATGAACTTCCCCATCATTCCCTGCGACCTCTGCGGCAGCCAGGACGGGCTGCAGCGCCAGCAGGTGAAGCGGATGCTCGATGACTGGGAGCGGCGGCGCCCCGACATCCGCGCCGTGATGGCGAACGCGTTGGCGAACGCCAACCCCTCCCACCTGCTCGACGCCTCGATCTTCGACTTCGCCGGGCTCGCGCCGAAAGGCTGAGCGCGCGCCCGGCGCCGCCGGTCAGCCTACCAGCGAGATCGTCGTGTTCGGCGCGTTCTTGCCGCGCCGCACGAGCAGCCGGTTGAGCGCGATCACATAGGCCCGCGTCGAGGCGACGACCGTATCCGTATCCGCTGCCGAGCCGGTGACGAACCGCCCGTCCTCCTCCAGCTTCACGGAGACGGTCGCCTGCGCGTCGATCCCGTCCATCACCGCGTTGACCTGATAGAGCTTCAGAACGCCCTCATGCTTCACCAGCTTGTTGACGGCGGCGAAGGCCGCGTCCACCGGCCCGTCGCCCTGCGCGGTCGTCTGATGGTCCACGCCGTCGATGGTGAGCGTCAGGTCGGCGGAGCGCGGCTCGCTCGTGCCGCAGATCACCCGGAGGAACTTGATGCGGATGCGGTCGTTCGCCGCCGAGGTCCGCTCGTCCTCCACCAGCGCCACGATGTCGTCGTCATAGACGTCCTTCTTCTGGTCGGCGAGCGCCTTGAACCGCACGAACGCCTCCTGAAAGGCGTTGTCGCCGAGCTCGATGCCGAGGTCCTTCAGCTTGGCGCGAAACGCCGCGCGCCCCGAATGCTTGCCCATCACCAGCGCGTTGGCGGAAAGGCCCACATCCTCCGGGCGCATGATCTCGAACGTCTCCGCGTTCTTCAGCACGCCGTCCTGGTGGATGCCGCTCTCATGCGCGAAGGCGTTCTTGCCGACGATGGCCTTGTTGAACTGCACCGGGAAGCCCGAGGCCGTGGCGACGAGGCGGGAGGCGCGCATGATCTTCGTCGCATCCACCCCGGTGAGATACGGCATGATGTCCCGCCGCACCTTCAGCGCCATGACGACTTCTTCGAGCGCGGTGTTGCCTGCCCGCTCGCCGAGCCCGTTGATCGTGCACTCGATCTGCCGAGCGCCCGCCTCCACCGCGGCGAGCGCGTTCGCCGTCGCCATGCCGAGGTCGTTGTGGCAATGCGTGGCCACCACGCACTTGTCGAGCCCCGGCACGTTGGCCAGCAGGTCCCGGATGATCTCCGCCGATTCCCGCGGCGCGGTGTAGCCCACGGTGTCCGGGATGTTGATCGTCGTCGCGCCGGAGGCGACGGCGACCTTCACCGTCTCGATCAGGTAGTCCCGCTCCGTCCGCGTCGCGTCCATGGGGGACCACTGGACATTGTCGCAGAGCGAGCGGGCATGCCCCACAGTCTCCTCGATCTTCCGCAGCACCTGCTCCTTGTCCATCGCCAGCTGATGCTGCCGGTGGAGCGGGGAGGTGCCGATGAAGGTGTGGATGCGGGGCTTCTTGGCGTGTTCGAGCGCGGCCCAGGCGCGGTCGATATCGCCCTTCGCGGCGCGGGCGAGGCCGCAGATCACGGCGTTCTGCGCCTGCCTGGCGATCTCGCTCACCGCCTCGAAATCGCCGTCCGAGGCGATGGGGAAGCCCGCCTCGATGATGTCCACCCCCATCTCGTCGAGGAGGGCGGCGATGGCGAGCTTCTCGCTCAGCGTCATGGTCGCGCCGGGGCTCTGCTCGCCGTCGCGGAGGGTGGTGTCGAAGATCAGGACGCGGCTTGCGTCTTTGGGAGCATCAGTCATGTCGGTGTCTCTCGGTCCGGGTGTTTCCTGCGGCGCGTGGTTTACCCCCCAGACGCGCGCGCCGCTGCCCGGCGCGCCTAGGGGCGCGTAAGGAGGAGGCCGAGAAGGCGAAGGGGCGCACTCGCGAACATGCGCTCGTTTATACGCGCATCGCGCCGTCGCGCAAGAAAAGATCGGCGGTAGACGCCGCTCTCCCCGCCATCACGGAAATCTGACCCGGCGCCGCGTAACGCGCCGCCCTGTAAAACGAACCCTCCTCAAACACGCCGCAGGGAGGCACGAATGTTGACGACATCTTTGATCCGCCATGCGAGGCGCGGCGCCGCCGCCGCTCTTCTCGCCCTGGCCGCGCTTGTCGCACCCCTTGCGGCCGGGGCGGACGGCGCGAAGCCCCTCGCCCCGCATGTGATCGCCGAGTTCGGCCATCCTCCGGCTGCGCCCGCCAGCCCGTTCTCCCCGGAGATCGAGGCCGCGATCCGCGCCGTCTTCATCGACAACCTCGCCGAGTACGGCTGGGGCGCGAACGAGCAGGCGGCGCTCGACGTCATCGCGCAGTCGGGCGACCCGCGCCTCGCCTGGATCGTGAGCGACCTCATGCGCTTCGCCTGGCGCACCTCGCTCGACGACGCGCTCGGGCGAACCGGCGCGGCCCTCCTCGGGATCGAATACGAGACCCCGCAGCGCTGGGGTGAACTCACCGACCATCTCATCGCCTGGGACATTCCGGCCCCGCCCGGCTATCTGGAGGTCAAGCGCGCGATCTTCACGAACTTCATTCCCGGCTGGGAGCAGATCTTCGTGGAGGGGGAGATCGACTGGCGCCATGTCTCCTGGGGCGGCGTGCTGATCGACGACCGCCCCTTCGGCGCGACCGACATCCCCTGCAACTGCATCCCCGCCGCCGACAACCCCGAGGTCAGCAGCGCCGACGAGGCGACCTGGTTGAAGGACTCAGACATCGTCTTCGGCATCGGGATCAACGGCGAATACCGCGCCTATCCGCGGCGGATCATGGAGGTCCGCGAGATGGTGAACGACACGCTCGGCGGCCGCGATCTCGGCATTCCCTACTGCACCCTCTGCGGCGCCGCGCAGGCGTACTTCACGGATCACATGCCCGAGGGCGTGAAGCGCCCCGTCCTCCGCACCTCCGGCCTCCTCATCCGCTCCAACAAGGTGATGTATGACGTCGAGACATGGTCCGTCTTCGACACCTTCCTTGGCCATGCCGTGACCGGCCCGCTCGCCGAACGCGGCCTCCGGCTCGAACAGGCGACCGTTGTGACGACCGACTGGGGAACATGGCGCCGCGCCCATCCGGAAACCACCGTGCTCGTCGAGGACCTTGCCCTCGGCCGCGATTTCGACTTCCGCAACGGGCGGGACGCGAACGGCCCGATCTTCCCGGTGGGCGACGTGGACCCGCGCCTGCCCGTCCATGAGGACGTGATCGGCGTCCTCACAGCCTCCGGCGCGCCCGTCGCCTTCCAGCGCAGCAAGGCTGTCGCCGCCCTGAAGGCGGGCGAGGAGATCGCTTATGAGAACGTCCGCCTCAAGCTGGAGGCGGGCGGCGTGAAGGCCGTGGGCGAAGACGGGGCCGATCTCGGCAGCCACGAGGCCTTCTGGTTCGCCTGGTCGCAATTCCATCCCGGCACGGCGCTCTGGGGAGGGTAGGGGGCTTCCAGGGCGAAGGCGGACCTGCTGGAACCGGCCGGGCGAAGGCGCCGCGCTCCCCCCGCAATCCTTGGCCCGGGCGACAAGCCCGGGCCGCGGCCTCCCTCCCCCCAAGGGGAGGCCGCATCGCAACCGCGCAAGACGTGCGATCGTTCGAGTTCGTGGCGACATAAACCACAACGGCCAATCCGCCCGAGGCGGCCCCCCGAGGGAGGCCGCGCCCCTCCACGCTCCGTTCGCAAGCCGGCCGGCCTCGTCGGAGCGCCCCGCGTTGCCGTCAGATCGGCCTTCGCGCCAGCATGCCGGCCGGCGCCTTCAAGCCCGCCGGCGGATCGGCTAGCCTTGGCCCCCCGCCCCGAGACAGGACCCCCGATGCTCCCCTGGACCCTCCTCGCCGCCGCGAGCGCTCCGGAAGGCGGCGTCCTGAAGCTCTTCCGCCGGGGCGACGAATTCTCGATCCGCCTCGAGGGCGGGAACGAGCTGATGAACAGCCGCCTCGGCGGCTCGGAGGAGGCGCTGGCGACCCTCGCCCTCGCCCGCCTCGGCCCCCGGCCCTCGCCCCGCCTGCTGATCGGCGGCCTCGGCATGGGCTTCACCCTCCGCGCGGCGGAGGAAGCCGCCCCGCCCGATGCGCGCCTGATCGTCTCCGAGATCGTCCCCGAGCTGATCGACTGGGCTTCGCTCCACATGGGCGCGGTCTTCGGAGACTGCCTTGCAGACCCCCGCGTCGAACTCCGCCCCGGCGACGTCGCCGCCGAGATCGCCGCCGCGCCGGCGGCCTTCGACGCCATCCTACTCGACGTGGACAACGGCCCCTTCGGCCTGACGCGCAAAGGGAACGACGCGCTCTACGGCCCCGAAGGCCTCCGCGCCGCGCACCGCGCCCTCGCCCCCGGCGGCGTCCTCGCCATCTGGTCCGCCGCGCCGGAGCCGGCCTTCACGCGACGCCTCTCGCAATGCGGCTTCGAGGCTACGATGCAAAGTGTGCGGGCGGGGCGCAGCAAGCGGGGCTCGCGGCACACGATCTGGCTTGCGATGAAGGACGGGGGCTGAAGGCCCCTCTCAATCCCCCGTCTGAGCCGCCGGCTGCGCCGGAGCGCCCCTCTGCCCGTTCACCCAGTCGCCGTCGAAAACGGAGCCGGAGGCGAATTCCATCCGTCCGGGGCCGTGGCGGCGGTTGTCCTTGAACGATCCCCGATAGACGTCCCCGTTCGCGTAGGTGGCGACGCCGTTGCCCTCGATCCGGTCGGCGACCCATTCGCCCTCGTAGCGGAAGCCGTCAGGCTGGGTGAAGACGCCCTGTCCCTCCCGCCGCCCCTTGACGAAGTCGCCCTCGTAGACGCCGCCGTCGGGGAACCGTGCGACGCCCTTGCCGTGGGGCATGTCGTCCTTCCATTCGCCTTCATATTGATAGCCGTCCGGATAGGCGATCTTGCCCGTCCCCTCGATCCGCCCGCCGCGGAACTCGCCCTCGTAGACGGCGCCGGAGGCGTAGCGGAAGACGCCGCGCCCCTCGATCACGCCGCCCGCCCACTCTCCCTGATAGCCGCCGCCGTCCGCCGTCGTCATCTCGCCCGGCCCGGCCAGCGCATTGTCCCGGAAGACGCCCTTCAGCACCCGCCCGTCCGCCAGCCTCGCGACGCCTTCGCCCTCGAACCGGCCCTCGACCCACTGGCCCTCATAGACGTCGCCGTTCGCGGCGGTCAGCACGCCCGCGCCCTGCCGCCGCCCGCCGACGAAGGAGCCGACATAGACGTCCCCGTTCGCATATTGCGCCCGGCCCTCGCCCTGCCGCTCCCCGTCGAGGAAGGCGCCCTCGTAGACGTCGCCGTTGGCGTAGCGGGCGCGGCCCGTCCCGCTGATCTGCCCGCCCTTCCATTCGCCGGAATAGGTGAACCCGTCCGGCATCTCGATCTCGCCCATGCCCTCCCGCACGCCGGCGACGAAGGCGCCCTTGTAGACCGAACCGTCGGAATAAGTGACCGTTCCCTGCCCGTGCGGCGCCCCCTCGGCCCATTCGCCCTCATAGCGATAGCCGTTCGGCCGGGTCATCACCCCCGTCCCGTGATGCGCCGATTGCAGGAACTGCCCTTCGTAGCGCGCCCCGTCGGCATAGACGGCGACGCCCGTCCCCTCGATCACGCCGCCGACCCAGTCCCCCTCATAGGAGCCGCCGTCGGAATAGACGATCTTGCCCTTCCCGTGCGGCGCCCCGTCCTTGAAATTCCCCTCGTAGACGGAGCCGTTCTCGTAGCGGACGCGCCCCTCGCCCTCGATCCGCCCCTCGACCCACTGGCCCGTGTACTCATAGCCGCCGGGGAGGGTGAAGGTGCCGAAGCCGTGCTGCCGCCCGTCCTTGAACTCGCCTTCATAGACGCCGCCGCTGTCATATTTCTTCACCGCGACATCGCTTTGCTGCGCGGCGGCGGCGAAGGCGAGGGCGGAAACGGCGGCGACGGCCAGTCCGGTTCGGGCGCGCATGTCGGAACTCTCCGCTTCTGTCCTTGGCGCGGACATTATGGGGGCCCGCCCGCCCTGACAACACTCGCTTGCGCCCCCCGAGCCGCGGCTGCTACTCCGCCCCGGCCCGGAGGAGGGGCGGAGATGACGACGACCCGATTCGCGCCCTCGCCCACCGGGGCGCTCCATCTCGGCAACCTGCGAACCGCCGTGCTGAACGCGCTCGTCGCCCGCGCCGCCGGCGGCCGCTTCCTCCTCCGCATCGACGACACGGACGCAGCCCGCTCGGAGGAGCGGTTCGTGGAGGCGATCCGCGCCGATCTCCGCTGGCTCGGCCTGACCTCGGACGGCGAGGCGCGCCAGTCGCAGCGCCTCGCGCAATATGAGGCGGCGGCGGAGCGGCTGCGCGCCGCCGGGCGCCTCTATCCCTGTTGGGAGACCGAGGGCGAGCTCGCCCTCATGCGCCGCGCCCTCCTCAACGCGCGGAAACCCCCGGTCTATGACCGCGCCGCGCTCCGGCTCACGGAGGCGGAAAAGGCCGCGCTCGCCGCCGAGCGCCCGCCCCACTGGCGCTTCATGCTCGAGGACCGGGCGATGGAATGGGAGGACGGGATCCTCGGCCCCCAGCGCATCGCCGCCTCCGCCGTCTCCGACCCGGTGCTGATCCGGGAGGACGGGCAGTTCCTCTACACGCTCTGCTCCGTCGTGGACGATGCGGAGATGGGGGTGACGGACGTGGTGCGCGGCGCCGACCACGTCACCAACACCGCGACGCAGATCCAGATCTTCGAGGCGCTGGGCGCGGCCCCGCCCCGCTTCGCCCATCACGCGCTGATGACCGGGCCGGGCGGCGAGAAACTCTCGAAGCGCGCCGGCGCCCTCTCCGTCGCCGCCCTGCGGGAGGCTGGGGTGGAGCCCGCCGCGCTCCTCTCCTGGCTCGCGCGCTCCGGCTCCTCCCGCCCGGTCGAGCCTGTCTGGTCGGTCGCCGAAGCGGCGGCGGATTTCGACCTCTCCGCCTTCTCCCCTGCGCCCTCGCAGGCGAGCGAGGAGGAAATCCTCCAGCTCTCCGCCAGGATGCTGCGCGAGGCGCCGTGGCAGGCGGTGGCCGCCCGCGCGCCCGAGGGCGTCACGGAAGCCTTCTTCCACGCCGTCCGCCCCAATCTCGACCGATTGGAGGACGCGGCGGACTGGCTCCGCATCGCGAAGGGCGCCCCGGCCGTCATCGCGCCGGAGGACGCCGAATTCGTCGCCGAGGCCCTCGCGATGCTGCCCCCCCGCCCGTGGACGGAGACGACATGGCGGGAGTGGACGGACGCGGTGAAGGCGAAGTCAGGCCGGAAGGGCAAGGCCCTCTTCCTCCCCCTCCGCCGCGTGCTGACGGGGCGGAGCCACGGGCCGGACATGGGCGCGTTCATGCCGTTTCTGGAGCGGTGAGGGACGCACCGTCTCCCGGCCCGTTAAGGCGACCTTCCGGTGGAAGGTCGCCAGGGCCGGTCGCCCGGAGGCGAAGGCCGGAGGGCGAGGGGCGCCAAGCCGCCGCGTCGGTCTGAATCGGCGCGCGGCCGCCCGAGGTGGCCGCGGACTCGCGGCCGCCTGGGGGCGGGCGGCCGCGGGCCGATACGCGGGGCGTATCGGCCGGGCGCATCTGGCTGCGACAGCAATTGGATCAGCCCTTGGGTTCTCGAGGAGCCACTTCGCGCAATCCCCCGCTTGCGCCCCGCCCCCGCTTGAGGCATAGCCTCGCGCCATGAGCCGCGCGATCATCATCTGCGAGATCTGCATCATCCGCTGACACCAGTCCGCGGCGGCGCTTCTGTTCCTCACGAAACATGGCCCGCCGGGGCGCCCCGGGGACGAAGCCATGACCACCATCAAGCTCTGGAACAGCGCCGCGCGCGGGAAAGTGGAGTTCGCTCCGCTCGATCCCGCCAATGTCCGGATGTATGTCTGCGGCCCCACCGTCTATGACCGCGCGCATATCGGCAACGCCCGCCCGGCGGTCGTCTTCGACGTCCTCTTCCGCCTCCTCCGCCACGTCTATGGCGAGGATCATGTCGCCTATGTCCGCAACATCACGGACATAGAGGACAAGATCATGGACCGCGCGAAGGAGCGCGGCGTCAGCATCGCGGAGATCACGGCGGAGACGACCCGCTGGTATCAGGAGGACATGGCGGCGCTCGGCTGCCTGCCGCCGACGCACCAGCCGCGGGCCACCGAATTCGTTCCCCAGATGGTCGCGATGATCGAGACCCTCATCGCCAGGGGCAACGCCTACGAGGCGCAGGGCCATGTCCTGTTCGAAGTCGCGAGCTATGCGGAATACGGAAAGCTCTCCGGCCGCTCGACCGATGACATGATCGCCGGCGCCCGCGTCGAGGTCGCGCCCTTCAAGCGGGACCCGATGGATTTCGTCCTCTGGAAGCCCTCCGCGCCGGACCAGCCCGGCTGGGACAGCCCCTGGGGCAGGGGCCGCCCCGGCTGGCATATCGAATGCTCCGCCATGGCCGGCGAATTGCTGGGGGAGACCTTCGACATCCACGGCGGCGGCGCCGACCTGATGTTCCCCCACCACGAGAACGAAATCGCCCAGAGCCGTTGCGCCTGCCCGGAAGGGGGCTTCGCCCGGGTGTGGATGCACAACGGCATGATCAATGTTGACGGGCGGAAAATGTCCAAGTCATTGGGCAACTTCCTGACCGTGGAGGACCTGCGCGATCAGGCGCCGGGCGAGGTGCTTCGCGTCGCGCTCCTCTCCACGCATTATCGCGGGGTGCTGGACTGGACGGAGCAAAGGGTTTCGGAGGCGCGGGACGCGCTGGCGAAATGGGGGCCGCTTGTGGAGGGCGTCACGCCAGGCGAGGCCCCCGCCGTGCTCGAAGCCCTGATGGACGACCTCAACACCCCCGCAGCCTTCGCGGAGATGCACCGCATGGCGCGGGCGGGGGAGGTCGAGGCGCTGGCCGGGGCGATGGCGCTGATGGGGATCGAAGCGCCGCACGCCGCGAAGGCGGACGGCGCGCTCGTCGAATCCCTCCTCGCGCGCCGCGCCGAAGCGCGCGCGGCGCGCGACTTCGCGGCGGCGGACATGATCCGCAAGGGGCTGGACGAAGCCGGCATCGTGGTGATCGACCAGAAGGGCGGCCCCTCCGAATGGCGCCCCGGCCCGGATTTCGACCCGGCGAAGCTGGAGGCGCTGCGATGACCCAAGCCCGCCTGCACCTCTACGACACCACCCTCCGCGACGGCCAGCAGACCCAGGGCGTCGACTTCTCCGGCGACGACAAGCGCAAGATCGCCCTCGCTCTGGACGCCCTCGGCCTCGACTATGTGGAGGGCGGCTGGCCCGGCGCGAACCCGACCGACTCCGAGTTTTTCGCAAACGCCCCAACGCTCTCCCGGGCGACCTTCACCGCCTTCGGCATGACGAAGCGCGCCGGGCGCTCCGCGGCGAATGACGAGGTGCTGGCCGAGGTCGTGAACGCCGCCACCCCCGCCGTGTGCCTCGTCGGCAAGACCCATGATTTCCATGTCGAAACCGCGCTCGGCATCACGCTCGAAGAGAACCTCGCCAACATCTCCGAGTCGATCACCCATCTCGTGAGCCTCGGCCGCGAAGCCCTTTTCGACGCGGAACATTTCTTCGACGGCTACAAGGCGAACCCCGCCTACGCCCTCCGCTGCCTCGACGCCGCGCACGAGGCCGGCGCCCGCTGGGTCGTCCTCTGCGACACGAACGGCGGCACGCTCCCCGGCGAGATCGCGGAGATCACCGCCGCCGTCACCGCCCGCATCCCCGGCGATCATGTCGGCATCCACACCCATAACGACACCGAAACCGCCGTCGCCGGCGCCCTCGCCGCGGTGGAGGCCGGGGCGCGGCAGATCCAGGGCACGCTCAACGGCCTCGGGGAGCGTTGCGGCAACGCCAATCTCGTATCCCTCATCCCCACGCTTCTCCTGAAGGAGCCGTGGAGGAGCCGCTACGTCACCGGGATCAGCGCAGACAAGCTCCCTTCCCTCACCGGCCTCTCCCGGATGCTGGACGAGCTCCTGAACCGGGCGCCGGACCGGCACGCTCCTTACGTCGGCGCCGCCGCCTTCGCGCACAAGGCGGGGCTCCACGCCTCCGCCATCGTCAAGGACCCGACGACCTACGAGCATGTCCCGCCCGAAGCGGTGGGGAACGAGCGCATCGTCCCGATGTCGAACCAGGCCGGCCGCTCCAACCTCCTCCGCCAGCTTCGCGAGGCGGGGATCGAGGCGCAGGCGGACGACCCGCGCCTCGCCGCCCTCCTCCGCGAGGTGAAGGAGAAGGAGGATCAGGGCTTCTCCTATGACAGCGCCGCGGCCTCCTTCCAGCTTCTGGCGCGGGAGGCGCTGGGGCTTCGGCGGCGCTTCTTCGAGGTCGAGCGCTTCCGCGTCACCGTTGAGCGGCGGCGGAACGCGGTGGGCGATCTCGTCACCGTCTCGGAGGCGGTGGTGGTGGTGAACGTGGATGGCGAGCGCTTCATCTCCGCCTCCGAAAGCCTCGATCCGGCGGGAAACGACCGCGGCCCGGTCAACGCCCTCTCGAAAGCGCTGCGGAAGGACCTCGGCAAGTACGATTCCGCCATCGCCGACATGCGCCTGACCGACTTCAAGGTCCGCATCCTCTCCTCCGGCACCGAGGCCGTGACGCGCGTTCTGCTCGAAAGCCGGGACGGCGAGGGGCGGCGCTGGACCACTGTCGGCGTCTCCCCGAACATCGTGGACGCCTCCTTCCAGGCCCTGATCGACGCGGTGGACTACAAGCTCCACCGGGACGCGGCGTGAGCCGACGCGCGCCAGCCGCAGCCGCCGCCGGCCCCGGACCTGATCCGGGGCCCCGAAGAATGGCGCGCAGCGCGCCCGAAGGCGCTCTCTTGATCGACGCCCCGGATCAAGTCTGCGTCCGGGGGGCGAGCGGCCCTCCCTCCCTCCTCTCCTCCCTCCCGAGGGAGGGAGGAGGCGCAGGCCGCGCCCCCTGCGCCCCCCCTCTCCCGGTCGGGAGAGGGGACGGGGGAGAGGGCGGGGCCCGCTGCGGCCGGCATTGGCGCGAAGGGCCGCGGCGGCCCCTTGGCGGACGTTTCGGAACGCCGGGGCGGCGGCGGTTTATCCCGTCAGGAACCCCTACGACCGAGCCCCTTGCAACGTCGCGATGCGTCCGCCCCCCCGCAGGGGCGGCCGCGGCCCGTGCTGGTCGCACGGGCCAGGGGGCGAGCGGCGCGTGCCGGCGCGTATGTAATTTTATATATATAAATCAACCATATAAACCCCCTGCGCCCCGTGTGCGCGCACCCGCGCGATGACCGCCCCCACCCTCTCCCCCGCCGCCGAGGCGGCCCGCGCCGGGGACGAACCCCGCTTCCTCGCCGCCCTCTGCGCGCCGCCCGAACGGCGGGAGCCGCTCTTCGCCCTCGTCGCCCTCAACCTCGAACTCGCCCGCATCCCCGTCACCGTCTCGGAGCCCATGCTGGGCGAAATCCGCCTCGAATGGTGGCGCGAGGCCCTCGAAGACCTCTTCGAGCGGGGCAAGGCGGCGGGCCATGAAGTGATCGCCGCCCTCGCCGCCGCGCCGCCGCCAGACCCCGCGCCGCTCTACGAGATGGTGGAGGCCCGCCGCCTCGCCCTCGCCCCCGGCGGGCTCTCGGAGAGCGATCTCGACGCCTTCCTCGCCGGAACCGCCGGGGCGCTGATGCGGGCGGAAGTTCAGGCGCTCGGCGGCGGCGCGAAGGCGGAGGAGGCGGCGGCGCTCGCCGGCTGGGCCGAGGGGGCGGGCCGCCTCGTCGCCGCGCTCCCCGCGATGATGGCGGAGGGGAGCGCGCCCTTCGACGAGAAAGCGGCGCGGGAAGGCGCCGCGCTCCGCGCCCGCCTCGCCGCCCTCGCCAATGAAGGGCTCGCCCGCCTCGCCCGCGCCCGCGCGATGCGCCGCGAAGTGCCCCGCGCCGCCCGCGCGCCGCTCCTCTCCGTCCACGTTGCGGAACGCGCCCTCCTTGCCGCGCTGAAGCCCGGATACGACCCGTTCGCGCCGGAGGCGCCCTCGCCCTTCCGCCTCCGCGCCGGTCTCCTCGCCCGCGCGGCTCTCGGGCGCTACTGATCCGGATAGACGATGAATTCCAGCAGCGTCCCGTCCGGGTCGCGGAAATAGAGGCTTGTCCCCGGCCCCCGCGCGCCAAACCGCTCCACCGGCCCGAGCTCGACCTCGACGCCATGCGCCGCCAGATGCGCCGCCGCCTCCTCCACCGTGCCCGGCCAGCGGAAGCAGAGGTCGGAGCCCCCGGGCATGACCGGAAGCCGCGCGCGCGGATGCCCGATCTGCCCCGGACCGTGGGTGTTGAGCTGCCGGTCGCCGAAGCGGAACATCGCCCCGATCCCGCGCGGCACGATCTCCGCGCCCATCACGTCCCGATAGAAGGCGATGCTCGCCTCCCAATCCCCGACATGGATCACCGAATGGTCCAGCTCGATCTTCACGCCTCAGCCTCCCTCAATCCCGCCAGCGCCTCGCGCCCCATGAACACCGGTCGCCGCGTCGCCAGCGCCCGCCGCGCCTCGTCCGCCTTGCCGAGCCGGAGGAGGAGGTTCGCCCAGGTCAGCTCCAGCAGGTCCCGCTGCGCGCGGCTGCCGCCGAACCGCTCATGCGACGCCATGACGGGCGTGAGATCGCGCAGCGCCCCGGCCCAGTCCCCGCGAGCAAAGGCGCCCCAGGCTGCGGCGACGGGGCGGACGAGATCGCCCGCGAAGCCCGCCGCCCCCTCCGCGAGCCGCGCCAGCCGCTCGCCCTCGCCCGCCATCGCATGGGCGAGCGCGGCGTGCATGTCCGCGAAGCTCTGGCCCGAGGCGGGGAATTTCGCCGCCGCATAGTCCGAAAGCGCCCGCCACCGCTCCGGCGGAACTTCGATCCCCGCCATCTCCGCCCGGTGAAGAAGCGCCGCCGCGTCCGTCAGCGTGTTGAGCGGCATCCCCGCGGAGCCGCCGGGGCCGATCGCGCCGTCGAGCATCGACCAGACCCGCGCCATCTCCCCCCGCTCCAGCGCCCAGAGCGCCACATGCCAGCTCATGTGCCCGTGGAGCGGCGCCGCGCGCTCATAATCCTCCATCCAGCCTTCGAGATAGCGGAGCCCCGCCTCGCTCTCTCCCGCCTCGTAATGCGCATGGGCCTTGAAATGCGCCCCGTTCGCGTTCCGCGGATGAAGCGCCAGCGCCCGCTCCATCAGCGCCTGCGAGTCCCCGATCCGCCCCGCCTCGCAAAGCGAGATCGCGTGGACGGACATCATCCACCAGTCCTCCCCGTAATGGGGCGAGAGCCGCTCCGTGAAGGCGAGGAGGAACGCCTCCCGCCCCGCCTCGCCGGAAAAGCCGATGAGGCCGAAGACGCTGGTGAGAAGCTGCGCGATCAGCGCGTCCCGCGGATGGGTCCGCGTATGCGCCAGCGCCGCCTCCCGCGCCTCCGCCGCCCGGCCAGAGAGAAGGAGGGAGAAGACGCCGAGATGCCCCCGTTCCCGCGCGTCGAGCCCGCCCGAAAGCGCCTCCGCCCGCGCCAGCGCCGCCTTCGCGCCGCCCATGTCCCCCTCGAACATCGCTGCGCGGGCGAGGCCGGCATGGGCGAGCGCGAAGCCCTCGTCCGCCGCCAGCGCCCGCTCGAACGCGCCGCGCGCGCCATAGGTCGCGCCGAGCACATGCCGCGCGCCCTCCGCATAGGCGTCCCGCGCCGCGGCGGAGGCGGTCGTCAGCCGGTTTCCGTAATCATCATCGAACGCCATCCGCATCTCCCCGCCAAGGCCCGGACGGTCGCCGCCCCCCGCGCCGCGGTCAAGCCCGAAGCGCCCCTTGCGCGCCCGCCCGCGCCCTCCGATAAGCGGGCGATGAACCGCCCCGCCCCCTTCAACCCCGCGCTCTCCCACGCCCTCGCCTCGCCGGTGATGACGGCGCAATCCTGGCTCAGGGGAAAGGTCTTCCCGCCGGAGCGGCCGCTCCTGAACCTGAGCCAGGCCGCCCCCGTCGGCCCGCCGCCGCTCTCGCTCCGTCGCGCGATGGCGGAGGCGGCGATGTCGGAGGGCGACGCGCATCTCTACGGCCCCGTGCCGGGGGACGGCGCGCTCCGGGCGGAGATCGCAGCCCGCTGGTCCTTGCTCTACGAGGCCGGGATCGCGCCGGAAGAGGTCGCCGTCACATCGGGTTGCAACGAGGCCTTCGCCGCCGCGATGCTCTCCCTCGCCGGGGCGGGGGACGAGGTGATCCTGCCGACGCCCTGGTATTTCAACCACAAGATGTGGCTCGACATGATCGGCGTCCGCGCCGTCCCGCTCCCCGTGGGGGCGGACGGCCTGCCGGACCCGGAGGAAGCGGCGGCGTTGATCGGATCGCGAACGCGCGCCCTCGTCGTCGTCACGCCCAACAACCCGACCGGGGCGGAATGCCCGGCGGGCCGGATGGAGGCGCTCTTCAACCTCTGCGCCGCGGCGGGAATCGCCTTCGTGGTTGACGAAACCTATCGCGACTATCTGAGCCATGAGGGCGCGCCCCACGGCCTCTTCCGCCGCCCGGCATGGGGCGAGACGCTGATCCACCTCTATTCCTTCTCCAAGGCCTACCGCCTCACCGGCCACCGCGTCGGCGCGCTTCTCTCCTCCGCCCGCCGGGTGGCGGAGGTGGAGAAGTTTCTCGACACGGTGACGATCTGCCCCTCCCGCATCGGGCAGATCGGCGCTCTGGAGGGGTTGCGGCGCGAGGGCGCCTTCGTCGCCGGGGAGCGGGCGGAATTCGCCCGCCGCCGCGCCGCCCTCGCCGCCGCCTTTGCGGAGGGGGTGGGCGGCTGGCGGCTTCTCGGCGCCGGCGCCTATTTCGCCTGGGTCGCGCATCCGTTCGATGCGCCCTCGGAGGCGGTGGCCCGGCGGCTGGTGGAGGACCAGTCCCTCCTCGCGCTCCCCGGCGGCTTCTTCACGCCGGAGGGGGACGATGCGGGGCGCGGCGCGCTCCGTCTCGCCTTCGCGAACGTCGACGAGGCCGGGATCGCGGAGACGGCGCGGCGGCTCCGCGCCTTCTCCTTCTAGGCCGCGGCCTCCTCGGCCTCCGGCCGGTGCGCCGCCAGCTTCTCCCGCCAGTCGCGGGAGAAGGCCTTCTCCAGCGCCGCCGCGAGTTCCGGCTCGTCCCGCCAGAGCCGGCGGACGGCGGCGCCGGAGATCAGCCAGAGCCGCGCCGGAGCCGACAGCGTCGCGTCCGCGCTCGCCGGCCCTTCCTCGACCACGGACATCTCCCCGATGAAATTCCCGGCGCGGCAGCGGGTGAAGACGCGGCCGCGATAGGCGATTTCCGCCTCGCCGGAGGCGATCCAGACGAGATGGGAGACGGGCTCGCCCTCCGTCGTCAGCCGCAGCCCCGGCGCGCCGTCGATCCAGACGCCGCGGTTCAGCAGCCGCCGCGCCTCGCCCGGCCGAAGGTCGCCGAGCCGCGCGGAGACGAACGCCGCCTCCTCCGCGGTAAAGCGCGCGCGCCGGTTCGCCCGCCAGGCGAGCGTCAGCTGCGCGATGTTCACCAGCACCAGCAGCGACTCCCAGAAGACGCCGACGGGGTCCTTCAGCCAGACCCAGTCATAGAGGATGGCGACGAAGGCGGAGAGGATGACGAGGACGCGGAGCGGGCCCAGCCGGCGCATCATCATCGAGATCACGAGCAGAATATAGGAAAGGTGGCCCACAAGGCCGCCTGTCGAAAATGCGGATTCGAGCGTCAATTCCATCGGAAGCCTCTTCTGCGGCGCGCGGAGTTAACCGCGCGCAGCCTGCTAAGGCCATGTTTTTCTGCACGCCCGCTTCAGAGTAGCGCCTTCAGCAGCCGCTCCTTCTCCGGCCAGAGCTTTTCCCGGTCCAGCCGCTCCAGCACCCGGGCGCGCGCGGCCGCCCCGCGCCGCCGCGCAGCCTCGGGCGCGTCCAGCGTCTCCGCGATCCCGGCGGCGAGCGCTTCCGGGTCATGGAGGGGAACGAAAAGCCCCGTCTCCTCGTCCATGAACTCCCGCACCGGCGCGCTGTCGGAGACGATCATCGGGCAGGCGACGGCCATGGACTCGATCATCGACCAGGAGAGGACGAAATCCGCCGTGAGATAGACATGCGCCCGGCTCACCTGGAGCGCCTTCACATACTCGCCCCGCGGCTGGAGCCCGATGAAATGGACGCGCGAAAGGTCGAGCCGCCCATCGAGCTCCGCCAGCATCCGCGCCTTCCAGCTCTCGCCCTCAGGCAGCTTCGCGCCATAGGCGACGCGGTCCTCCCCCCCGATCAGCGCATGGAGGCCGGGCCGCCGCTCCTGCAGCATCGCGAGGGCGCGCATGAACTGCGGAAACCCGCGATGCGGCTCCATCCCGCGCGTGATCGAGGTCACGATCTCCGGCATGGCGGAGACGTCGAGCCCCGCGACGCTCCGCACAGGCTCCGCCGCCGGGGCGTGGAGCGCGCAGTCGATCCCGTCATGGATCACCGTGATCCGCTCGCGCAGATGCGCGGGAAAGCGCGCGGCCTGATATTCGGTCGGGCAGAGCGCGAGCGCGGCCCCTTCGAGGTCGAGAAGGAACGGCGCGTTCCGCGTCTTCTGCCGGAGCCGCGCATGGAGGTCGAACGTGTGGGTCCCGAGGCTCACGTCGTCGGGCGGCGGGTATTCGTACCACCATTCGAGATAGGGGACGAACCGCGTCTCCGGCCAGATCTCCCGCGCGAACATGCCGGAGCCCCAGCCCGAATGCGCCATCACGATGTCGGGCCGGTATCCCCGCTCCGCCGCGGCGAGGAAGGCGCGGGCCGCGGCCTGCCCGGTGATGACCGCCTTCTCGAAATTCCCGGCATAGGGATGCACGCCCTCCGTCGGCGCCCGGTGCGCCTTGTAGCGTAGGAAGGCCGGGTCCCCCGCATTGCCGCCCTCCCAGGCGGTGGCGAAGCGCACGTCCCAGCCCCGGCGGAGAAGCCACGCGCCGAAGGCGCCGAACTGCGCCGGATAATTGTCATGCACGAACAGGATCTTCATTCCGCCCTCCGCGCCGGCACAATACCGGCGCGCGCGCTCCCGGCAAGTTGATCGCGCCGCCGGCCCGCCTGTGGCAGGCTTCCGCCCGAAGATGGGAGGCGTCATGCGATATCTGACAGGGCTTGCGGCCTTCGCCGCGCTCGCCTCGCCCGCGGCGGCGGAGCGGATCACCGTCACCGGGGAGGCGATCGACACCTGGTGCTATTTCTCCGGCGTCATGGGCGGCGCGGACGCGGTGCAGGGCACGGCGCACCACACCTGCGCGCTCTGGTGCGCGGCGGGCGGCATCCCCGTCGGGCTGCTGGCGGAGGACGGGACGGTCTACATGGTCCTGAAGATCGCCGCGGATGACGCGGCGAACGGCGGCGACATGCTGCTCCGCATCGCGAGCCACGTCATCACCGCCACCGGCGAGCACCATGTGCGGGACGGGATCAACTACCTCATCGTCAACGATGTCGTGGCGGACGCCGGCATCGTGAACCTCACCCATGAGGATTACGGCGTCGTCCCCGATTTCGCGATCCCGGAGCCGAAGGAATGAGCGCGATGCGGATGATCGCCGGCCTCTTCGCGGCGGCGCTCGCCCTCCCGGCGGCCGCGCAGGATTTTTCCGCCGGGTCCGAGGCGAAGGAATGGGGCCTCCTCGGGGAGGAAAAGGCGCGGTTCGAGGCGAAGGTGGTCGATCTCCTCTGCGAACTCGCCGGCGATTGCCCCGCCGATTGCGGCGCGGGGCGGCGGCAGCTCGGCCTCCTCCGCGCGGCGGACGGGGCGCTGATCGTCCCGATGAAGAACGGCCAGCCGCTCTTCACCGGCGCGGCGACCGATCTTTTCCCATATTGCGGCAAGGACGTGGAGGTGGACGGCGTGCTCGTCGGCGACGAGGAGCAGACGCCGGCGAAATTCTACATGGTCCAGATGGTGCGGGAGGTCGGCGCAGCCGACTGGGCGCGCGCCAATCTCTGGACGAAGGACTGGGCGGCGAGGAATCCCGGCCCCGCGGCGGAGGAGGGCCCGTGGTTCCGGAAGGACCCGCGCGTCAACGCGAAGATCGCGGAGTCCGGCTGGCTCGGCCTCGGGCTGGAGGCGGACGAGGCCTTCCTGAAGGAGTATTTCCAGTGAGGGCCGCGCTCCGCATCGCGATCTTCGCCGCGCTCCTGTCCCTGCCCGCGAAGGCCGAGGCGCCCTCGCCCTTCCCGGTCGCCCTTGGCGGCCCCTTCGCGCTCGTGGACCAGAACGGCGCGGAGCGGACGGAGGCGGACCCGGAGGGGCGGCTCCAGCTCCTCTTCTTCGGCTACGCCGAATGCCAGGCGATCTGCACCGTCGCCCTGCCGCGGATGGCGGAGATGGCGGAACTCGCCGCGGAGGCCGGGATCGCCGTCCGGCCGGTTCTCATCACGGTGGACCCCGAGCGGGACACGGCGGAGGCGATGCGCGCGGCGCTGCCGGGCTATCATCCGGATTTCGTCGGCCTCACCGGCCCGGAGGAGGCGCTCGCCGCCGCGCGCAAGGTCTTCGGCGTGGAGAGCAAGGTCGTGTTCGAGGACCCGCAGCTCGGCCCGGTCTACGCCCACGGCTCCTTCATCTATCTCCTCGACGGGGCGGGAAAGCTTCTCACGCTGATCCCGCCGGTCGTCGACCCGGCGCACGGCGCCGGGATCGTGGCGCGGTATGCGGAGGCGGGTCTCTGAGGGGCGGCGAGGCGCTTGCATCGGCCCGCGATTCCCCTTAAGTCCGCTCGGCCCACGCTAGGGGTGTAGCTCAGTTGGTAGAGCGACGGTCTCCAAAACCGTAGGTCGGGGGTTCGAGACCCTCCACCCCTGCCAGCGTCGGCAAGGAGGAAGATCATGGCGCGCGTCAATCCCGCCCAGTTCATCCAGCAGGTTCGCGCCGAGACGGCGAAGGTCGTCTGGCCGACCCGGAAGGAAACCGGGCTCACCACCATCATGGTGTTCATCATGGCCGCGCTCGCGGCTGTGTTCTTCTTCCTCGTCGACCAGCTCATCGCGCTCGGGATCGACCAGATCCTCCGCCTCGGAGGCTGAGCCCGGCGCTTGACTTGGGGGCGGCGCGGGTCTATCCGCGCACCTTCCTGAAGAACGATGGCGCGCGCCGATTCGGAAAGCGCGCCCGAAGAGTTTACGGCATCGCGCCCCGAAGCGGGCGCGGCGAGGCGAGCGGAGAGGCGGCGAGACACATGGCGAAACGCTGGTATGCCGTCCATGTCTTTTCGAACTTCGAGAAGCGTGTGGCGGAGACGCTGCGCGAATCCGTGGCCCAGAACGGCCTCGAGGACGAGATCGAGGAGATCTTCGTTCCCGTCGAGGAAGTCATGGAGATCCGCCGCGGCAAGAAGGTGAAGACGGAGCGGCGGCTGATGCCCGGCTACGTTCTGGTGAAGATGGAGATGACGGACCGCGCCTATCTCCACATCATCGACACCAACCGCGTCACCGGCTTTCTCGGCCCGCAGGGCAAGCCCTCGCCGATGCGCGACAGCGAAGTGAACGCGCTTCTGAACGTCGTCGAGGAGGGTGTGGAGCGGCCGCGGCCGAAGATCTCCTTCGAGGTCGGCGAGCAGGTCCGCGTCACCGACGGCCCGTTCGAGAGCTTCACCGGCTCCGTCGAGCAGGTGGACGAGATCAGCGCGCGGCTGAAGGTCATGGTCTCGATCTTCGGCCGGCCCACGCCGGTCGAACTGGAATACGCGCAGGTCGCCAAACAGGTCTGAGCGTCGCATCGCGGGAGGCGAGGGGGGCGCGCCCCCCGGGCCGGACCGCTCACCGAGGACGCCCGGGGTCGCGACCCTGGGGCGGAATGGAAAAGGAGGCCGGAATGGCCAAGAAAGTGATGGGGCAGATCAAGCTCCAGGTCCCTGCGGGCAAGGCGAACCCCTCGCCGCCCATCGGCCCGGCGCTCGGTCAGCGCGGGCTGAACATCATGGAGTTCTGCAAGGCGTTCAACGCCCGGACGCAGGAGATGGAGGCCGGCGCCCCGTGCCCGACCGTCATCACCTATTACCAGGACAAGTCCTTCACGATGGAGATCAAGACGCCGCCGGCGTCCTTCCTCATCAAGAAGGCGGCGAACCTGAAATCCGGCTCCAAGACCCCGGGCCGCGCCGTCGCCGGCTCCGTCACCGTGAAGCAGGTGCGGGAGATCGCGGAAGCCAAGATGAAGGACCTGAACGCGAACGACGTGGACCAGGCGATGAAGATCATCGTCGGCTCCGCCCGCTCGATGGGCATCGAGGTGAAGGGGTAAGTCGATGGCGAAGATCGCAAAGCGCATCAAGGCGGCGCGCGCCGCCGTCGAGGGCAAGGCCAACCTCCCGCTCGCGGAGGCGGTGAAGCTCGTCAAGGCGAACGCCAGCGCGAAGTTCGACGAGACGATCGAGATCGCGATGAATCTCGGCGTCGACCCGCGCCATGCGGACCAGATGGTCCGCGGCACGGTCACGCTGCCTGCGGGCACGGGCAAGACGGTGCGCGTCGCCGTCTTCGCGCGCGGCCCGAAGGCGGACGAGGCGCTCGCCGCCGGGGCCGACATCGTCGGCGCCGAGGACCTGATGGAGACCATCCAGTCCGGCAAGATCGAGTTCGACCGCTGCATCGCGACGCCGGACATGATGCCGATCGTCGGCCGGCTCGGAAAGATCCTCGGCCCCCGCAACCTGATGCCGAACCCCAAGGTCGGCACGGTGACGCCGGACGTGGCGGAGGCGATCCGCGCCGCGAAGGGCGGCCAGGTGCAGTTCAAGGTCGAAAAGGCGGGGGTGATCCACGCCGGCATCGGCAAGGCCAGCTTCGACGACGCCAGCCTGATCGCCAACGCCCGCGCCTTCGTGGACGCGGTCGGCAAGGCGAAGCCGTCGGGCGCGAAGGGCTCCTACATGCGGAAGATCTCGCTCAGCTCCACGATGGGCCCGGGCGTGACCGTGGATGTGGCCGACGCGAACGCGCAGGAAGCGGCGAAGACCGCCGCCGAATGAGAGATTCGCGCCGGGTCCGCCCGGCGCGATACGGCGGGGCGCTCCGGCGCGCCGCCGCCCGGTCCGAGACGGAGGGCGGGGCTTCGGCCCGCTAAGTCCTTCCATAGACGGGAGACGCAGGATCAGCCGCCTCATCGCGGCGTTCTTGGCTGACCCGGGAACGGGAACGGAAGCGGAGGGGCGGGGAGCCGCCCTCCCGAACCTGAGCCGGCCGAAGGGGGAAACCCCGGAGGCCATAACCTTGGAGTAGACTGTGGATAGAGCCCAGAAGGAAGCGGTGGTCGAGGAACTCGGCCAGATCTTCTCTGACTCTGGCGCCGTCGTGGTGTGTCACTACGCGGGGCTCTCGGTCGCTGAGATGTCGGATTATCGCGCCCGCATGCGTGCGGCGGGTGCGTCGGTCCGCGTCGCCAAGAACAGGCTCGCCAAGATCGCCCTGGAGGGCAAGCCGTGCGAGGGGATGAAGTCCCTTCTCATCGGCCAGACGGTGCTCGGCTACGCCGAGGATCCGGTCGCGGCGGCGAAAGTCACCGTGGAATACGCCAAGGGGAACGCGAAACTCGTGATCCTCGGCGGCGCCATCGGAACCACCGTCATGGACGAAGCGGGCGTGAAGGCGCTCGCCGCGTCGCCCTCCCGTGAGGAAGTTCTGGCGTCCATCGTGGGGTGCATCATCTCCCCGGCCGCCAACCTCGCGGGCGCCATCGGCGCTCCGGCCTCCAACATCGCCAGCATTCTGACGACGCTGAGCGAGAAGGAAGCCGCCTGAACCTTGCAGCAATCGGGAGGCGCGGCCGAGGGCCGAAGCCAGACCCACGAAATCAAGCGAACGGAACAAGACAATGGCTGATCTGAACAAACTGGCCGAGGAGCTCGTCGGCCTCACCCTTCTCGAAGCGGTGGAGCTCAAGAACATCCTCAAGGACAAGTACGGCATCGAGCCCGCCGCCGGCGGCGCGGTGATGATGGCCGGCCCGGCCGCGGGCGCCGCCCCGGCGGAGGCCGCCGAGGAGCAGACCGAGTTCGACGTCATCCTCAAGGAGGCGGGCGACAAGAAGATCAACGTGATCAAGGAAGTCCGCGCCATCACCGGGCTCGGCCTGAAGGAAGCCAAGGACCTCGTCGAGGCCGGCGGCAAGGCCGTGAAGGAAGGCGTCTCCAAGGCCGAGGCCGAGGACATCAAGAAGAAGCTCGAAGAGGCTGGCGCCTCCGTCGAGCTGAAGTGATCCGGCCCGCGCGGCCGCCCCTCGGGGCGCGCTGCGCGGCCCAAGGCTCGGGCCGGGGGCGACCCCGGCCCGCGCCGCGCCTTCTCGGGCGCTCCTGCGGGAGATTCCTGGAAGTCGCGGCGGTCCGAGACGCCGGCATGGGAAGCCGGCTGGGATGGGACCGATCCGACAGCGGGACGTCTGCGCGCCGTTTCCCCACCGGCGCGCGGCGGGCGAAAGACCAGAGGACCCAAATGGTTCAGACGCATTCCGGACGCAAGCGCATTCGCAAGTTCTTCGGCAAGATCCGCGAAGTCGCGAAGATGCCGAACCTGATCGAGGTGCAGAAGAGCTCCTACGATCTTTTCCTCCAGTCGGGCGACGGCCCGAAGCCGACGGACGGCGACGGGATCCAGGGCGTCTTCCAGTCCGTTTTTCCGATCAAGGACTTCAACGAGACGGCGGTGCTGGAGTTCGTGAAATACGAGCTCGAGGCGCCGAAATACGACGTCGAGGAATGCCAGCAGCGCGACATGACCTACGCCGCGCCGCTGAAGGTCACGCTGCGCCTGATCGTCTTCGAGGTGGACGAGGACACCGGCGCCAAGTCGATCAAGGACATCAAGGAGCAGGACGTCTTCATGGGCGACCTGCCCCTGATGACGGACAACGGCACCTTCGTCGTGAACGGCACCGAGCGCGTGATCGTCTCCCAGATGCACCGCTCGCCCGGCGTCTTCTTCGACCATGACAAGGGCAAGACGCATTCGAGCGGCAAGCTCCTCTTCGCCTCCCGCGTCATCCCCTATCGCGGCTCCTGGCTCGACTTCGAGTTCGACGCGAAGGACAACGTCTATGTCCGGATCGACCGGCGGCGGAAGCTGCCGGTGACGACGCTGCTCTACGCCCTCGGCATGGACCAGCAGAAGATCTGCGACGCCTTCTATGACCGGGTGGACTATACCCGCTCCGGCGAGGGCTGGGCCGCGCCGCTGAACGGCGAGCGGCTGCGCGGCTCGAAGCCCGCTTTCGACCTGATCGACGCGAAGACCGGGGAAGTCATCGCGGAGGCGGGCGTGAAGCTGACGCCGCGCAAGCTCAACAAGCTCGCGGAAGAGGGCGTCACCAGCTACCTGACGCCCTACACGGCGATCATCGGCCGCTACGCGGCGGAGGACATGATCGACGAGTCGACCGGCGAGATCTGGGTCGAGGCGGGCGACGAACTGACGGACGAGGTGGTCGAGCTTCTGCTGGAAAAGGGCGTCACGACGATCTCGACGCTCGACATCGACAACGTCACCGTCGGCCCCTACATCCGCAACACGATGGCCGTGGACAAGAATCTCGGCCGCGAGACCGCGCTCCTCGACATCTACCGCGTGATGCGCCCCGGCGAGCCGCCGACGCTCGAAGCGGCGGAGACGCTGTTCCAGTCGCTCTTCTACGATCCGGAGCGTTATGACCTCTCCGCGGTCGGCCGCGTGAAGATGAACATGCGCCTCCAGCTCGACGCGCCGGACACGGTCCGCACCCTCCGGCCGGAGGACATGCTGGCGGTCATCAAGGCGCTGGTGGAGCTCCGCGACGGAAAGGGCGAGGTGGACGATATCGACCATCTCGGCAACCGCCGCGTCCGCTCCGTCGGCGAGCTGATGGAGAACCAGTATCGCGTCGGCCTCCTCCGCATGGAGCGGGCGATCAAGGAGCGGATGTCCTCGGTCGAGATCGACACCGTGATGCCGCAGGACCTCATCAACGCGAAGCCGGCGGCGGCCGCGGTGAAGGAATTCTTCGGCTCGTCCCAGCTCTCGCAGTTCATGGACCAGACGAACCCGCTCTCGGAAGTCACGCACAAGCGTCGCCTTTCCGCGCTCGGGCCGGGCGGTCTGACGCGGGAGCGCGCGGGCTTCGAGGTGCGCGACGTGCACCCGACCCATTACGGCCGGATGTGCCCGATCGAGACCCCGGAAGGCCCGAATATCGGCCTCATCAACTCGCTCGCGAGCTTCGCGCGCGTGAACAAGTACGGCTTCATCGAGACGCCCTACCGCACCGTGCGGGACGGCAAGGTGACCGACGAGGTGAACTACATCTCCGCCACGGAGGAGATGCGCTACACCGTCGCCCAGGCGAACGCGCAGCTCGACGAGGAGGGGCGCTTCGTCAACGAGCTCGTCTCCACCCGCAAGAGCGGCGACTATCAGCTCTCCCCGCGGGAGAACGTGAACCTGATCGACGTCTCGCCGAAGCAGCTCGTCTCCGTCGCCGCCTCGCTGATCCCGTTCCTGGAGAACGACGACGCGAACCGCGCGCTGATGGGCTCCAACATGCAGCGCCAGGCCGTGCCGCTGCTCCGCGCCGAGGCGCCCTTCGTGGGCACCGGTATGGAGGAAGTCGTCGCCCGCGATTCCGGCGCCGCGATCACCGCCCGCCGTTCGGGCGTGATCGACCAGGTGGACGCGATGCGCATCGTGGTCCGCGTGACGGAGGAGCTGGAGCCGGGCGACGCCGGGGTGGACCTCTACCGCCTCCGGAAGTTCCAGCGCTCCAACCAGAACACCTGCATCAACCAGCGCCCGCTGGTGAAGGTGGGTGACCGGGTGAAGGCCGGCGACGTGATCGCGGACGGCCCCTCGACCGATCTCGGCGAGCTGGCGCTCGGCAAGAACGTGCTCGTCGCGTTCATGCCGTGGAACGGCTACAACTACGAGGACTCGATCCTGATCTCCGAGCGGATCGTGAAGGATGACGTCTTCACCTCGATCCATATCGAGGAATACGAGGTGATGGCCCGCGACACCAAGCTCGGGCCGGAGGAGATCACGCGCGACATCCCCAATGTCGGCGAGGAGCAGCTCCGCAATCTCGACGAGGCGGGCATCGTCTATATCGGCGCCGAGGTAGGGCCGGGCGACATTCTCGTCGGCAAGATCACGCCGAAGGGCGAAAGCCCGATGACCCCGGAGGAAAAGCTCCTCCGCGCCATCTTCGGCGAGAAGGCGTCCGACGTCCGCGACACCTCGCTCAAGATGCCCCCGGGCGATTCCGGCACCATCGTCGAGGTCCGCGTCTTCAACCGCCACGGCGTCGACAAGGACGAGCGCGCCATGCAGATCGAGGGGGAGGAGATCGAACGCCTCGCCCGCGACCGTGACGACGAGATGGCGATTCTCGACCGCAACACCTATGCGCGGCTCCGCGAGCTTCTGCTCGGCAAGACCTGCGTGAAGGGCCCGAAGGGCGTGAAGGCGGGCGAGACGATCGACGAGACGATGCTGGACCAGACCCTGAGCCGCGGCCTCTGGTGGCAGCTCGTCCTGCCCGAGGAGGCGGACCAGAACCAGCTGGAGGCGCTCAACAAGCAGTATGACGCGCAGCGCCGGCAGCTCGAGGCCCGGTTCGAGGACAAGGTCGAGAAGGTCCGCCGGGGGGACGATCTGCCCCCGGGCGTGATGAAGATGGTCAAGGTCTTCGTCGCGGTGAAGCGCAAGCTGCAGCCGGGCGACAAGATGGCCGGCCGCCACGGCAACAAGGGCGTCATCTCCAAGGTCGTGCCGGAGGAGGACATGCCCTTCCTCGCGGACGGCACGCCCGTCGACGTCGTGCTCAACCCGCTCGGCGTGCCGAGCCGCATGAATGTCGGCCAGATCCTCGAGACGCATATGGGCTGGGCCGCTTCCGGTCTGGGCCGCGCCGTCTCCGAGGCGCTGGACGGCTATCGCCGCTCGGGGGATCTCACGCCTGTCCGCAAGGCGATGGAAGTCGCCTACGGGGCGGAGACGCTCGCGGATGCGACCGCCGACATGACCGAGGACGAGTTCATCGAGGCGGCGCAGAACGTCCGCCGCGGCGTCCCCATCGCCACGCCGGTCTTCGACGGCGCGAAGGAGGCGGACGTCAACGAGGCGCTCATGAAGGCCGGCTTCAACGAATCCGGCCAGTCCACCCTCTATGACGGCCGCACGGGCGAGGCCTTCTCGCGCCCGGTCACGGTCGGATACAAGTACATCCTGAAGCTGCACCATCTGGTGGACGACAAGATCCACGCCCGTTCGACCGGCCCCTACAGCCTCGTCACCCAGCAGCCGCTGGGCGGCAAGGCGCAGTTCGGCGGCCAGCGCTTCGGCGAGATGGAGGTCTGGGCGCTCGAAGCCTACGGCGCCGCCTACACGCTCCAGGAGATCCTGACCGTGAAGTCGGACGACGTCGCGGGCCGGACCAAGGTCTATGAGAGCATCGTCAAGGGCGAGGACAATTTCGAGGCCGGCGTGCCGGAATCGTTCAATGTCCTCGTGAAGGAAATCCGTTCGCTCGGCCTCAATGTCGAGCTTCTGGACTCGGAGGCGGAGTGAACAAGATGAATGAACTCAGCAACATCTTCACCCACGGGCATACGCCCGCCGTCACCTTCGACGAGATCCGCATCGGGCTCGCCAGCCCGGAGCGGATCATGTCCTGGTCCTTCGGCGAGATAAAGAAGCCGGAGACGATCAACTACCGGACCTTCAAGCCGGAGCGGGACGGCCTCTTCTGCGCCCGCATCTTCGGCCCGATCAAGGACTACGAGTGCCTTTGCGGCAAGTACAAGCGCATGAAGTATCGCGGGGTCACCTGCGAGAAATGCGGCGTCGAGGTCACGCTCCAGAAGGTGCGGCGTGAGCGGATGGGCCATATCGAGCTCGCGAGCCCGGTCGCCCATATCTGGTTCCTGAAATCCCTCCCCTCCCGCATCGGCCTGATGCTGGACATGACGCTGCGCGACCTGGAGCGGGTGCTCTATTTCGAGCAGTATGTCGTCATGGAGCCGGGCCTGACGGACCTCACCGCAGGCCAGCTCCTGACCGAGGAGGAATTCCTCGACGCGCAGGACACCTACGGCGAAGACAGCTTCACCTGCGGCATCGGCGCCGAGGCCGTGCGGGAGATGCTGGCCGCGATCGACCTTGAGCAGCTCCGCGACAAGCTCCGCGAGGAGCTGTCGGAGGCGACGGGCGAGCTGAAGCCGAAGAAGATCATCAAGCGGCTGAAGCTGGTCGAGAACTTCCTCGACAGCGGCAACCGCCCGGAATGGATGGTCCTCACGGTCGTCCCCGTCATCCCGCCCGAGCTTCGCCCGCTCGTGCCGCTGGACGGCGGCCGCTTCGCGACCTCCGACCTCAACGACCTCTACCGCCGCGTCATCAACCGGAACAACCGGCTGAAGCGGCTGATCGAGCTGCGCGCGCCGGACATCATCATCCGCAACGAGAAGCGGATGCTGCAGGAATCCGTCGACGCGCTCTTCGACAACGGCCGTCGCGGCCGGGTCATCACCGGCGCGAACAAGCGGCCGCTGAAGTCCCTCTCCGACATGCTGAAGGGCAAGCAGGGCCGGTTCCGGCAGAACCTCCTCGGCAAGCGCGTGGACTTCTCGGGCCGCTCCGTGATCGTGACGGGCCCGGAGCTGAAGCTGCACCAGTGCGGCCTGCCGAAGAAGATGGCGCTCGAACTCTTCAAGCCCTTTATCTACGCGAAGCTCGACGCGCAGGGCTATTCCTCCACCGTCAAGCAGTCGAAGAAGCTGGTGGAGAAGGAGCGCCCGGAAGTCTGGGACATTCTCGACGAGGTGATCCGCGAGCACCCGGTCCTCCTCAACCGCGCGCCGACGCTCCACCGCCTCGGCATCCAGGCCTTCGAGCCGGTGCTGATCGAAGGCAAGGCGATCCAGCTCCACCCGCTCGTCTGCTCCGCCTTCAACGCGGATTTCGACGGCGACCAGATGGCCGTTCACGTCCCCCTCAGCCTCGAAGCCCAGCTCGAGGCGCGGGTGCTGATGATGTCCACCAACAACGTCCTCAGCCCGGCGAATGGCAAGCCGATCATCGTGCCGTCGCAGGACATGGTGCTCGGCCTCTACTACCTCTCGCTGGAGAAGGAGGGGGAGCCCGGCGAGGGCATGATGTTCGCCGACATGGCGGAGATCGAGCACGCGCTCCAGCAGAAGATCATCACGCTCCACACCAAGATCGTCACGCGCCGCGACACGGTGGACGTGGACGGGAACCCCGTGCGCGAGCGGCTGCAGACGACGCCGGGCCGCATGATGATCGGTGCCCTCCTGCCGAAGAACGCCGCCGTGCCCTTCAGCGTCATCAACCGCGTCCTCCGCAAGAAGGAGGTGGGCGAGGTGATCGACGAGGTCTACCGCCATTGCGGGCAGAAGGACTCGGTCATCTTCTGCGACCGGATCATGACCCTCGGCTTCACCGAGGCGTTCCGCGCCGGCATCTCCTTCGGCAAGGACGACATGGTCATCCCCGAGTCGAAATGGCGGATCGTGAACGAGACGCGCGACGCGGTGAAGGATTTCGAGCAGCAGTATCTGGACGGCCTCATCACCCAGGGCGAGAAGTACAACAAGGTCGTCGACGCCTGGTCCAAGTGCACGGACAAGGTGGCCGAAGCCATGATGGCCGAAATCTCCGCCGTGAAGAAGGATGAGAACGGCCGCTCGAAGGAGCCGAACTCGGTCTACATGATGTCCCATTCCGGGGCCCGCGGCTCGCCGACGCAGATGCGGCAGCTCGCGGCGATGCGCGGCCTGATGGCCAAGCCCTCGGGCGAGATCATCGAGACGCCGATCGTCTCCAACTTCAAGGAAGGCCTGACCGTGCTGGAGTACTTCAACTCCACCCACGGCGCGCGGAAGGGCCTCGCCGACACGGCGCTCAAGACGGCGAACTCGGGCTACCTCACGCGGCGTCTCGTGGACGTGGCGCAGGACTGCATCATCAAGATGGAGGAATGCGGCACGGACCGGGGCATCACCCTCGAAGCCGTGGTCAACGGCGGCGAGGTCGTCTCCCCGCTCTCCGAGCGCGTGCTCGGCCGCATCCCGGCCGAGGACGTGCTGAACCCGGCGGACGACAGCGTGCTCGTCGCCCGCGGCGAGATGATCGACGAGAAGCTGGCGGCGAAGATCGACGCCCTGCATGTCGCCTCGATCAAGATCCGCTCGCCGCTGACCTGCGAGGCGGAGGACGGGATCTGCGCCAACTGCTACGGGCGCGACCTCGCCCGCGGCACGCGCGTCAACATCGGCGAGGCGGTGGGCATCATCGCCGCCCAGTCGATCGGCGAGCCCGGCACGCAGCTGACGATGCGGACCTTCCACATCGGCGGCGCCGCGCAGATGAACGAGCAGTCCTTCGTCGAGGCGAAGCAGGAGGGCACGCTCTCCATCCGCAACGCCCAGCTGCTCGAGAACGCGGATGGCGGCGTCATCGCCGTCTCCCGCAACGTCCAGCTCGTCATCACGGACGATAACGGGCGCGAGCGGGCGACGCACAAGCTCGCCTACGGCTCCCGCCTCCTCGTCAAGGAAGGCGACCGGATCGAGCGCGGCCAGCGCCTGGCGGAGTGGGACCCGTACACCCTCCCCGTCATCGCGGAGAAGGGCGGCGTCGCGAAGCTGGTGGACCTCGTGCCCGGCATCTCGGTGCGCGAGGAGATGGACGACGCGACCGGCATCAGCCAGCGCATCGTGTCCGACTGGCGCTCCGCCCCGAAGGGCGGGGACCTGAAGCCGGCGATCAGCCTGATGGGCGCCGACGGCGAGCCGGTGAAGCTCGACAGCGGCAACCCCGCCCATTACTTCCTCTCGGTCGACGCGATCCTCTCGGTGGAGGACGGGCAGACGATCCGCCCGGGCGACGTGCTGGCCCGCATCCCGCGCGAGGGCGCCCGGACGAAGGACATCACGGGCGGCCTGCCGCGCGTGGCGGAGCTCTTCGAGGCGCGGCGTCCGAAGGACCATGCGATCATCGCGGAAGTCGACGGCCGGGTGGAGTTCGGGCGCGACTTCAAGAACAAGCAGCGCATCACCATCGTGCCCGAGGAAGAAGGGCTGGAGCCGGTCGAGTATCTCGTCCCCAAGGGCAAGCACATCACCGTGCAGGAAGGCGACTTCATCCAGAAGGGCGAGTACCTGATCGACGGCAACCCGGCCCCGCATGACATCCTCTCGATCCAGGGGATCGAGAAGCTGGCCGACTACCTCGTCAACGAGGTGCAGGACGTCTACCGGCTGCAGGGCGTGAAGATCAACGACAAGCACATCGAGGTCATCGTCCGGCAGATGCTGCAGAAGGTGGAGATCACCGACGGCGGCGACACCACCCTCCTCAAGGGCGAGCAGGTGGACAAGGCGGAGTTCGACGAGGCGAACGAGAAGGCGCTGCGCGAGGGCCGTCGCCCGGCGGAGGGCGGCCCCGTCCTCCTCGGCATCACCAAGGCGAGCCTGCAGACCCGCTCCTTCATCTCCGCCGCCTCCTTCCAGGAGACGACGCGGGTGCTGACGGAGGCCTCCACCCAGGGCAAGCGGGACAAGCTGATCGGCCTGAAGGAGAACGTCATCGTCGGCCGCCTCATCCCGGCGGGCACGGGCGGGGCCGCGATGCGGATCAAGTCCGTCGCCGCGGAGCGGGACAAGAAGGTGATCGCGGAGCGGGAGGCCGAGGCCGCCGCCGCCGCGGCCGCCGCCGCCGCGCCGACCGCGGACGCCTTCGCGGTCATCGAAGGGCCGGATTCGGAAGACGACGACAACCTCCTCGTCGACTGACGCCGCCTTCGCCCGGAAGATCATCCGCCGCCCCGGCCAGACGCCGGGGCGGCGGTTTCGTGTTGTGCGCCTGACCTGCCGCCAATCGCGCAGCCGCCCCGGAATCCCTCGCTCCGGGGAGAAGGCAGGCGAGGCGCCAAAAGCGCTTCCTCCCTCCCGCAGGCGGGAGGGAGGATAGGAGGGAGGGGGCGCCGCATGTCGCGCCCCGGCCGCATGAAGGCCCGAGCCGCCACCCGCCCTTGACCTCGATCAAGGCGCGCCCCCGCCCCGCCGCCGATCCTCCTCCCGTCGCCGGCGAAGGCCGGCCCTTCAGAGGAGAGGCCCATGTCCAACACGCCCCACGAACTCGCCGAGGAATTCCCGGAGAAGGCCGAGCGCATCCACCTGCTGAAGACGGGGGACCCGCATTTCCGCAAGCTCTTCGACCAGTATCACGAGGTGAACCGCGCCGTTCACCGGGCGGAGACGCGGGTGGAGGCGATCGACGACGCCGCGGAGCAGGCCCTGCGCCGCCAGCGACTGATGCTGAAGGACGAGCTTTCGAGGATGCTCGCCTGAGCGGCGGGCGCCGACGCCGCTTTCCCGCAGACACGGCCGGCCGGAAGCGCCGCTATCTCCGCTCGGCCCTTGGCCCGCGCGACCAGCGCGGGCCGCGGCCTCCCTCCCCCCAAGGGAGGCCGCATCGCGACGGCGCGATCAGCGCAACCGTTGAAGTTCCTGACGCCATAAACCGCCGAAACCAATCGGTTCGAGGCGTCCTCCCGAGGGAGGCCACGACCCTTCGCGCTCCGCTCTGGGGTCGGCCGGCCTCGCCGCCGCGCGTTGGTGATGCGGGGGAAAGAAGTCCGGCCCCCCGGAGACGGTCCGGGTTCCGGCGCGCGCCGCGCCCGAGCGCGGCCGCCGCTCAGCCTTGCCCCGCCTGGAGCCGCGCCTCCGCCCATGCCCCGTCCTCGGGCCGGCGCCAGGCCAGAAACACGGCGTATAACTCCAGCCGGGGCGAGGCCGCCAGCGCCTCGCCCGCGGCGTAGAGCGGATCGCCGAGGATCGGCAGGCCGAGCCCCGCGGCGAGATGCACGCGAATCTGGTGGCTCCGCCCCGTCAGCGGGCGGAGCGAGAGGAGCGTCGTCCGCCCCCGCCGCTCCATGACCTCCCACTCCGTGACGGCCATCCGCCCGTCCGCCGCGATCACCTGTTTCGGCCGGTTCGGCCAGTCGGCCCGCAGCGGCGCCTCGATCCGCCCCGCATCCGCCTCCGGCGCGCCCCATACCTCCGCCTCGTAGCGCTTCTGCACGATCCTCTTCTCGAACTGCCCCGAAAGGATGCGCTGCGCCCGCGCGTTCCGCGCGAAGATCATCAGTCCGGAGGTCGCCAGATCGAGCCTGTGGACGGTCAGCGCGCCGGGAAAGGCGGCGGCCACCCGCGCCTCCGCGCAATCCGCCATGCCTTCGCCCTTGCCGGGAACGGAGAGAAGTCCCGCCGGCTTCTCCACCACGACCGCGTCCGCGTCGAGATGGACGACGCGGAGCGCGCCCGGCGGCGGGCGATAGATCAGCGGCGGCGGGCCTTCCATGCCGCTCCGATAGGGCGCCGGCCCCTCTCGCGCCAGCCCCGGCGCGGTGCTATCGAGCGGAAAAGACAGGGGCTTCGATGGACGCGATACTCTGGCTTGCCCCCTTCGTCTTTCTCCTGGCGGGGACGGTGAAGGGCGCCATCGGCATCGGCCTGCCGACGACGGTGATCGCCATCCTCTCCCAGTTCGCGGACCCGCGGCTCGCCGTCGCGCTCGGGCTCATGCCGATCGTCTTCTCCAATTTCTGGCAGACCTACCGGGAAGGGGAATGGCGGAAGACGCTGGCGCGGTTCTGGCCGTTCTCCGTCGCGCTCGGCGTCACGATCTTCATTTTCGCGGACATTGCGGCCGATGTCTCCGCCGCGACAATCATCATGGCGACGGGCGTGGGCGTCGTCATCTTCGCCGCCGCGAACCTGATCCGCCGGCCGCCCCCGTTGCCGGCCCGGTGGGAGTGGCCGACGCAGGTGGCGGTCGGCGTCGCGGCGGGGGTGATGGGCGGCTTCACCGGCCTCTGGGCCCCGCCGCTCGTCATCCTTCTCCTGTCGCTGCGGCTGGACAAGACGGATTTCGTGCGGGCGACCGGACTTCTCCTCCTCCTCGGCGCGCTGCCGATGCTCGCCGGCTACGCGCAGAGCGGGCTCATCACGGCGGAGGTGTTTCTCTGGTCGGTCGCGATGATCCTGCCGACCTTCCTCGGCTTTTCCGTCGGGGAGCGCGTGCGCCGGCGCATGGCCGACGCCCGCTTTCAGAAGGCGGTGCTGCTCTTCTTCCTGCTGATGGGCCTCAACATGATCCGCCGCGGGCTGGAAGGGTAGGGGCGCCTCGGCGCCCCCCGGTCTTCAGCGCCCCAGGCCCTTCGCCACATGGTCGAGCGCAAGCGAAAGCTTGTCGAACATCTCGTCGAGCAGCGGTTCGTCCATGATGAAGGGCGGGCAGAGGACGACGGACTGGCCGAGCGGCCGGCAGATCAGCCCCTGGTCCATGCAGGCGTTGGCGACCCGTTCGGAGACCGAGAGCGACCCGTCCCACGGCGCCTTCGTCGCCTTGTCGGAAACCATTTCCAGCGCGCCCATGAGCCCGATCCCGCGCGCCTCCCCGATGATCGGATGATCCTCGAACCCGCGGAGCCGGTTCATGAAATAGGGGCTGACCTTCCGCACGTTGTCGAGCAGGCCCTCGTTCAGGATCACGTCGATGGCCTTGAGCCCCACGGCGCAGGCGACCGGATGGCCCGAGGCGGTGAACCCGTGCGGGAACTCCTCGATCTTCTCCGAGGCCGCCTGGAACCGCTCCGCGAACTCGTTGCCGAGGATGACCGCGCCGAGCGGCATGAACCCGCAGGTGAGCGCCTTGGAGGAGATGATCGCGTCCGGCTCGATCTCGTAGGTGTCGCAACCCCAGACATTCCCTGTCCGCCCGAAGCCGCAGATCACCTCGTCCGCGATCAGCGGGATGCCGTATTTCCTCAGCACCGGCTGGATCGCCGCGAAGTAACCGGCTGAGGGCGGGATCACGCCGCCCGCGCCCATCACCGGTTCGGCGAAGAAGCCGGCGATCGTGTCCGCCCCCTCCTTGATGATGAGCGCCTCGAGATTGCGCGCCATGCGGGCGGAAAACTCCGCCTCGCTCTCCCCCTCGTTTCCGTATTTCCAGTAATGCGGGCAATCCGCATGGAGGAAGCCGGGCAGCGGCAGGCCGAAATGCGCGTTGTAGGGCTTGCCCGTCATCGAGGCGGAGACGGCGGTGACGCCGTGATAGGAATTGACGCGGGTGATGATCTTCCGCCGCTGCGGCTGGCCTTCGACCATGCCGAGCATCCAGAGCATCTTCACCATCGTGTCGTTCGCCTCCGACCCCGAATTGGTGAAAAAGACGCGCCCCGACTCGAAGGGGGAGACCTCGACGAGCCGCTCCGAAAGCGCCACCGCGCTGTCCGCCATGCGGCCGAAGAAGGCGTGATAGGCGGGGAAGCGGCGCGTCTGCGCCACCATCGCCTCGATCATCCCCTCATGGTCCCAGCCGCAGACGACGTTCCAGAGCCCGGAATTCGCGTCGAGATAATCCCGCCCCTCGGTGTCATAGACGCGGACGCCCTTGCCATGCGTCAGCACGATGGGCCCGCGGGCCTTCAGCGTCGGGAAATCGGTGAACCCGGCCATGACGCTCGTCATGGCGCGGGCCTCCCACGAATTGGGGGCGTGCGGCTTGTTCATCTTTGCCTCTGATCGGTTGACGCCGGAAAGTATCCCGCCGCCGGGGGGCTTGTCCATCGCCGCATCCGCCGCCTACGCTCCGCCCGCATTCCGAAGGAGCATCCCATGACCAACGACCTCTGGCGCCTCGGCGCCGCCGATCTCGCCGCCCGCATCGCCCGGAAGGAGGTCTCGGCCCGCGAGGCGGCGGATAGCGCGATCCGCCGGATGGAGGCGGCGAACCCGGCGCTGAACGCGGTTGTGGTGTCGACGGCGGAGGAGGCGATGGAGGCCGCCGCCGCGCTCGACGCGCATCAGGCGAGCGGCGCCGCCCTCGGCCCGCTCCACGGCGTCCCCGTCACGGTCAAGATCAACGTGGACCAGAAGGGCTGGCCGACCTCGAACGGCGTCCCCGCCTTCGCCGATATCATCGCGCCCGGAGACGCGCCCGTCGTCGCCAATCTCCGCAAGGCCGGGGCCGTCGTCATCGGCCGCACCAATACGCCCGAATTCTCCTTCCGAGCGGACACCGACAACCCGCTCCACGGCCGCACCCATAATCCCTGGGGCCCCCATGTCTCCGCCGGCGGCTCCTCCGGCGGGGCCGGCGCGGCGGTGATGGCCGGCGTCGGTGCGCTCGCGCACGGGAACGACATCGGCGGCTCGCTCCGCTTCCCCGCCGCCGCGAACGGCGCGACGACCGTGAAGCCGGGCATCGGCCGCGTCCCCGCCTTCAATCCGTCGCAGACGGCCGAGCGCGGGCTCCTCGCCCAGTCCATGTCCGTCCAGGGCGTCCTCGCCCGCTCCGCCGCCGACGTCGCCTTGGGCATGCGCGCCCTCGTCGCGGCGGATGCGCGGGACCCGTGGCATGTCGCCATGCCCTTCGACCTGCCGAAGCCCGAGGGCCGCATCCGCGTCGCCTTCACGAAGGAGACCTTCGAGTTCCCCCTCCACCCCGATGTAGAGACGGCGCTGGAGGAAGCCGCCGCCGCGCTCCGCGACGCGGGCTACGAGGTGGTGGAGGCCGAGGCGCCGATGCTCCGGGAGATTGGCCATGCCGGCTACCGCGCCCTCATGGGCGAGGTCGAGGCGTTGATGGGCCCCGCGGTCCGCAAGCTCGGCTCGGAGACGATCAACGCCGTCTTCCGCACCTACTACGAACTCTTCCCGCCCTATGAGGGCGCGGAGCTGCTGGAGATGATGGCGAAGCGCAGCTTCTACGCCCGCGCCTGGAACGCCTTCCTCGCCGAATACCCGCTCGTCCTCACCCCCTTCCTGCCGCAGCCCTTCTTCGCCCCGAACCGGGATGCGGAGGGCGTGGAGGGCGCGCGGGAGGCCCTCGGCTCGGCCGTCTGGTCCTATTCCATGAACTATCTCGGCCTTCCGGCGGGCAACGTCCCCGCGCATTTCAACGGCGCGCAGCCGATCAACGTGCAGATCGTCGGCGCCCGCTGGCGGGAGGACATGATCCTCGAAGCCTGCGCGGCGGTGGAGGCGCGGGCGGGCTCGATGGCGGAAAGGCTCTGGTCGCGGGAGGGCTGAGCCGCCGCCGCGCGCAGGGCCCGCCCGTTTCGCGGGCTTGTCCTTCGAGAATGACCAATTCTGCGGCGCCGGGCATGGATCGAAGCCCCCGCGATGTGCGTTAAGCCATTGTGACCGGGCGCGAACATCGCATAACTTCGCCGGAGAGGGAGGGTCGCGGCGCATGTTCAACGAAATGTCCGGCGAAGACGGCGTGATCCGCCCCGCCTATGAAGGCGTCGCCCGCTGGATCGAGCGGACCGGGTCGGAGACGCTCCTCCTGAAGACGGAGGAGGCGGAGGCGATCTTCCGCCGCATCGGCATCACCTTCGCCGTCTATGGCGAGGGCGGGGACCCGGAACGCCTGATCCCGTTCGACCTCATCCCCCGCGTCTTCGACGCCGCCGAATGGCGCCGGCTCGACCGCGGCATCAAGCAGCGCGCCCGCGCGCTCAACGCCTTCCTGTGGGACGTCTACCACCGCGGCGAGATCCTCCGCGCCGGCATCGTGCCGGAGCGGCTGGTCTACCGGAACGACGCCTTCCTGCCGGAAATGGTGGGGTTCGACCCGCCGGGCCGCGTCTATTCCCACATCGTCGGCATCGACATCGTGCGGACGGGGGAGGGCGCCTTCCAGGTGCTGGAGGACAATTGCCGCACGCCCTCCGGCGTCTCCTACAAGCTGGAGACGCGGACGGTGATGATGCGCATGTTCCCGGAACTCTTTCGCCAGCTCTCCATCGAGCCGGTGGACGATTACCCGGACATGCTGAGGAAAACGCTGGAGGAGGTCGCGCCGCCGGCCTGCAAGGGCTCCCCGGTCGTCGTGGTGCTGACGCCCGGGCCGCTCAACTCCGCCTATTACGAGCATTCCTTCCTGGCGGACAGGATGGGCCTCGAACTCGTCCAGCCGCAGGACCTTTTCGTGGACGAAGGGCGCGTCTGGATGCGGACGACGCGCGGGCCCGTGCGGGTGGACGTGATCTACCGCCGGATCGACGATGACTTCCTCGACCCCATCGCCTTCCGCCCCGACTCCATGCTCGGGATCGCCGGCCTCATGCAGGTCTATCGTTCTGGCGGCGTGACCATCTGCTCGGCGCCCGGCGCCGGCGTGGCGGATGACAAGGCGGTCTATTGCTATGTCCCGCAAATGATCCGCTTCTATCTCGGGCAGGAGCCGATCCTCGAAAACGTGCAGACCTGGCGCTGCTCGGAGCCGGACGAGCTGGCCTATGTCCTCTCCCATCTCGACGAACTGGTGGTGAAGGAGGTGCACGGGTCGGGCGGCTACGGCATGCTGATCGGCCCGAAATCCACGAAGGCGGAAATCGCCGCCTATGCGGAGCGGATCAAGGCCGACCCGGAGGATTTCATCGCCCAGCCGACGCTGGAGCTCTCCGCCGCCCCCTCCGTCGCCGGCGGCGGGATCGCGCCCCGGCATGTGGACCTCCGGCCCTATTGCCTCGTCGGGGCCGACATGCGCCTCGCGCCTGGCGGGCTGACGCGGGTGGCGCTGCGGGAGGGGTCGCTCGTCGTCAACTCCTCCCAGGGCGGCGGGGTGAAGGATACATGGGTCCTGTCGGAATGAGCCCGCCATGCTGAGCCGGAACGCCGAAAACCTCTTCTGGGCCGCCCGCTATCTCGAACGGGCCGAAGGCGCCGCGCGGCTGATCGAGATGGGCCAGCGGATGACGCTGATCCCCGGCGCCGGGCGGGACGAATGGCGCTCCGTCGCCGCCGTGGCCGGCGCCGCGCATCTCTTCGACGGGGAGGAACGTATCACCGACGCGAGCATCGTCGAAAAGCTCGTCCTCTCGCCGGACGAACCCTCCTCCATCCGCCATTGCCTCAACCGCGCGCGGGACAATGCGCGCGCCGTCCGCACCGGCATCACGTCGGAAATGTGGGAGGCGCTGAACGACGGCTGGCGCCGGCTGGAGATGGCGGACCCGACGGCCGCGCTCCGCGACCTGCCCGCGATCCTCGAATGGGTGAAGGCCCGCGCCTCCGTCTTCCGCGGCGCCGCCGATTCCTCGATGCTGCGGACGGACGGATACTATTTCCTCCGCCTCGGCGGCCTGATCGAGCGGGCGGACCTCACCCTGCGCCTCCTCGACGTGAAATACTTCGTCCTCCTGCCGGAGACGGAGATCGTCGGCGGCGGGCGCGACCATCACCAATGGACCTCCGTGCTCCACGCCACCTCCGCGGCGCGCGCCTATCATCACGTCTATCGCGGCGACTTCAGCCCGTGGAAGATCACGGATTTCCTGATCCTCAACCCGCGCTTCCCGCGCTCGGTCGCCTACTGCTACAACGAGCTTTCCCGCTATCTCGAACTCCTCGCCATCGCTTATGGCGAGCGCAAGCAATGCAACATGCTCGCGGCGCAGATGGTCTCCCGCCTCGCCGACACCGAGATGGGGGAGATTTTCGCCACCGGGCTCCACGAATTCACGACGGAGGCGATCCGTCACAATGCGCGGCTCTCCGGCGCGATCCACCGCGCCTACCACTTCTGAGGTCCGATGCTGCTTTCGATCCGCCACCGCACGCTCTATCGCTATGATCCCGCCGCCTCGCGCGTCGCGCTGAAGCTGAAGCTTTTTCCCGCGATCACCGCCTCCCAGCGGCCCCGGTCATGGACCGTGACCGTGAACGGGGAGGCGCCGCAGATGCGGCTTGTGAACAGCTACGGGGATGAGGAGGCGGTCTGGCTCGCCCATGAGGGCGCTTCGGAAGTCGAGGTGCTGGCCGAGGGCGTCATCTCCACCTCGGATACGCAGGGCGTCATCCGCGGCTGGAAGATGGCCGCCCGCCCCGCGATGTTCCTGCGCGAGACGAGGCTGACCGCGCCGAGCGAGGCGATCGCGGCTTTGGCGCGGGAGGCGACGGCGGGCAAGCACGGCCTCGCCGCCGCGCACGCCCTCTCCGCCGCCGTGCGCGAGGCGGTGGACTACCGCACGGGCTCCACCAGCGCGGAGACGACGGCGGACGAGGCGCTGCGGCAGGGCGCCGGAGTCTGCCAGGATCACGCCCATCTCCTGATCGCGGGGGCGCGCACCCTCGGCGCCGCGGCGCGCTATGTCGTCGGCTATCTCTTCGTCTCGGAGGGAGACCAGCCGGAACTCGCGACGGAGCAGGAGACGCACGCCTGGGCCGAACTCTGGATCGACGGTCTCGGCTGGGTCGGCTTCGACCCCTCCAACCGCATCTGCCCGACCGACCATTACGTCCGCCTCGCCGCCGGGCTTGACGCCCGAGACGCGGCGCCCCTACGTGGATCGGTCACAGGCACGATGGATGAGTCTCTCAGCGCCGAAGTGCAGGTGACCCAGGCGCAACAATAAGAACTCGGGGGGTCGCCTATGACGTATTGCGTGGGGCTCAAGCTCGACGCCGGCATCGTCATGATGTCCGACACGCGCACCAATGCGGGGCTCGACAACATTTCCCGCTTCCGCAAGATGTTCACATGGGACGTGCCGGGGGACAGGGTGCTCGTCGCCTGCTGCGCCGGCAACCTCTCCATCACGCAGGGCCTTCTGAGCCGGATCAACCAGGCCATCGCCCGCTCGCGGGATGACGACCGGGTGGAGACGATCCTGAACGCGCCGACGCTCTTCCGCTCCGCGCAGCTCTTCGGCGAGGCGATGAAGGACGTGCAGGCCCGCCACCGGGAGACCCTTCAGGCGCAGGGCGCGGGGGCGGACGCCTCCATCCTCATCGCCGGGCAGCGCAAGGGCGGGGAGATGCGGCTCTACCTCCTCTATTCCGCCGGCAACTTCATCGAGGCGACGCCGGACACGCCCTTCCTCCAGATCGGCGAGCACAAATACGGCAAGCCGATCCTCGACCGCGTCATCACCCCGGCGACGCCGATGGAACGGGCGCTGAAGGCCGTCTATCTCTCGATGGATTCGACCCTCCGCTCCAATCTCTCGGTCGGCATGCCGCTCGACCTCGCCGTGATCCCGGCGGACGAGATCCGCTTCGCCGTCCAGCGCCGGATCGAGCAGGACGACGAGGATTTCGCCGCCATCTCCCGCGGCTGGGCCGAGGCGATCCGCGACGCGTTCGAGACGCTGCCGAGCGTCGGAGAGGCGTGAGCCTCGCCGCCGCCCTCGACCTCTCGGGCCGCGCCGCCCTCGTCACCGGCGCGGCGCGGGGCAACGGCTTCGCGATCGCGAAGGGCCTCGCCGAGGCGGGCGCCGCCGTGATGCTCGCCGATATCGACGGCGCGGGCGCCGCGCGCGCGGCCGCCGCAATCCCCGGAGCCGCCGCGACGGCGCTGGACGTGGCGGACGCCGCATCCTGCGCCGCGGCGGCGGAAGCCGCCCGCGCCGCCTCCGGCCCCGTCTCCATCCTCGTCAACAACGCCGGCATCATCGCGCGCGCCCCGCTCGGCGCCGACGATTTCGAGGCGGAGTGGGACCGCGTCCTCGCCGTCAACGCGGGCGGAGCCATGCGGATGACCCGCGCCTGCCTCCCCCAATTGCGGGAGACGCGCGGCGCCGTCGTCAACGTCGCCTCGATCATGGCGGAGCGCGGCGCGCCCGGCCTCGCCGCCTACGCCGCCTCGAAGGGCGCGCTCCTGCAACTCACCCGGGCCCTCGCCGCGGAGCTGGCGCCGGACGGCGTGCGCGTCAACGCCATCGCCCCCGGCGTGATCGAGACGGAGATGACCGCGGCCACCCGCGCGAACCCGGAGGCCATCGGCCGCTTCCTCGCGCACACGCCCATGGGCCGGGTGGGCAAGCCCGAGGAACTCGCCGGCCCGACGCTCTTTCTCGTCTCCGGCCTCGCCAGCTACGTCACCGGCGCGATGCTGGCGGTGGACGGCGGCTATCTGACGGTCTGAGGGGGCGCGATGCGGCGGGAGGAGGTGGACGTTCTCGTGATCGGCTCGGGCGCCGGCGGCCTCTCCGCCGCCGTCTCCGCCGCGCATCGCGGGCTGAAGGTGCTGGTGGCGGAGAAGGAGCCCGTCTTCGGCGGGACGACGGCGCGCTCCGGCGGCTGGAGCTGGATTCCGGGCTCCGGCCCCGCCCTCCGCGCCGGGGTGAAGGACAGCCGGGAGGCGGCGCGGACCTACATGGCCCACGAGGCCGGCGCCCATTTCGACCCCGCCCGCGCCGAAGCCTTCCTCGACGCCGGGCCGAAGGCCGTCGCCTTCTTCGAGGAGAAGACGAGCCTCCAGTTCGATCTCGGCCCGACCTTCGCGGATTATCACCCGAAGGCGCCGGGCGGGGTGGACGGCGGCCGCTCCATCGTCGCCCGCCCCTTCGACGGGCGGGACCTCGGGCCCGAGATCGCCCGCCTCCGCCCGCCGCTGACGGAGATCACCTTTCTCGGCCTGATGATCGGCACGGGCAAGGAATTGCAGCATTTCTTCAACGTCCTCCGCTCACCCGTCTCCTTCCTCCACGTCGCGCGGCTCCTCGCCCGCTATGCGCGGGACCTCGTCTTCCACGGCCGCTCCATGCGCCTGATGAACGGCAACGCCCTCGTCGCCCGCCTCGCGAAGAGCGCTTTCGACAAGGGCGTGGAAATCCGGACGGAGGCGCCGGCGCGTCGCCTCCTGACGGACGAGAAGGGCCGGGTGACGGGCGCGCTCCTCGCCGCGCGGGACGGGCCGGTGGAGGTGACTGCGCGGAAAGGCGTCGTCCTCGCCGCCGGCGGCTTCCCGCAGGATGTCGCCCGCCGCGCCCGGCTGATGCCCCACGCGCCGACCGGCCACGAGCATGTCTCCCCCGCCCCCCCGGGCAATACGGGCGACGGGCTGCGCCTCGGCGAGGCCGCGGGCGCCGTGGTGAACGAGAGCCTGCCCCACGCCGCCGCCTGGGTCCCCATCTCCCGCCCCCGCCGGAAGGACGGGACTCTCGGAACCTTCCCGCATTTCGTGGACCGGTCGAAGCCCGGCGTCATCGCCGTCACCCGCTCGGGCCGCCGTTTCGTGAACGAGGCGGAGAGCTATCACGATTTCTGCCAGGCGATGGTCGCGCGCTGCCGCGAGGAAGGGGCGGAGGAGCCGGCGGCCTGGTTTATCGCCGACCACCGCGCCTTCCGCCGCTACGGCCTCGGCTTCGCCCGCCCCGCGCCCGTCCCCTATGGCCGCCTTGTGCGCGAAGGATATCTCCTGAAGGGGGAGACGCTGGCCGACCTCGCCCGCCAGATCGGCGCCGACGCGGCGGCGCTGGAGTCGACAGTCGCCCGCTTCAACGAGACCGCCGCGCGGGGGGAGGACCCGGAATTCGGCAAGGGCTCCACCGCCTACAACCGCTCCCTTGGCGATCCGGACTGGAAGCCAAATCCCTGCGTCGCGCCGCTCGCCAAGCCGCCCTTCTTCGCCGTCCGGCTCTTCGTCGGCGATCTCGGCACCTTCGCCGGGCTCCGCACCAACGAGCACGCGGAGGTGCTGGGGGAAGACGGCGCGCCCGTGCCCGGCCTCTTCGCCGCCGGCAACGACGCGGCGAGCGTGATGGGCGGCGCCTATCCCGGCGGCGGCATCACCCTCGGCCCCGCGCTGACCTTCGGCTGGATCGCGGCCCGGCGCATGGCGGGCGGGAACGACTGACGCAGGCCAGTCAAGGCGCCTCCCTCTCCCCGGCCCGAACGAAGCGCGAAGGGCCGCGCCTGACCCCGGGAAGGCGCCCGGACGACTGCGAGGGAGCGCTTTATCGTTTCGCCCCGAACGACGCCGGAGCCTCTTGAAGCGTCGGAGAGCGCCTGACCCTCCGGGGGGTCAGGCGCGGCCCGTGCTGGCCGCACGGGCCAAGGGGCGAGAGCGTTGGCGCCGACGCGAAATGCTGCCGTGCCGAAAGCCCGCGGCCGGAAGTTTGAGGCGCATCGTCAGAGCGTAATCCGCGCCCATGCCGCCCCAAAACCCTCCGGATCGAAGAGCGGCCTCGGCCCGATGGCCACCGCCCGCGTCTCCGTCTCCGTTGAAGGTTTGACGGTGAACGACTGCCCCACGAGCTGCGCCTCCACCGCCCCCTCCTCCGTCATCGCGAAGCCCTTGAAGCGATAGAGCCCCGGCGGCGGCGCGGCGAGGAGGGCGCGAAGCCCCGCCAGCGAGACGCGCCCGCCCCGGCCGGACCAGCTCGCGTAATCCGCCCCGTGGTCATGCCCGCCCGGCGCGGGCGGCGCAGCCTCCGGCCGGTCCAGCAGCAGGTCGACCGGAGCCGCCCCCATCGGCGCCTCGATCACCGGCGCGGCGGAGAGCGGAGCCAGAAGCGCCCGCGCCGCCCCGAACTCCGCGATGTCCGTGCGCGTGACGAGGATCAGGTCCGCCCCCCGGAACTGCCCGGCCACCTGCGCGCCGATCAGCGGGTCCGCCAGCCGCTCCGCCAGCGAGGCGGCGTCCGCCATCGTGACGATGCCGGAATAGGTCATCTCCGGCTCGGCATGGGCGGCGGCGGCGATCTTCGCCGGGTCCGCGACGCCCGAAGCCTCGATCACGAGGCAGTCTGGCCGAGGTCGCCGGTCCAGCGCGTCCGACAGCGCATAGAGCAGCTCCGTCCCCATCGTGCAGCAGACGCAGCCGTTGGCGAGCGTCAGCGTGTCCTCCGTCGCGCTCTCCAGCAGGTCGGCGTCGATGTCGAGCGCGCCGAAATCGTTGACCATGATCATGATCCGCCGCCCCCCCGCATTCCGGAGGAGATGGTTGACGAGCGAGGTCTTCCCCGCGCCGAGATAGCCGGAAATGACCGTGACGGGCAGCGGCGCAAGGCTCATGCGAGGAAGACCCGCCCCGCGCTGACGACGCCCTTCACCTTCACGTCCCGCAAGGCTTCCGGCGCGACGTCGAGCGGGTCCTCCGCCAGCACCGCGAAATCCGCGATCTTGCCCGCCTCGATGGAGCCGATCTCGTGGTCGAGCTTCAGCGTATAGGCCGCGCCGAGCGTGATCGCCTCCAGCGCCTCCGCCACGCCGATCCGTTGCTCCGGCCCGAGGCAGGCGCCGCTCATCGTCAATCTGTTCACCGCACACCACGCCGTGCCGAGCGGGGCCAAAGGCGTCACCGGCGCGTCGGAATGGATCGCCATCGGCACGCCGATGTCGAGGCAATCCCGGCAGGCGTCCATTCGCCGGGCCCGGTCCGGCCCGATGGACTTCAGAACATGCATGTCCCCGAAATACCAGATGTGGTTGGCGAAGAGATTGGCGCAGAGCCCGAGCGCCTTCATCCGCCGGAACTGCGCCCGGTCGATCAGCTGCCCGTGCTGCAGCGTGTGGCGATGGTCGGGCCAGGGATGCGCCGCGATGGCCGCCTCCACCGCGTCAATCGCAAGCTCGGAGGCTTCGTCCCCGTTCGTGTGGATATGCATCTGTACATGCGCGGCGTGGAGGTCGCGGATCAGCGTCCGCGCCTGTTCCGGCGCGATGACCCAGATGCCGTTCGGCTGCCCGCCGAGATGCCCGGGCCAGCGCAGCCGCGCCGTGAAGCCCTGGATCGAGCCGTCCAGCACCAGCTTCACCCCGCCGAGCCGCAGCCGGTCGGTGGACCGGCCCTTCAGCTTCAGCGCCATAGGCGCCACATCCCCCGGCGCCATCATCGCCGCGCCGAGCATCGGCACGATGCGGAGCGGATAATCCGCGGCCCCCGTCGCGGCCAGGAGCGCCGCCACGTCCTCGTCCGGAAGGGCGGCGTGAAGGTCCGTCATCGTCGTCGTGCCGGTCTGCACCGCGATCCTGCCGAAATTCGCCACCGCTTCCGGATTGGCGGAGAGCGAGCGGAAATCGACGCCGATCCGCCGCATCAGCGGGAACATCGCCGCCATTTCCTGCAACTCGCCGTTCGGCTCCCCGTCCGCCCCCTTGGCGACGCCCTCCACATTCGTCTCCCGGCTGTAGCCGGCGAGGGCGAGGGCGGGGGAGTTGGCGGTCAGGAGGTGGAAGTTGGAATGCTGCACGGCGATGGGCCGCGTCGTCGAAACCGCGTCGAGATGCGTGCGGTTGAGCCGCTCCGTCGGCAGGAAGATCGGG
>JAUIDE010000019.1 GCA_030429105.1 Alphaproteobacteria bacterium
CTCTCGAACCGCTTCACCCGGCGCACCTGCGCGGCCTGCACGTCGATGTCGAGATTGCGGTGGATGACGCCGATGCCGCCGGCCTGCGCCATGCAGATCGCCATGTCGCTCTCCGTCACCGTGTCCATCGCCGAGGAGAGGAGGGGGATGTTGAGCCGGATCGAGGGCGTGACCATCGTTGAGACGTCCGCCTCGTTCGGCAGGACCTCCGAGGCGCCGGGAACGAGCAGAACGTCGTCGAAGGTGAGCGCCTCGCGAATCTCCATCGGAGAATCTCCTGTCAGGGTCGGTTGGCGGGGCCTTGTTTCACAGCGGGCGGGGGAAGGGAAGAGAGCGGGACGCCGCGCCTGCGGCGCGATTGACCGGGGGTCGAATTTCGTTACGCTCCGCCGTCCGGACGACGGGCCGGGCAGGGGCGGGCCGGGCGGCCGGGACGAGAGGGACGAGCGAGATGAGAGTCGGGATCGAGAGGGCGGCGCTCCTGAAAGCGATGAGCCGGGCGCAAGGCGTCGTCGAGCGGCGGAACACCATCCCCATCCTCTCCAACGTCCTGATCGAGGCGGCGGACGGCGCGGTGAGCTTCCGCGCCACCGACCTCGACATCGAGATCCGGGAGCAGGCCCCCGCAATGGTGGAGCGGGCCGGCGCCGTCACCGCCCCCGCCCATGTCCTGCACGAGATCGCCCGCAAGCTGCCCGACGGCGCGATGGTGACGATGGACGCGACGGCGGAGGGGCGGCTCGACGTTTCCGCCGGGCGCGCGCGCTTCACGCTGCCGACTCTGCCGCGGGAAGATTTCCCGATCATGGCCTCGGCCGAATACCAGACGAGCTACGAGATACCGGCGCCGACGCTGCGGCGGCTCTTCGAGAAGGCGAGCTTCGCCATCTCGACGGAGGAGACACGCTATTATCTCAACGGCGTCTATCTCCATGCGCCGGAAGGCGGCGCCGCAGTGCTCCGCGCCGTGGCGACGGACGGCCACCGCCTCGCGCGGATCGATGCGGCGCTGCCGGCGGGAGCGGAGGGGTGCCCCGGCGTGATCGTGCCGCGGAAGACGGTGGGGGAGCTTCGCAAGCTTCTGGAGGATGACGAGGCGGTGATCGCCGTCTCCGTCTCCGAGACGAAGATCCGCTTCACCGCGGCGGAGCTGTCGCTCACCTCGAAGGTGATCGACGGCTCCTTCCCCGACTATACCCGCGTGATCCCGACGCAGAACGACAAGCGCCTCGAAGTCGATGCGGACGAGTTCGCCCGCGCGGTGGACCGCGTCGCCACCGTCTCCGCCGAACGCTCCCGCGCGGTGAAGCTGGCGCTGGCGGAGGATTCGCTCACGCTCTCCGTCTCGTCGCCGGACGCCGCCTCGGCGAGCGACGAGATCGCGGTGGCCTATGCGCATGAGCCGATGGAGATCGGCTTCAACGCCAAGTACCTGCTGGAGATCGCCGGGCAGGTGGACCGGGAGAACGCCGTCCTCCTCTTCAACGGGCCGGGCGACCCGACGCTGGTGCGCGAGGGCGACGACGAGAGCGCGATCTATGTCGTCATGCCGATGAGGGTCTGAGCGGGGCCTCATGCTCCGCCGGCTGACCCTCTCCCATTTCCGCTCCCACAAGGCGCTGACGCTGGAGGCGGACGGGCGGCCTGTCGCCCTCCACGGGCCGAACGGCGCGGGAAAGACCAACATCCTCGAGGCGATCTCGCTTCTTTCGCCCGGCCGGGGGCTCCGCCGCGCCGCGCCGGAGGACCTGATCGGGCGGCCGGAGGGTATCGGCTGGAAGGTCTCCGCGCTGATCGACGGGCAAGAGGGGCTTTTCGAGGCGGAGACCTCCGCCCTGCCGGGCGAGCGGCGCATCGTGCGGATCGGCGGCAAGGCGGCGAGCCAGACTGCGCTCGGCGCGCTTCTGCCGATGCTATGGCTCGTCCCGGCGATGGACCGGCTCTGGACGGAGGGGCCCGGAGAGCGGCGGCGCTTCCTCGACCGGATGGCGCTTGCCTTCCACCCCGACCACGGGGAGACCGCCGCGGCCTATGAGCGCGCGATGCGGGAGCGGACCAAGCTCCTGACCGAGGGGCCGGCGGACCGCGCCTGGCTCGACGCGCTGGAGGCGCGGATGTCGGAGGCGGGCGCCGCGCTCGCCGCCGCGCGGGCCGGGACGCTGGCGCGGCTCCGGGCGGCGATGGAGGGGGCCTCCGGCGCTTTTCCGCGCGCGCTCCTCCGGATTGAGGGGGCCTCGGAGGAGGCGCTCGCCGCCGGGGGCGAAGTGGGGGATGAGAAGGCGCGGCTCGCGGCGCGGTTCGCCGCCGGGCGGCGGGCGGATGCGGCGGCGGGGAGGGCGCTCGAAGGGCCGCACCGATCAGACCTCCTCGCCGTTCACGAGGAGAAGGGGGTGGAGGCTCGGCTGGCCTCCACGGGCGAGCAGAAGGCGCTGCTCATCGCGCTTGTCCTCGCCCATGCCCGGGCGCTCAAGGCGGAGCGGGGGGCTCCGCCGCTCCTCCTCCTCGACGAGGTGGCCGCGCATCTCGACGAGGCGCGGCGGGCGGCGCTCTATGACGAGCTCGCCGCTCTGGGCGCCGAGGCCTGGATGACGGGGACGGGGCCGGAGCTGTTCGCGGCGATGGGGGGCCGCGGGCGGCTGATTGGGCTCGGCTGAGGTTGTGTGCACACGCTGTGCAAGGGGGTCAAGTATCTGATATAATGACGTTATCAGAAAAACGGCGCCGAAACCTCCGCGCGCATGGATCGCTCACCCGGAAGGCGGCAGGCCGAGCCGGGGGCGGAGCGAATCCAGCCCCTCCGCCAGCGCCGCGTTGGCGCCCCTTGCGCGCATGTGTTCGCGGAGCGTCGTGTTGAGGCCGCCCGGCCGGTCGAGGCTTTCGAGGATGGCCGCGAGGCGGCGCTTCCCGTCCTTCGGCGTCGCGGCGAGATAGCCGGCGAGAAGCGCGGTGACATAGGCCTCCGCCCCCTCCGCGTCCCCCGTCAGCCCGGCGAGCCATTCGGAGCCCGCGCGCATATGATCGACCACGGAAGAACTGAGCGCCGAGGCGGCGAAATGGGCGTTCAGCGCCGCCTCCGTCGCGACCGGGATCACGAGGTTCCTGTCCCCGAAAAGCTCGAAGAGCGCGGCGTTCTCCGGGTGGACGGGGACGGGGCAGGCGCCCCGCGCGATGAACGGCATCGGAATGGCGAGGGCGATCTCCGCCGCCGGGGCGCAGAGCCGGCGGAGCGCCGCGAGGTCGAGCCCGACCATCACCGAGACGATCCGGTGGTCGGCGCGGAAGGAGAGGGCGGAAAGCGCCGCCTCCGCATCCCGCTTCATCAGACAAAGAAAGACGATCTCCGCCCCGTCCAGCACCGCCTGGTTGGAGGCGACCGAAACTTCAGGCAGTTCGGCGGCGAGGGCGGCGGCGCGCGCCGCGTTCCGCTCCGACATGAACAGGCGATGGCCCCGCCCGGCGAGGCCGTGCGCCATCGCCTCCGCGATCTCCCCCGTCCCGATGAATCCGACGCTGGCCATGCCGCCCCCCGCTCTTGCATCCGCCGCAGCCTCGCCCGAAACAGGGGCGTCGCTCAAGCGTCGCAGAGGCGCAGTATCGGGGCCGTCGGATCAGGGCCGGAGACAGGAGACCATCATGCGCCCCATCGCCTTCGAAGCCCCGGGCCGCTTCCATCGCGGCTGCCTCCACACCCATTCGACGCGGTCGGACGGCGTTCTGGAGCCGGAGGAGGTGTGCCGCCGCTATCGCGCGGAAGGCTACGACTTCATCGCGCTGACCGATCACTTCGTCGGCCTCTACAATTATCCGATCGTGGACACGAAACCCTTCCGGGATAACCGGTTCACCACGATCCTCGGGGCGGAGCTGCATTCCGGCGCGATGGCGAACGGGGAGCTCTGGCATATCCTCGCGGTCGGCCTGCCGGAGGATTTCGCGCCCTCCCACACGCCGCATTTCCTCCCCGTCGACGGGCAGGAGAGCGGGGCCGAGATCGCCCGGCGGGCGCGCGAGGCGGGCGCCTTCGTCGCCATCGCGCATCCTGAATGGTCCGGCCTCACCCATGAGGACGCGCTTTCGCTGGACGCGGCCCATGCGGTCGAGATCTACAACCACGGCTGCGCGGTGGGGGCCGACCGGCCGCACGGCTTCGCGACGCTGGACCGATTGCTGGAGACGGGAAGGCGGCTCGACCTCGTGGCGACGGACGACGCGCATTTCACCGAGCCGGATCATTTCGGCGGCTGGGTCATGGTCAAGGCGGAGGAAAACGACCCCGAGGCGCTGCTCGCGGCGCTGAAGGCGGGGGCGCATTACTCCTCCACCGGCCCGGAAATCCGCAATGTGGAGCTGGACGGGCGGCGGCTCACGGTGGAGTGCTCGGCCGCGCGGTCCATCGTCGTCGTCGGCGCGGGCTCGGCGGGGCAGGCGGTTCACGGCGCCTCCATCACACGGGCGGAGATTCGGCTCGACCGGGTGAATTCCTCGCCCTGGATCCGGATCTCGGTGATCGACGCGGCGGGTCGGCGGGCCTGGACCAATCCGATCTGGAGGGACTGACGATGCGCATGGAGGTGCGGAAGGCCGACCTGGCGACGCTGCGCTTCGCGAAGACCGGCGCCCCGCTGCCCGCGCCGGGGGAGGTTCTCGCGCGGGTCGAGCGCTTCGCGATCACGGCGAACAACGTCACCTATGGCGTGGTGGGGGAGCGGATCGGCTACTGGAAGTTCTTCCCCGCGGAGGAAGGCTGGGGGGTGATCCCGGTCTGGGGCGTCGGCGTCGTGGAGGCGAGCGCGCATCCCGAGGTGCGGGAAGGCGAGCGGCTCTACGGCTACTGGCCCATGGGGAGCCACCTGACGCTCATCCCCGGCAAGGTCGGCCCGGCGCGGCTCATGGACGGCGCGGCGCACCGGGCGGGGCTGCCCGCCGTCTACAATTCCTACCTCCGGCTTGACGCTGAGGAAGAATACGACCGGGCGACGGACAGGGCGCGCATGGCGCTTTGGCCGCTCTACGCGACCTCCTTCTGCCTCGCGGACTGGCTGGAGGCCAACGGGAATCATGGCGCGGAGCAGGTCGTGATCCCCTCCGCCTCGTCGAAGACGGCGATCGGCCTCGCATATGCGCTGATCGCGGCGGGGAGCCCGCTCCGGCGGGTCGGCGTCACCTCCGAGCGGAACGCGGGCTTCGTCGGCGGGCTCGGGCTCTATGACGACGTGATCCTCTATGAGGAGATCGAGGAGCGGGTGGCGCGGGTTCCGACCGTGATCGTCGACATGTCGGGCTCGGGCGCCGTGATCGGGCGGCTGCACCGGCATCTCGGCGAGGCGATGCGCTTCACTTCCAATGTCGGGATCACGCATTACGAGGCGGCGGGGATGGGGCCGGATTTCATCCGGGAGCGCGCCGCGATGTTCTTCGCCCCGGCCCATATCGCGCGGCGGACGGAGGAATGGGGGCCGGGCGTATTCGAGAGCCGCTCCACCGCCTTCTGGCGCGACGCTGCGGCGAAGAGCGCGGCATGGCTCCATTATCGCGACGCGAAGGGGCCGGAGGAGACGGAGGCCGCCTGGCGCGAGGTGCTGGAGGGCCGCGCGCGGCCCGACGAGGTCTGGACAGCGGCGCTCTGACCAGGGTGTTGTTCGGCCTCCGGCGCTTCCCGCGCCGGGGCGAAGCGGCTAGAACGGCGCCATGACAGACATCCTCGCCCGCATCCGCGCCTACAAGCTCGAAGAGATCGCCGCCCGGAAGGCCGCCCGCCCGGCCGCGGAGATCGAGGCCGCCGCGCAGGCCGCCCCGCCGCCCCGCGGCTTCGAAGCCGCGCTCCGGCGGGCCGAGGCGGCGGGGGGCTACGGCCTCATCGCCGAGATCAAGAAAGCGAGCCCCTCGAAGGGCCTGATCCGCGCCGATTTCGACCCGCCGGCGCTCGCCCGCGCCTACGAGGCCGGGGGGGCTTCCTGCCTCTCGGTGCTGACGGACGGGCCGAGCTTCCAGGGGGCGGACGAATACCTCGTCGCGGCGCGGGCGGCGACGGGGCTGCCGGTGATCCGGAAGGACTTCCTCTACGACCCGTGGCAGGTCGCCGAGGCGCGGACGCTTGGCGCGGACGCGATCCTCGTCATCATGGCGGCTTTGGAGGACGGTCTGGCGGCGGAGCTGGAGGCGGCGGCCTTCGCGCTCGGCATGGACGTGCTTGTGGAGGTGCATGACGAAGAGGAGACGGAGCGGGCGCTGAAGGCGATGCGCTCCCCCCTCCTCGGGGTGAACAACCGCAACCTCCGCACTTTCGAGACCGATCTCGGCACGACCGAACGCCTCGCGCGGCTGGCGCCGCCGGAGAAGCTCCTGATCGCGGAAAGCGGCCTCTTCACCCCCGCCGACCTCGCCCGCCTCGCCCGTTGCGGCGCGCGGAGCTTCCTGATCGGCGAAAGCCTTATGCGCCAGGCGGACGTGGAGGCGGCGACGCGGGCGCTGCTGAAAGAGCCTTTGGAGATTTGAGATGTTTCAGAGTGAAAAACTGCCACTGCGTGAGATTCTGAAATGGGCGCATGAAGGGCGATTGCAGCTCCCCGATTTTCAGCGGCCCTATGTTTGGGGCGACGAGGACATCCGGAGCCTTCTGGCATCCATCGGCGCAGGGTTTCCCTTCGGCGCGATGCTGATGCTCGAGGCCGGCGGGGAGGTCAGGTTCAAGCACCGCGAAATCGAAGGCGCGCCGAAGCCGGAGCGGGAACCCGACCTTCTGCTCCTCGACGGGCAGCAGCGCACGACATCGCTTTACCAGTCATGCTTTTCGCCAACCCCGGTAAGGACCCGCAACGCGAAAGGCAAGGAGGTCGAGCGGCACTACTATATCGACATCAATGCGGCTGTCGCTTCGCCAGAAGATCTTGAAGTCGCTATCGTCGGTCTTCCCGCCAACCGCATCGAATATGATCCGATTCGACGCGAGATCCTTCGCGATCTTTCGACGCGCGAGAAGGAGTTTGGAGCGGACATGTTTCCGCTCGACCAAGCATTCGATTGGACGAAATGGTGTTTCGCGTGGATGAACCATGCGAATGCGAAGGGCCGGGATGTCACTTCCCTCAGCGACCAATTTTTTCAAGGCATTATTGATAGGATCAAGAACTACGACGTCCCCGTCATTCGTCTCGACCGGCGAAACTCCCGCGCCGCGATCTGTACGATCTTCGAGAAGGTAAATGTCGGGGGCAAGAAGTTAGATGCGTTCGAACTGGTCACGGCGATCTATGCGGCGGACGAGTACGATCTCCGCGAAGATTGGCTCGGCCCGCACGGGAAACACGATGAAGGCCGGCGCGCGCGGCTTGTGGGAGCGAAAGGCGAGTGCGACGTGCTGAAGCCTGTCTCCAGCGTCGACTTCCTCAAGGCTTGCTCGCTTATCGCGACGCGGCGCCGGCGCGTCGCGGCGGAAGCCGAGGCGGCGCCGGGCGCGCAGCTTCCGCAGGTCGCCTGCGACCGCGACGCGGTGCTGGCGCTTAACCTGGACGACTACAAACTCGACGCCGAAGCGGTGGAGCGGGGGTTCCGCGGGGCGGCGAAGTTCCTGAACGAGCGGCGGATCATCTGGCAAGGGGACATCCCCTATCCGGCGCAGACGGTTGCGCTCGCGGCCGTCTTCGCCGCGCTGCCGCCGAAGGCGCTCACGGTCGTTGCGGATGAGAAGCTCGACCTCTGGTTCTGGTCCGCCGCACTCGGCGAACTCTATGGCATGAGCCCGGATTCCCGCCTCGCCCGCGACATGCGGGAGCTGATCGACTGGATCGCCCATGACGGGCCGACGCCCCGCACCATCGAGGAGGCGTATTTCCGGGAGGACCGGCTCGATTCCCTCCGCTCGCGTCAGGCGGCGGCCTACAAGGCGCTTCATGCGCTGCTGATGCGCCGCGGAAGCCGCGATTTCGTGACCGGCCGGACGACCGAGATCATGACCTTCTTCGGAGATCAGGTGGACGTTCACCATATCTTCCCGAAGGCGTGGGCGAAGAAACGGGGGATTCCCCCGCGTGTCTTCAACTCCATCGTGAACAAGACGCCCCTCTTCGGCGGGACCAACCGGTTCGTCTCGGGCGAGGCGCCTTCGCTTTATCTGAAGCGGATCGAGCGGGATCGGGGGATATCGGCGGAGGCGCTCGACGCGATCCTGAGGACGCATCTGATCGAGCCCGAGCTTTTGCGCGCCGACGATTTCGAAGGCTTCATGAAGGCGCGGAAAGCCGCTCTCGCCGGGGTCGTCTCGCAGGCGATGGGCGGAAAGCCGCTCGTTCCCTCCGCGGCGCCGGCGGCGGAGCCGGAGTCAGAGCCGGCGGAGGCGGACGACGAGGACGACGGCGAGGCCGAAGCCGCATGACCTCCCCGCTCACCCATTTCGACGCCAAGGGCGACGCCCATATGGTGGATGTCTCAGAGAAGGACGTCACCGCCCGCACGGCGACGGCGCGGGGGGCGGTGGTCATGGCGCCGGAGACGCTGGCGCTCGTCGTCGAGGGGCGGGCGAAGAAGGGGGACGTTCTCTCCGTCGCCCGGCTCGCCGGGATCATGGCGGCGAAGCGGACGGCGGATCTCATTCCGCTCTGCCATCCGCTCGCGCTCTCCAAGGTGTCCGTCGAGCTGACGGCGAACGAGGCGGAGAGCCGGGTCGAGATCGAGGCGACGGTGAAGGTGACGGGGAAGACCGGCGTGGAGATGGAGGCGCTTACCGCCGTCTCCGTCGCCGCCCTCACCGTCTATGACATGCTGAAGGCGGCGGACAAGGCGATGCGGCTGACCGATATCCGCCTTGTCCATAAAGACGGTGGGCGCTCCGGCCGGTTCGAGGCGGAATGAGCGCGCCGCTGCTCTCCGCTGCGGAGGCGCTAGCCCGCGTGCTGGCGCTGATGGGGCCGGTCGGCGCCGAGAGCGTGCCGCTTGCGGAGGCCTCGGGGCGGGTTCTCGCGGCGACGGTCGTCGCGCAGCGGGACCAGCCGCCCTTCGCCGCCTCGGCGATGGACGGCTACGCCGTGCGGGCCGAGGAGGCGTCGGAGGGCGCGCGGCTCTGCGTGACAGGAGAGATCGCCGCTGGCGGCGCGGCTGCCGCGCCGCTCGGGCCTGGCGAGGCGATCCGCATCTTCACCGGCGCGCCGCTGCCCGAAGGGGCCGACGCCGTCCTCATCCAGGAGGATGCGGCACGGGAGGGCGACGCAATCCTCGTACGGGAGGCGGTAGAACCGGGCGCCAATGTCCGCCCCTCGGGCGGCGATTTCCGCGCCGGCGCGCGCATCCCCGCGCCGCGCCGCCTCTCGCCGGGAGATATCGCCCTCGCTGCCTCGATGAACGCGCCCGTCCTCGAAGTCGCCCGCCGCCCGCTCTTCGCGCTCGTGGCGACGGGGGACGAGCTGGTGGAGCCGGGCGAGGCGCCGGGGCCGAGCCAGATCGTATCCTCCAACGCCTACGGCCTCGCCGCGATGCTGGAGGCGGCGGGCGCGCGGGCGCGGATCGACCCGATCGCGCGGGACAATGCGGCCGCGCTCCGCGCGGCGCTAGACCGGGCGGCGGAGGCCGACGTGATCGTGACGCTCGGCGGCGCCTCGGTGGGCGACCATGATCTCGTCGCGAAGGTGTTCGGGGAGGAGGGGCTCACCCTCTCCTTCTACCGGGTCGCGATCCGGCCGGGAAAGCCGCTGATGGCCGGGCGGGTGCGCGGCAAGCCGATGATCGGCCTGCCGGGCAACCCCGTCTCCGCCCTCGTCCTCGGGCATATCCTCCTCCGCCCGGCTGTCGATGCGCTCCTCGGGCTGGAGGCCGGGCCGCTCCCGCGGCTTCGCGCTCGGCTCGGGCAGGCGCTGGGGCCGAACGGGCCGCGCGAGCACTACATGCGCGCGCGGCTGGAGGAGGACGGGCGGGGGCCCGTGATCTTCCCCTTTCCGAACCAGGACAGTTCGCTCCTCTCCGTTCTCGCCGCCGCCAACGCGCTGGCGGTGATCCCGCCCGGCGCGGGGGCGATGGCGGCGGGAGAGGAGATCGACGTGATCCGGCTCTGAGGCGCTTGACACAAAACAGGAACATCTATAGAACCAAATCGGCATTGAGGGGAGGCGCCGGATGCTGACGCGGAAACAGCTCGATCTCTTGAAGTTCATTCATGCGCGCACGCAGGCGGACGGCGTTTCGCCCTCCTTCGACGAGATGAAGGAAGCGCTGAACCTCCGCTCCAAGTCGGGCATCCACCGGCTCATCATGGCGCTGGAGGAGCGCGGCTTCATCCGCCGCCTCGCCCATCGCGCCCGCGCCATCGAGATCCTGCGCCTGCCGGAGGGGGTGGAGAGCGCGCCGCAAGCGGCGAACGTGATCCGGCACGATTTCCGCCCGCGGCCCGAGCCCGTCTCGCTGGTGGAATCGGACGCGGGCTCCGTCCCCCTCATCGGGCGCATCGCGGCGGGCACGCCGATCGAGGCGCTTCAGCATACGATCGACCATGTCGTCGTGCCGCGCTCCATGCTCTCCCCGCGGGCGGAGCATTACGCGCTGGAGGTGAAGGGCGATTCGATGATCGGCGCCGGCATCCACGAGGGCGACATCGTCGTGGTGAAGCGGCAGGATCATGCGAATGACGGGGACATCGTGGTGGCGCTGGTCGAGGATCAGGAGGCGACGCTGAAGCGGCTTCGCCGCGCGGGCCGGACGGTGGAGCTCATCGCCGAGAACCCGCTCTACGAGACGCAGCGCTACGACGCCGCGCGCGTGAAGATCCAGGGGCGCATGGTCGGCCTGATCCGGACCTGCTGACGCGGCCCTCGCCGGTCGAGGCCGGGTCGACGCCGGAGTACGACGCTGCGGTACAGCTGCGGCCCCCGGGACCACCCGCTCCGCCGCAAGCATCCGACCCTTAGACAAGATGCGGCGCGACCTTCGAGCCTCCGCGGCAGCGACCCGCCCTGGGTAGCCGCGGCGTATTCGGATCGCGCGGCGTGATCTGGCGCGGCAACGGCCCCCGGTCTCGTCCGCCGCTCAAGGCGCGGGACAAGAGACGGATCACCGCCGCAACCGCCTGATCGAAGGCGGCGCGCTGCGCCTTCGTCCCTCGAAGCCCATCCCGGCCCGCCGACATCGACGCGACCGGCCCAGCTTCGGCATCCGGAGCCGGGAGGTTAGGGAGCCCTGGCCGCCGCTTCGATCCTGTTCCCTCACGCGCACGGCTCCGTCCGGGGCGCCGCAAACCGAGGCGCGAAAGCAGAGAAGGGCGACCGCCGCATCCGTTCACCTGGCAGGCGACGAGCCAACCCTCGCCCGAACCTTCCGCCCGGCACCGGCGGCGATGCGCCCGCCGCGCCCGGCCGAGTCTCTCACCTGCCTGCGCCGAAGGCCGGCTCCTCCGCCTCGCTATCGGCGGAGCGGGACCAGAAACGCCGCCCCGCCGCCACCGCCGCCGAGCGGATGCGCGGCTCTTTCCCCTCCAGGTCGATGGCGAGCGCGCCGAGGCGCGCGAGCGCGTCGCCTGCGATCAGGCGGCAGCCGCCCTCGGGCGGGTCGAGAGGCGCGGCGGAGAGGAGGATCGTGCGCGGCGCGCAGAGTGCGGACGCCGCATCCGGCGCCCGCTCTGCGCGCGGAAGGAGGACGACGCGCCAGCCTTCCGGCAGTTGGGCGATGCGCGCCTCGCCTTCGCTCGCGACTCCGGGGCGCGCCGCAGCCTCCCGCTGGTCCGCGCCGTCTCCGTCAGCCTCGAGCCAGATCCGCGCGGCGTAGGACTCCGCCTTCGCATGGTCGAGCGCGCGGCCTTCGGGGCCCATGACGCCCAGGAGACCGCCCCCGGGCGCGACGAGAACCGCAGGCCGCGCGTCGCCCGCCGCCCAGATCGCCAGCCCGAGCGCGGCCGCCGCGGCGCCCGCCGGCCGGAGCAGGGAGCGCCCGAGACACAGGCCGAGGCCGCCGAGGGCAATCAGCGTCAGCACGATCCCCGGCGCGGCGGGCACGCCGCTCGTCGCGCCCTCCAGCCCGGCGACGAGGCGGGCCACGCGCATGATCGCGTCGATCCCCTCGCCCATCAGCCAGAGCGCCGGGCCTTCTAGGCCAAAGGGCGCGAGCGCCGCCGCGAAAAGCGCGGCGGGCGCCACCCAGAAGCCCATGACCGGAACAGCGAGCAGGTTGGCGAGCAGGCCGTAATGCGCAACGCGGTTGAAGTGAAAGGCGGAGAACGGGCCGGTGGCGAGCCCGGCGAGGAGGCTCGTGCCGACAAGGGCGAGGAGATAGACGCCGACCCGCCGGCCTATCCCCTCGCCCGCGGCGCTGAAACGCCAGCCCCGTTCGCGCAGCCAGTCGAACCCGGCGATGATCGCCGCCGTCGCAGCGAAGGACATCTGGAAGCCGACATGGGTCAGCGCCTCCGGCGTCAGCACGAGAATCGCGATGGCGGCGACGGCGAGCGCGCGGAGCGTGATCGCCGGGCGGCCGAGGAGGACGGCGACCAGGGCGACGAGGGCCATGACATAGGCACGCTGCGTCGCCACCGCCGCGCCCGAAATCAGGAGATAGCCGGTCGCCGCGAGGAGCGCGACGAGGGCGGCCGCCTGCTTCGTCCGCCAGCGCCGCGCCGCGTAGGGGATGGCGGCGAGGAGGAGCCGGGCGCCGCCGAAGACGAGGCCGGTGACGATCCCCATATGCAGCCCCGAAATGGCGAGGAGATGCGCGAGGTTGGAATCGCGAAGGGCCTGCGTCGCCTCCCGGTCCACGCCGGCGCGGTCGCCAACGATGACGGCGGCGGCGAAGGCGCCGGTCTCCCCCGACAGTGCGCTGCGGAGACCCGCGGCGAGCGCCGCCCGCGTCTCGGCCAGCGCAAGCCGGAGCCGGCGAAGCGCGCCCGGGCTCCCCTCTTCCGGGATCACCACGGGCGCGCCGCGGGCAAAGCCGACGGCGCCGAGCGACTTGAACCAGGCGTCCCGCCGGAAATCGAAGCCGCCCGGCTCCACCGGCCCGCCGGGGGGCCCAAGCTGCGCGAAGACCGAGACGCGGAGGCCGGGCGCAAGCCCCTCCAAATGCGCCTCCCGCTGCAGCGAGACCTGCGCCCGCTCCGGCGTTTCGCCCGGCGCGACGCCGAAGATCACAAGATCGTCGAGCACGAGCGGCGGCCGGCCCGCCGCCGTGCGCGTCACCTCGCGGATCACCCCCTCCACCGTCGCGTCCATCGCCGCCGGGAGAACGGGCGCCGCGACGATCCGCGCTCGCGCCCCGGCGAGGCAGAGACCGAGGATCACGAGGCCGAGCGCGGCGAGAAGAAGCGGCCTCCGCGCCGCCCGCTCCCTGAAGAGCGCGGCGAGGAGCGCCGCGCCGCCGAGAAGCCCGGCGTAGAGCCAGAGCGGCGGCTCGACCGGCGCCCAGAAATAGATCTGCACGCCGAGCCCGAGGAAGACGGGCGCCCAGAGCGGAAAGGCCGGCGCCTCCGCCCGCCACAGCTCCCGAAGCCGCTCCATCGTCATCCAGCTTCGCCCCGGCCTCGCCTTGTCCTGCCCGACCGGCCAAGCCATAAAGGCCGCGCCCGCGGGGCGCCACGGAATTCAACCCAGAGACGAGCGCGATGCCAGCCAGCAAGACACCGGAAATCGTGACGCGCTTCGCGCCCTCGCCGACCGGCTATCTCCATATCGGCGGCGCGCGCACCGCGCTCTTCAACTGGCTCTACGCCCGCGGGCGGGGCGGCAAGTTCCTGCTTCGGATCGAGGACACGGACCGCGCCCGCTCGACGCCGGAAGCGACGGAGGCGATCTATGACGGTCTCCGCTGGCTCGGGCTCGACTGGGACGGCGAGGCCGTGAGCCAGTTCGCGCGGGTGGAGCGGCACCGGGCCGCCGCGCTGACGATGCTGGAGACGGGCGGCGCCTATCGCTGCTATGCGACGCAGGAGGAGATTGCGGCGGCGCGGGAAGCGGCGCGCGCCGCGGGCCGACCCCCGCTCTTCCATTCGCCCTGGCGCGACAGGGGGCCGGAGGACTGGCCGGACGCGCCCTACACCGTGCGGCTGAAAGCGCCGCGGGAGGGTGAGATCGTCGTCGACGACCTCGTGCAGGGCGAGGTCCGCTTCGCGGCGGAGCAGATCGACGACCTGATCCTCCTGCGCTCCGACGGAACGCCGACCTACATGCACGCCGTCGTGGTGGACGACCACGAGATGGGCGTGACCCACATCATCCGCGGCGACGATCACCTGACGAACGCCGCGCGGCAGATCGCGATCTACCGCGCGCTCGGCTGGCCTGTGCCGGAGATGGCGCATATCCCGCTGATCCATGGCGAGGACGGCGCGAAGATGTCCAAGCGCCACGGCGCGCTCGGCGCCCATGAATACCGCGCGGAGGGCTTCCTGCCGGAGGCGATGCGCAACTACCTCGCCCGGCTCGGCTGGTCGCATGGCGATGACGAAGTGTTTACGACCGAGCAGGCGCTCGAATGGTTCGACATCGCCGATGTGGGCCGCTCCGCCGCGCGGTTCGACCGGACCAAGCTCCTGAATCTGAACGGCAGATACATGCGCGCCGCGGACGACGGCGCGCTGGCGAAGGCGGCGCTGGAGCTCCTCGCGCTGCAGGGCCGCCCGGCGCCGGGCGAGGCGCGCGCGACGCAGCTCCTGCAGGCGATGCCGGGCCTGAAGGAACGGGCCAAGACCTTGGTCGAATTGCTGGATTCGGCCTATTACATCCTCGCCGACCGGCCGCTCGACCTCGACGAAAAGGCTCAAAAGCTGCTCGACGAGGAGGGGCGCGAGATCATCGCCAGATTGACCCCCCGGTTGCGCGATGCTAGCGATTGGACCGGCGAGGCGCTGGAAAACTTGGCGCGCGCCTTCGCGGAAGAAGAGGGATTGAAGCTCGGCAAAGTGGCGCAGCCCATGCGCGCCGCGCTCACGGGCCGGGCGACCTCGCCGGGGGTGTTCGACGTTCTCGTCACGCTCGGCAAGGAGGAAAGTCTGGCGCGGCTGGCCGACCGGGCCGGTTGACCTCCGCGCCCCGATGCCGCCCTCCGGCGGCGCCCGAATGCAGCGGCCCGGGGCCGCGAGAGAGGGGGTTTCATGACTAAATCCGAACGCTTCGCGACTCTGACCGTAGACGGGAAGAGCCACGACCTGCCGATCCTTACAGGAACGGTCGGCCCCGAGGTGATCGATGTCGGCGCGCTCTACAAGCTGACCGGCAAGTTCACCTACGACCCGGGCTTCACCTCCACCGCCGCCTGCTTCTCCGACATCACCTTCATCGACGGGGACAAGGGCGAGCTTCTCTATCGCGGCTACCCGATCGACCAGCTGGCGGAGAAGAGCCACTATCTCGAAGTCTGCTATCTCCTCCTCTACGGGGAGCTGCCGACGGCGGCGCAGCTCGAGGATTTCGAGATGCGGGTGACGCGGCACACCATGCTGCACGAGCAGATGGTGAACTTCTACCGCGGCTTCCGGCGGGACGCGCATCCGATGGCGGTGGTCTGCGGCGTCGTCGGCGCGATGTCCGCCTTCTATCACGACTCGACCGACATCAACGACGCCTGGCAGCGCGAGGTCGCCACCGTGCGGCTGATCGCCAAGCTGCCGACGATCTGCGCGTGGGCCTACAAGTATTCGATCGGCCAGCCCTTCATCTATCCGCGCAACGATCTCGATTACGCGACCAACTTCCTCCACATGTGCTTCGCCACACCTTGCGAGACCTATGTGGTGGATCCGATCCTCTCCCGCGCGATGGACCGGATCTTCACGCTCCACGCCGACCACGAGCAGAACGCCTCGACCTCCACGGTCCGGCTCGCCGGCTCCTCCCAGGCGAACCCCTTCGCCTGCATCGCCGCCGGCGTCGCCTGCCTCTGGGGCCCGGCGCATGGCGGGGCGAACCAGGCCTGCCTCGAAATGCTGCGCGAGATCGGGACGCCGGACCGCATCCCGGAATACATCGCCCGCGCCAAGGACAAGAACGACCCGTTCCGCCTCATGGGCTTCGGCCACCGCGTCTACAAGAACTTCGACCCGCGGGCGAAGGTGATGAAGGAGAGCGCGGACGAGGTGCTCGGCCTTCTCGGCGTGAAGGACAATCCGGCGCTCCAGGTCGCCAAGGAGCTGGAGAAGATCGCGCTGGAGGACGAGTACTTCATCTCGAAGAAGCTCTATCCGAATGTCGACTTCTATTCCGGCGTCATCCTTGACGCGATGGGCTTCCCGACCGCGATGTTCACGCCGATCTTCGCGCTCGCGCGCACCGTCGGCTGGATCGCGCAGTGGAAGGAGATGATCGAGGATCCGGTGCAGAAGATCGGCCGCCCGCGGCAGCTCTACACCGGGGCCACCCCGCGGAACTATACCGAGGTCGAAGCGCGCTGAGCGCTCCAGGGCTTTGGCGGGGCCGCCCCTTTCAATAGGGGGCGGCCTTCACATGATCGGATCTGGGCGAGCCGCGCGGTTTCGCGCTCAGTTCGGCATGAAGACGCCGCCGCCGTGGTCGGCGACGAGCCGCACGATGAGGGCGCGCTCCTCCTCCGTCATCGCGGCCTCGTCCACGAAGCGCCAGTTGCGCTTGTAGAGCGCGAGCGGCTCCGACCCGTCGAGTGGTGCGGCCCCGTCCCGGCTCCACAGGTGGGCGCGGAGCCGGGGATATCGTTTCGGATCGATCTTCATGGGCGCGAAGACAGACGATCCCGGCCCGGCGTCATAGCATCGCCTTGAGCCGGTAGAGCGCCTCCAGCGCCTCCTTCGGCGTCATTTCGTCCGGGTTGAGCGCGGCGAGCGCGGCCTCCGCCGGGCCGGGCCCCTTCGCGGGCGCGGGGGCAGGGGCGGGGCGGGCGGAGAAGAGGGGGAGATCGTCGATCAGCGCCTTCGCCTTCGCGCCTCCCCCTTCCCGCTCGCCCGCCTCCAGCGCCTCCAGCACCGCCTTCGCCCGCGCGATCACAGGCTCCGGGAGCCCGGCGAGGCGGGCGACCTGCACGCCGTAGGACCGGTCCGCCGCGCCGGGGCGGACCTCATGCAGGAACACAGCCTCTCCCTCCCATTCGCGCACCGCCATCGTCGCGTTGGCGAGGGCGGGGAGGCGGGCGGAGAGGGCGGTCAGTTCGTGGTAATGCGTGGCGAAGAGGCCGCGGCAGCGGTTCGTCTCGTGCAGGTGCTCGAGCACGGCCCAGGCGATGGAGAGCCCGTCATAGGTCGCCGTGCCGCGCCCGATCTCGTCGAGGATCACGAGCGCGCCCGGGCCGGCCTGATTGAGGATCGAGGCCGTCTCCACCATCTCCACCATGAAGGTGGAGCGCCCGCGGGCGAGATCGTCCGCCGCGCCGACGCGGCTGAAGAGCCGGTCGACCACGCCGATCCGCGCCGAACGGGCGGGCACGAAGCTGCCCGTCTGGGCGAGGATCGCGATGAGGGCGTTCTGGCGGAGGAACGTGGATTTCCCCGCCATATTCGGGCCCGTGACAAGCCAGAGCCGCGCCGGATCGCCCGAAAGGTCCGCATCGTTGGCGACGAAGGCGCCGCCGCCCTGCCGCCGGAGCGCCTGCTCCACCACCGGGTGCCGCCCGCCCTCGATGCGGAAGGCGCGGCCGGGCTCGACCACGGGACGCGCCCAGCGCTCCTCCGCGGCCAGCGCCGCGAAGCCGGCGGAGAGATCGACCGAGGCCATCGCCTCCGCCGCCGCGGCGAGACGCGGCGCCTCCTCCAGAACCGCCTCGCGCAGCGCGGCGAAGGCGCGAAGCTCGAGCGCGAGCGCCCGCTCCGCCGCCGCCAGCATCTTTGACTGCATCTCGGAAAGCGGCGCGGTGGTGAAGCGCACCTGCCCCGCGAGGGTCTGCCGGTGGATGAAGGTTTCCGAGAGGGGCGGGGAGAGCATCTTCTCCGCATGGGTCGCCGGCGTCTCGATGAAATAGCCGAGGACGTTGTTGTGCCGGACCTTGAGCGCGCCGATCCCGGTCAGCGCCTGGTATTCCGCCTGCATGGCGAGGATCACGGAGCGCCCGTCATCCCTGAGCGCGCGGGCCTCGTCGAGCGCGGGATCGAAGCCGGGCCGGATGAACCCCCCGTCCCGCGCCAGGAGCGGTGGTTCATCCTCCAGCGCCGCATCGAGCCGGGCCGCGAGCGCCTCATGCCCCGTCATCGCCGCCGCCTCCGCAGCGAAGGGCTCCGCCCGCGCCAGAAGGCCGGCGAGTGCGGCGGCGGCGCGGAGCGCGGCGCGGATGGCGGAAAGGTCCCGCGGCCCGCCGCGGTCCAGCGCCAGACGGTTCAGCGCGCGTTCGAGATCGGTGGCGCGGCCCAGCGCCTCCCGCGCGTCGTCCCGCAGGCGGGCGTCGGCGAAGAGCGCCTCCACCGCCTCCAGCCGCCGGGCGATCTCCCCCGGGTCTGTCGAGGGGGCGGAAAGGCGCGCGGCGAGGAGGCGCGCGCCCGGCGCCGTGCGCGTCCGGTCCACCGCATGGAGGAGCGCGCCCTCCCGCTCGCCCGAAAGGGTGCGGACAAGTTCGAGATTGCGCCGCGTCGCCGCGTCGATCCGCATCGCGCCCGCCTCCGCCTCCCGCGCGGGCGGGCGGAGGAGCGGGAGGGCGCCGCGCTGCGTGATCTCGATGTAGTCCGCCAGCGCGCCGAGCGCGGAAATCTCAGGCCGTGCGAAGGCCCCGAACCCTTCGAGGCTGGCGACGCGGTAGAGTGCCTTCAGCCGCCCCTCCGCCGCCTGGCTGTCGAAGCTGGCCGCCGAAAGCCGCGTCGGCGTCGCCCCCGCCTCGGCGACGAGGGAGAGGAGCGCCTCTTCGTCCGCCGGCGCCGGCCCGATCAGCACCTCCCGCGGCCCGAGCCGGGCGAGAAGCGCCCCGAGCGCCGACCGCGGCGCGGGGGCGACGCGCACCTCCCCGGTCGAAAGCTCCGCCCAAGCGAGCGCCCCTTCCCCGCGGATCTCCGCGAAGGCCGCGAGCCAGTTCGCCGCCCGCGGCTCCAGCAGCGCCTCCTCCGTCAGCGTTCCGGGGGTGACGAGGCGGACAACGCCCCGCTTCACGACCGATTTGGAGCCGCGCTTCTTCGCCTCCGCCGGGTCCTCCAGCTGCTCGCAGACGGCGACGCGGAAGCCCTTGCGGATCAGCGTGAGGAGGTAGGATTCGTGGGAATGGACCGGGACGCCGCACATCGCGATGTCCTCCCCGAGATGCTTTCCCCGCTTCGTCAGAGCGATGTCGAGCGCCGCCGCCGCCGCCTTGGCGTCGTCGAAAAACAGCTCGTAGAAATCCCCCATCCGGTAGAAGAGCAGGGCGTCGGGATGCGCCGCCTTGATCTCCAGATACTGGGCCATCATCGGCGTCGCGTCGGCGGGAATGTCGGGGGATTGCGGCGTCGTCACTTGGCCCTCGCTCCGCTTCGCACTAACATGATCGCCGACGGGGAGGAAGCGGGGGGCCGCATGGATATCCAGCGCGCAAGGCCGGAGGATGCGCCGATCATCCGACGCATCGCGCTCGACGCCTACCAGCCCTATATCCGCCGCATCGGGCGGAAGCCTGCGCCGATGCTTGCCGACTACCCCGCGCTCGTCGCCGCCGGCAAGGTCTGGATCCGGTCCGAAATCGCGGAGATCGTCGGCTACATCGTGCTCGAAGAGGCGGAGGACGCACTCCTCGTCGAGAATGTCGCCGTCCATCCCGAACGGCACGGGGAGGGCCATGGCCGCGCCCTCCTCGGCTTCGCGGAGCGGGAGGCGCGGCGGCGCGGGCTGCCGCGGCTCGCGCTCTACACCCATGCGAAGATGTCGGAGAATATCGGCCTCTACCTCGCGCTCGGCTGGCGGGAGACGGCGCGCCGGCATGAGGCGGGGTTCGACCGCGTCTTCTTCGAGAAGCCGGCGCCGGGCGTCGCCGCCTCCTCGCCTAATCCTTGAGACTTCGTTGATCTGACACGTAAATTTATTTTTCTTTGCGAGCCGAGATTTTTTCTTGCTTTCGGGGCGCGGGCGCCCCAAATGCACGCCCACGACGCCAACGCACGCGCCTCTGGCACGAGCCGGCGGGTTCGCCCGCCCTCTACGGTTACGTAGCGACGGTAACGTCTCTCTTGGAACAATCCGCCCGAGCGGCGGGGTCTGACGGAGATGGCCATGAACGCCTACGTGACCGGGCTCGCGCCCGCCGAACCCTTTTTCGCACCCTTCCGACGCGCCGAGTCCTACGCCCGGACCCATGCGTTTGACCGCCCGACGCTGATCCTCGACGTGGATCAGGTTGCGGAGCAGTTCCGCGCGCTTTCCCGAGGGCTCGGCCGTGCGGCGATCCACTACGCGGTGAAGGCGAACCCGGCGCGCCCCGTCGTCTCCCGCCTCGTGGCGGAGGGCTCGCGCTTCGACGCCGCCTCGCGCGGGGAGATCGAGCTTTGCCTCGCGCTCGGCGCGGCGCCGGAGCACATCTCCTTCGGCAACACCGTGAAGAAGACGGGCGACATCGCCTTCGCCCACGCCGCCGGCGTGACGCTCTTCGCCGCCGACGCGGAGGAGGAACTCGAGAAGATCGCCGCCCATGCGCCGGGCGCGGAGGTCTATATCCGCCTCATCGTCTCGAAGTCGGAGGCGGACTGGCCGCTTTCCCGCAAGTTCGGCGTCCAGCCGCGCGCCGCCATGCCGCTTCTCCGCCGCGCGCGGGAGCTTGGGCTTCGCCCGGCCGGCTTCTCCTTCCATGTCGGGTCGCAGACCCGCCGCGCGGCGATGTGGCGCCCGACGCTGGACGAGTTCGCGCCGCTCTGGGCCGAGGCGCGCGCCGAAGGCTTCGCGCTCGACCTTCTGAACATCGGCGGCGGCTTCCCCGCCTTCTATGGCGAGGCGATCGACGCGCCGGAAGCCTATGCGCGCGAGGTCATGGATCTCGTGGAGGCGCGCTTCCCCGGCGCGGAGCGGATCATGGCGGAGCCGGGCCGCGGCCTCGTCGCCGAGGCGGGCGTGATCGCGGCGGAGGTCGTGCTCGTCTCCCGCAAGTCGCCGGACGACATCCACCGCTGGGTCTATCTCGACATCGGCCGCTTCTCCGGCCTCGCGGAGACCGAAGGCGAGGCGATCCGCTACCAGATCGCGACGCCGCATGACGGGCTGGCCTCCGGCCCCTGCGTCCTCGCCGGCCCCTCCTGCGACAGCGCGGACGTGCTCTACGAGAAGCGGCCGATGGACCTGCCGCTGGCGCTGAAGGCGGGGGACAAGGTGGTGATCCGCTGCTGCGGCGCCTACACGACCAGCTATTCGTCGGTCGGCTTCAACGGCTTCCCGCCGCTCGATCTCGTCTGCATCTGAAGCCAGGGCCGTCCTCCGCCGGAGCGGAGGGCGGCCTCGCTTACCGAGGCGGAGAGGGGCCGAGGCCCCCGCCCGGGATGGAGCCTTTCTGGCCTTTGTTTGGCCGACCGGCCCTCAGAGCGCAGCCAGCGCGCCCTCGATATCTGCGATCAGATCCTCCGCCGCCTCCAGCCCGACCGAGAGGCGGAGGAGGCCGGGGCCGATGCCGAGCGCGGCGCGCGCCTCTTCCGACAGCCGCTGATGCGTCGTCGTCGCCGGATGGGTGATGATGGATTTTGCGTCGCCGAGATTGTTCGAGATCAGGATGAGCCCGAGCGCGTTCATGAAGCGGAAGGCCGCAGCTTTCGAGCCGAGGTCGAAGGCCACCATCGTGCCGCCCGTCTCCATCTGCCTCGCGGCGAGTGCGGCCTGCGGATGGTCCACCCGACCGGGATAGAGCACGCGGGCGACGGCTTGATGGGCGGCGAGCCGGTCCGCGATCTCGGCGGCGCCGGCGGCCATGGCGCGGGCGCGGAGGTCCAGCGTCTCCAGACCCTTCAGCATCACCCAGGCGTTGAACGGGCTCATCGCCCCGCCCGTGTGCTTCAGATAGGGCTCCAGCACCTCCCGGATGAACTTTTTCCGGCCGAGGACGACGCCGCCGAGGCAGCGGCCCTGCCCGTCGATATGCTTCGTGGCGGAATAGATCACCACATCGGCGCCAAGCTCCAGCGGGCGCTGGAAGACAGGGGTGGCGAAGACATTGTCCACCACGACCCGCGCGCCGGAGCCGTGCGCGATCTCCGCCACCGCCGCGAGGTCGATCAGCTCGAGCGTGGGGTTCGACGGGGTTTCGAGGAAGACGGCGACCGTTTCGGGCCGCATCGCGGCGCGCCATTGGGCGAGGTCCGTCCCGTCCACCAGCGTCACCTCGACGCCGAAGCGGGGCAGGAGCGTCTCCACGATATAGAGGCAGGAGCCGAAGAGCGCGCGGGCGGCGACGACATGGTCCCCCGCCTTCACCTGCGAAAAGAGCGCGGCGTTGACGGCGGCCATGCCGGAGGCTGTCGCGAAAGCGTCCTCCGCCCCTTCGAGCGCGGCGATCCGCTCCTCGAACATCCGGACGGTGGGGTTGCCGTAGCGGGCGTATATGAAGCCCTCATCCTCCCCCTTGAACCGCGCCTCCGCCGCCTCCGCATCCGGATAGGCGAAGGCCTGGGTGAGGAACAAGGCTTCGGAAAGTTCGCCATGCGCGCTCCGCCACGTCCCGGCATGGACCATGCGGGTGCGAGGGGCGAGGGGGCGGTCGGTCTGGTCTTTCGGCATGGGCCCGGCCTTCATCAATGGCCGGATCGGGGCCGGGGCCGCGCCCCGAGACCTCTTTAGCGGTTTCTTTAACGTGGCCCGCAAGCCGGCCGACCAAATCGCCACGTGCGCCGCGCTTAACTCATGCATGAGCCGGGTTCAAGCGCGGCGTCTCGACAGCGCAACGGGGGCGGTCCATGCTGGTGCAAAAAGGGGGGAAGATGGCGAAGATCGTGCGGGTCGAAATCGAGATGGCGGACCTGAAGCCGAAGGTCAGGCGCTCCGATGCGATCCAGAGCTTCGTGAGCCAGGAGACGCCGATCCTCCGGGTCTTCGACGCGGACGGGGCGGCGGGGACCGGCTATTCCTACACGATCGGGACGGGCGGGCCGGCGATCGTATCTCTCCTCGAACGCAGCCTCGCGCCGCGGATGATCGGGCGGGAGGCGGAGGAGATCGAGGGGATCTGGCGCGACCTCCTCTTCGCCACCCATGCGACCGCGGTGGGCGCGATCACTTCGCTGGCGCTGGCCGCCGTGGACACCGCGCTCTGGGATCTCCGCTGCCGGCGGGCGGGCCTGCCGCTCTGGCGGATGGCGGGAGGCGCGAAGCCCTCCGTTCCGCTCTACACGACGGAGGGAGGCTGGCTCCATATCGAGACGGGCGCGCTGGTCGAGGACGCGCTGGCGGCGCAGGAGGCAGGCTTCGGCGGCTCCAAGGTCAAGATCGGGCGGCCGCATCTCTCGGAGGACCGGGCGCGGCTCAAGGCGGTGCGGGAGGCGGTGGGCGGCGCCTACGAGATCATGACGGACGCCAATCAGGGTTTCTCGCGGCCCGAGGCGCTCAGGCGCGCGAAGGTGCTGGAGGAGGCGGGGGTCGCCTGGTTCGAGGAGCCGATGCCGGCGGATGACGTGGCGGCGCATGCGCTCCTCGCCGCCGCGACCTCCGTGCCTGTGGCGGTGGGGGAGAGCCTCTATTCGATTTCCCAGTTCAAGGATTACCTCGCCGCCGGCGCCTGCTCAATTGTGCAGGCGGATGTCGCACGGATCGGCGGGATCACGCCCTGGCTCAAGGTCGCCCACATGGCGGAGGCGTTCAACACGCCGATCTGCCCGCATTTCCTGATGGAATTGCATGTGAGCCTCGTCTGCGCCGTTCCGAATGCGCCCTGGCTCGAATACATCCCGCAGCTCGACGCGCTGACCGGCGAGGGGATGCGGATCGAACGCGGCCGCGCCTTCCCTTCGGAGGCGCCGGGGCTCGGGATCGACTGGGATTTCGTGAAGATCAGGAGGGAGCGCGTGATGGCGCCTGTAGTGGTGGAGTGACGATCCGGGAACGGGTGCTCGCCGGCGAGACGGTGATGGGCGCGATGGTCTTCGAATGCATGGTCCCAGCCATGCCGCAGCTCCTCGCCCTCGCCGGCGCGGAATACTGCGTCTACGACATGGAGCATTCCGGCGCCTCGGTGGAGACGATCAAGGCGCAGGCGGCCTTCTGCCGGGGCCTCCCCGTCACGCCGATGGCGCGGCCGCCGAGGGGGGAGTACCGCTACATTGCGCGGCTCCTCGATTCCGGGGTGAAGGGGGTCATGGCGCCGATGATCGAGAGCGCGGCGGACGCCGAGGCGCTCGTCTCCGCCTGCCGCTATCCGCCGGCGGGCAGGCGCGGCGCGGCCTTCGGCTTCGCGCATGACGATTACGCGCCGGGCGACCCGAAGGCGAAGATGGCGAAGGCGGATGCGGAGGTGCTCGTCATCGCCCAGATCGAGACGGAGCGCGGGCTCGCCCATGCCGAAGCCATCGCGGCGACGGAGGGGGTGGACGTGATCTGGATCGGGCAGGCGGACCTTTCCAATTTCCTAGGCCGGCCCGGCGATTTCGAGAGCGCGGTCTATCGCGACGCCTGCGCCGCGATCCGCGCGGCGGCGGAGCGGCACGGCAAGGCGATGGGCGTGCTGGCGACGAGCCCTGCGGGCATGGCCGCCTATCGCGCAGAGGGTTACGGCATGCTCGCGGCGGGGACTGACCAGGCGATCCTCGTGGAGGGGTACCGGCGGATTCTCGCGGGGTAGGTCCGGTCGCCCCCTCGCGCGGCTAGAGCGCCCGTCGCGCGCGGAGCGCGGCGGAGAGGGTGCCGTCGTCCAGATAATCGAGCTCGCCCCCGACCGGCACGCCCTGGGCCAGCGAAGTGACGGCGACGCCGGCGCCCGAGAGATGGTCAGCGATGTAATGCGCCGTCGTCTGCCCGTCGATCGTTGCCGGGAGGGCGAGGATCACTTCCTGCACTTCCGGCGCGGCGGCTCGGGCGGCGAGGCGGGGGATGCGCAGCGTCTCCGGCGTCACCGCGTCGAGCGCGGAGAGCACGCCGCCGAGAACGTGATAACGGCCGCGGAAGATCCCCGCCCGCTCCAGCGCCCAGAGATCGGCGACATCCTCCACCACGCAGAGGAGCGACGGATCCCGCCGCGGATCGCGGCAGATCGCGCATTCGTCGCCCGTATCGAGATTGCCGCAGGTGGCGCAGAGGCGCACGCGCTCCGCCGCCTCCTGCATCGCGCGGGCGAGGGGGAGGAGCATCGTCTCCCGCTTCTTCACCATCTGGAGCACGGCGCGGCGGGCGGAGCGCGGGCCCAGGCCCGGCAGCTTCGCCATGAGGTCGATCAGCCGCTGGACTTCCTTGCCCGCCTCTCGCTCGTCCATGCCGTTCCCCGCCTGTTCGCGCCGGAAGGTCGGCCGCGCGCCTCCCCGCGTCAAGCGCCGCCGCGCCGGAGGGCGGAGAAATCGGGCCGGAACCCGCCGATGGCGCGGCGGCCGATGACCACGGCGAGGAGCATGGAAAGCGCGAAACCGCTCCAGACGGCCGCGAAGAGCCCGGCCCAGACGCCTGCGAGCCCCCAGCCAAGGCCGGAGACGAAGAGCGCGGGGAAGAGGAGGAGCGCGAGAATCTGCCGGTAAAGGCCGATCACGACGCTCCAGACCGGGCGGCGCACACCCTGGAAGAAGGCGGTGACGAGGAACATCAGCGCATAGGCCGGCGTCATCAGCGCCGCGGCGCGGAGATAGGCGGCGCCGGAGGCGATGGCCGCAGCGTCTTCAGTGAAGAGCCCGGTCAGCGCCGCGCCGAAGAGGCCGAGGAGGACCGAACCGGCGAGGGAGAGGCCGAGCGCGGCGAAGGCGGCCAGCGTCGCCGCCTGGCGCACGCGGTCATGGTCGCGCGCTCCGAAGTTCTGCGCCGTAAGCGGCATGAGCGCGATGGAGAGGGAGAGGATCGGCAGGAGGATCAGCTGTTCGACCTGGAAGGCGACGCCGAACCCGGCCACCGCCGCCGCGCCGAAAGGCTGGAGATGCGCCTGCATGATGAGCCCGCCCGCCATCATCACCACCATCGTCAGGCTCGCGGGGAGGCCCTGCCGGAGGAGGGCGAGCAAGGTCGCCCGAGAAGGCTTCGCATCCCGCCAGCGCGCGCCGCGGAGCGCCCGCGTGCGCCGGGCGCGGGAGATCAGGAAAAGGGCGACTGCGGCCTGGATCAGGACCGTGGAGGCGGCGATCCCGTCGAAGCCGAGGCCGGGGAGCCCGAAGACGCCGTAGATCAGGAGCGGGTTCAGCCCGATATTTGCCAGGAAGGCTGCGGCCTGCGCGTTCCGGTTCGCGCTCGTGTCGCCCTGTGCCGTGAGCACCCCGTTCGCGGTGAAGCCGACGAGAAAGCCGGGCAGGCCGAGAAAGAGAAGCGTGAGGTAGCTCTCCGCCGCCGCCAGCACAGACGGCTCCGCCCCGAGGAGGGCGAGCGCCGGCCCGGCCAGGAGCGCGCCCGCGAGGCCGAGCGCGACGCCGAGGAGGGCGGCGAGGCCGAGCGCTCCGGCGGCATAGGCGCGCGCCGCCTCCGGCCGCCCGGCGCCGAGCGCGCCTCCGATCAGCGCAGAGGCCCCCTGCGACAGGCCGAAGCCGAGCGAGACCAGCAGCATGAAGACGGAGAAGGAGAGCGCGAGCCCGGCCTGCGCCTCCGTCGAGATCCAGCCGGCGTAGAACGTGTCCACCACATTGTAGAGCGTGGTGAACAGCATCCCGAGGGCGGCGGGGCCGGCGAGGGCGGCGAGATGGGGGCCGAGCGGCCCTGCGGTCAGATCCCTTTCGGACATGGGGACCGGGCCCTTGCGGACTTTCGGGCGAACCCGATTAGGCTTGCGTTAATCACGATTTGCGGGTCTTTACTCATCTTGGCGCGGTCAAGATCGCGCCGTGTCTCAATGGTTGCGTAACGAAGGAGCTCCCCGCTTTTTTTCGCGGCGTCGCTCCGCGCGAATGCGTCGCGTAGAGGTCGCGTTGATTTCGCCGCCGCCTTCACGGGCGGGCGCCGAAAGGGGGCCGGCGCGCGCGTGGAGGGGCGAGCCGGCCTTTTTCCCTTCCCTGTCAGTGCATTCGTCCGCCGGACGGGACGCGATGGTCCGGCCCGATCAGCACCACCTCCCCCGCTTCGTCAGGCAAGCCAAGCACCAGCACCTCGCTCATGAACGGGCCGATCTGCCGCGGCGGGAAATTCACGACTGCGAGCACCTGCCGGCCGACCAGCGCCTCCGGCACGTAGTGTTTCGTGATCTGGGCGGAGCTCTTCCTCACGCCGATCTCGCCGCCAAAATCGACCCAGAGGCGGATCGCGGGCTTCCGCGCCTCGGGGAAGGGCTCGGCGCGGACGACCTCGCCCACCCGCACGTCAACCTTCAGGAAATCCTCGTATCCGATCTCAGCCATCCGCCCCTCCGTGCTTCGCGGCGGACCATAGGGCGGCGGCGCGGCTTGCGGAAGGGGTCAGCGGGCGGGGGCGGCGTCCTCCACCCGCAGCTTCGCCTTCCGCCTTCCACCCCAGTCGTCGATCTCCAGCCGACCGGCGACATGAAGCGGGGCGCCGCCGGAGCCTTCGAGCATCTCGCCGAGCGGGCCGGGGAAGGCGCGGAAGGCGATGGCGTCGAGACGGCCGCCCGCCGGGTCCGCGAGGGTCAGCCGCAGATGCGCCTCCCCCGCCCGCTTCGCGAAGGCGACGCGGAGGCCGGGGAGCGCGAAGCGCGGGGCGGGAGCGGCCTGGCCGAAAGGGCCCGCCGCCTCCAGCAGGGAGACAAGCTCCGGCGTCGCCGCCGCCGCTGAGAGCGCGCCGTCGATCCGGAGGTTCCGGAAGGGCGGGAGCGCGCCCATTGCGGGGGCGAGCCTTGCGCCAAGCGCCGCCATCGCGGGCTCCAGCATCGCGGCGGAGAGGCTGAGCCCCGCCGCCATGCGGTGCCCGCCGCCCTTTGCGATCAACCCGTCGCGCGCCAGCGCGGCGACGGCGGCGCCGAGATCGACGCCTTCCACCGAGCGGGCGGAGCCCTTTCCCTCCCCGTTCTCGAAGCCGATGACGACGGCCGGCCGCTCGAACCGCTCCTTCAGCCGGGCGGCGACGATGCCGACGACGCCGGGATGCCAGCCCTCGGCGGCGGCCCAGACGAGCGGGCCCTCCGCCCCCCGGGCCTCGACCTGTTCTATCGCGCGCTCCAGCACCTCGGCCTCGATCCGCCGCCGCTCCTCGTTCAGCCGTTCGAGCTCGAAGGCGATCCCCTCCGCCTCCTCCGCCGAAGTGGTGGAGAGGAGGCGGGCGCCGAGATCGGCCTTGCCGATCCGCCCGCCGGCGTTCACCCGCGGCCCGAGGACATAGCCGAGATGGAAGGAGGCCGGGGCGGCGGTGAGCCGCGCGGCGTCCGCCAGCGCCATCAGCCCGGGCCGGGCGCGCGCCGCCATCACCTTCAGCCCCTGCCGCACGAAGGCGCGGTTGACGCCGGTAAGCGGCGCGACATCCGCCACGGTGGCGAGGGCGACGAGGTCGAGCGCGGCCATGAGGTCCGGCGCGGCCCGCCCCTCCGCCCGGAGCAGGCGGTTCGCGGCGACGAGCAGGAGGAACACGACGCCGGCGGCGCAGAGATGACCCATCCCGCTTGCATCGTCGTGCCGGTTCGGGTTCACCACCGCCGCGCATTCGGGCAGCGTCTCCCCTGCGAGGTGGTGGTCGGCGATCACCACATCAGCGCCCGCCGCCTGCGCCGCCGTGACCGGGCCATGGGAGAGCGTGCCGCAATCGACGCAGAGAATGAGGTCATGCGCGGCGCCGAGCGCGGCCATGGCGGGCTCGTTCGGGCCGTAGCCCTCGTCGATCCGGTCCGGCACGTAGACCGTTGCGGCGAGGCCGAGGTCGCGCAGCCAGCAGACGAGAAGCGCGGCGGAGGCGCCGCCGTCCACATCATAGTCGCCGAAGATCGCCACCCGCTCCCGCCGCAGGACGGCGCGGACGAGGCGGGCGGCAGCCCGGTCCATGTCGCGGAGCGTGGAGGGATCGGGGAGGAGCGCCTTCAGCGTCGGGTCGAGGAAGGCCGCAGCCTCCTCCGGCGCGACGCCGCGAAGCGCAAGGACGCGGCCGACGATCTCCGGCGCGCCGATCTCCCGCGCGATTGCGGCGCCCATCCGCTCCGCCGCCTCGCCCGGACCGACCCAGCGGCGGCCGTGGGCCGAGGCCTCGACGCCGAGAAAGGCGGGCTCAGTCAAGGCCGCGGCCGCTCTCGCCCGGACCGCCTTCGGGCCGGGGCGGCGGACGGTTCGGCGCGCCTTCCGGTTCCCCCCGGAGCGCTCGACGGAGGAGGAGAAGGCCGAAAACCCAGCCGCCCGCTGCGATGGCGAGCCAGACAAAGGGCGGCGCCTCGCCTGCAGGAGCGGCGGAGGCCCAGCCCATGACGACGAGCGCGGCCATGCCGGTCAGCAACGCGAGCCAGACGAGGAGGAAGGCGACGGCCGCCCGGCTCCGCCGCCGCCGCTCCGCCATCAGAGCTCCCGCGTGCGGTAGCGGAGGCGGCGGACGGAGCCGGTGCGGGAGCGCATCAGGATCGTCTCCGTCTCGACATAGCCGCCGCGGCGCTTCAGCCCGGGCAGGATCGACCCGTCGGTGACGCCGGTGGCGGCGAAGATCACGTCCGCCGTCACCATGTCGTCCCGGCTGTATTTCCGGTTGAGGTCCGTGATGCCGGCCTTCGCGGCGCGGCCGCGCTCGTCATCGTCGCGAAAGAGGAGACGGCCCTGGATCTGCCCGCCCATGCACTTGAGCGCGGCGGCGGCGAGGACGCCCTCCGGCGCGCCGCCGGCGCCCATGTACATGTCGATGCCGGTCAGCTCCGGCTCGGCGCAGTGGATGACGCCCGCGACGTCCCCGTCCGTGATGAGGCGGATCTGGGCGCCGACCTCGCGCAGCTCGCGCACGATCGCGTCATGGCGCGGGCGTTCGAGGACGCAGACCTTCACGTCCCCCGGCGTCGCGCCCTTGGCGGCGGCGAGGGCGCGGACGCGCTCCGTCACGCTCATGTCTAGATCGACGAGCCCGTCGGGATAGCCCGGCCCGATCGCGAGCTTGTCCATGTAGACGTCGGGCGCGTGGAGGAGGGAGCCGCGCGGGCCCATGGCGATGACGGTGAGGGCGTTCGGCATGTCCTTCGCCGTGAGCGTCGTGCCTTCGAGCGGATCGAGCGCGATGTCGACTTCGGGGCCGGTTCCGGAGCCGACCTCCTCCCCGATGAAGAGCATCGGCGCCTCGTCCCGCTCGCCCTCGCCGATCACGACGACGCCGCGGATGTCGAGGAGGTTCAGCTGCTCCCGCATCGCGTTCACCGCCGCCTGGTCCGCCGCCTTCTCGTCGCCCCGGCCGATGAGCTTCGCGGAGGCGATTGCGGCGGCCTCTGAGACGCGGGCGAGGCCGAGGGAGAGCATCCGGTCGGCGAATTGGGTGGTGATGTCGTTGCTCATCCGTCTCTCCCTTTGGTTCGGCGCCTTCTACGCCGCCGGGCGCCGGCGCGTCCAGCGCCTGCGGCGGGATTCGGGAAGCGGAGCAGGACTACGCCGCTTGCCCTAGGTCCCCGACGCTACCCTCTGAAGCGCCAGCGTCGCGAGGAAGCCGGCTCCCGCGAGGAGCGCCAGCCCGGTCTCGCCTGTCGAGGCGATAAGGGCGGCGTCGTAGAGGCACACGCCGGCGATCATCGTCACCACGGCCTTCGGCACGTCCCCCTTCGCGCGGCGGAAGAGGCGGCGAAGGGCGATGGCGGCGACCGCCGCGAGGGCGATGGCGAAGGCGAGGGCGAGGGGCTCCAAGAGGCCGAGCCAGAGCGTGTAGAGGATCGGCGCGGCGAGGACGGCGAGGGGCCAGGCGGCGCCGATCCGGTCATAGGCCTCCTGCTTCGCGGCGTAGGTGAGGCCGACGATCCAGGCGAAGAGGCCGAGCGCGCCCCAGAGCGGCGGCCCGGCGAAGGCGCCCACGGCGAGCGCGGCGAGGGCGTAGGAGAGAAAGCGCGTCGCCCCCATGATCGCGGGGCTGAGCGCGGTGCGCTTGTGCAGCCAGTCATAAACGAAGATCGCCGCGCCGAGCGCGAGCGCGGCGGCTCCGGCCTCGGGCCCGAGCAGGAAGGAGATCAGCGTTCCGATGGCGAGCATGGCGAACCCGCCCGCGAAGACGGTTCCGCGCCCGATCTCCCCCATTGGAATCGGACGGTTTGCGCGGAGCTTCGCGTCAATCTCGGCGTCGAAGGCGTCGTTCAGCCACATGCCGCCTTCGTAGAAGAGCGTCAGCGCCAGCGCGACGAGAAGGACCGTCTCGAGCGGAACGCCGCCCGCGGCGGCGAGCGCGGCGCCCGCCAGCGCGTTCGTCCAGACCGTGGGGAGGTTCGACACGCGGCCGAGGCGGAGGATCGTTCCGAAGGTCATGCGAGGCGGTCCCGCACCCAGGTCAGTTCGCGGGCGACGGCCTGATCCACCGACCCCGCGGCGAGGCCGCGGGGGAGGACGGACCAGGTGTAGGTCTCGACCTCCAGATGTTCCGAGATCGGCGCGGCGCGGTGGAGCGCGAGTATCTCCGCAAGGAAGGCCTGCGTGGTGCCGAAGGCGGGGAGCGTTTCGAGAAAGACGGGGACGTGGAAATGGACGCGCCATTCCTCCCCGTCCGCCGCGCCGCCAGGGGCGAAGGCTTCGGAGAGGTCCGCGAAACGGCGGAGGCCCCGCGGCCCCCTGGCGATGAGCTGGTGGAGATAGACGCCGTCATCGAAGGCCGCGAGCGCGGCGCGCGCCTCGGGCGAGCCCGAGGGGATGCGGAGCGCGGAGGAGAGCTGCAGCTTGTGGACGGGCACGCCGGCGTCGCGGAGGATCGCGAGACTTTGCGCCGCGTCCTCGAACTCGACGGCGGCGTGGCATACATCGTAGCAGAGGCCGAGATGGCGGGGGAGCAGATCCGCCGCTTCCGCCCGGCTCCTCCCCGTCAGCGCGGCGAGGCGGGCGGCGGCGGCCTCGCTGAAGAGATGGGCTCGGAAGAAGGCGGCGCTCTCCTCGATGGTTTCGAGGAAGCAGCAGGGCTCCGGCTCCAAGGCTAGCGCAACGCGGCGGCCCGTTTCCGCCTCCAGCCTCACGAGATGGGCGGCAGCGCGGAGCATCATGTCGGCCATCGCCGCCTCGGCCCCGGCTCCATTCGGGCGGAAGGCGCCGGGAACGGTGGAGAGGCTGAGGAAGGCGCCTTCCGGGTTGATCTCCGCCATCAGGTCCGCAAGGGCGGTCGTGTAGGCGAGCCGCTCCTCCGCCCGCCAGTCCGGCAGGTAGACTTCCTCCTTCAGCCGCGCGCCGTGGAAGGGGCCGTAGGGGAAGCCGTTCATCGTGAGGGGGAGGAAGCCCCCTTCAGCGAGGATCGCCTTGAGCTCTGCGCGCTTGCCTGGCTCGGAAAGCTCGGCGGTCGTCTCCGCCGAAAAGCGGAGGCCGATGGCGAAAGGCGCGTCGGGAGAAAGCGCGGCCTTCACCGCGCGGGCCGGCCCCGTGAGCGCGGCGCGCGCCTCTTCCCAGCTCTGAGTCGGGTGGATGTTGAGGCAATAGGTGAGCGCGCCGAGCCCGCCTTCGAGGATCATCTCACCGGCCCGTGCGGGCGCGGAGCCACTTGATCGCCTCCGCCACCTTCGCCCCGTCCATCTCGTTGACCTCGACGCCGACGCCGAGCGCGGAGAGGAGCGTGATGGTCAGCTCCCCGCCCAGATGCTCGCGGAACTCGTCGAGCCCGACGAGGAGGAGGGAGGCGCCGGACGCGTCCCGCCGCTCCAGCGCGGGGTGGAAGATGTCGAATCCGAGATGTTCGAGCAGGGCCGCGACCCGCGCCTCCTCCCCTTCGGTCAGGAGCCCGGCGAGAACGGAATAGCGTGCGTCGAGCGCAACGCCGATGGCGACTGCTTCGCCATGCCGGAGCCGGTGGCGCGTCAGCGCCTCCAGCTTGTGGGCGGACCAGTGGCCATAGTCGAGCGGGCGGGCGGAGCCCATCTCGAACGGGTCGCCGCCCGTGCCGATCTGCCTCATGTGGAGCGCGGCGCAGCGGCGGATCATCTCCCGCTCCGTGCCCTCCTCGAAGGTCGCGAGGCGGTCGGCGTTCGCCTCCAGCCAGCGGAAGAAGTCCCCGTCGCGGATGAGGGCGACCTTCACGGCCTCCGCTATGCCGGCACGCCGCTCCCGCGCTGGGAGGGCGCGGATGAAGGAATAGTCGTTCAGGACGGCCCAGGGCGGGGCGAAAGTGCCGACATAGTTCTTCACGCCCTTGAGGTTCACTGCGTTCTTCACGCCGACGCCGCTGTCGTTCTGGCTCAACACCGTCGTCGGCACGCGGACATGGCGGACGCCGCGATGCGCGGTGGCGGCGGCGAGGCCCGCCGCATCGAGCACAGCGCCGCCGCCGATGGCGACGACATAGGAGTGCCTGTCGATCCGGAGCTCGTGGATCCGGTCCTGCATATGCTCGAGATGGGTGAGTTCGGTCTTGATCCGCTCCCCGCCCGCCACGATCTCGGGCGGCGCGACGAGAGCGAGGGAGCCGGCATGGGCGGCGAAATAGGCCTCGACCTGCGCCACGAGGCCGGGCGCGGCGGCGGCGGCGCCCTCGTCGATCAGGATCAGGGCGCGGTGGCGCTTCGCCGGTTCGCGGCGGCGCAGGGCCTCGAGGAAGGCGGGGTTCGCCGGGTCGAAGAGATGCTCTGTGAAGACGACCGGAAATTCGAACGGAACGGAGAAGCGCTGCCACGCCGTCTCGGCTCCGAAGAGGGTCGCATCGGCGGCGCCTGCCTCGCTCGTCATCGCTTCGTCTCCTCCTCCGCCGGGTCTTTACCCGCCCCGGCGCTGCTTCTAACCTGCGCCCGCGGCGGGTCCTTTAGCAAGACCCGCCGTATCCGAAAGGCCCCGTTCAGAAAGGCCCGGCCATGAAAATTCTCAACGCCGTCCTCGCCGTTTTCATGCTGCTCTTCGCAGCCGTCCAGTGGAACGACCCGGACGGTCTGCACTGGGCTCTCATCTATCTCGCCGGCGCGCTCTGGTGCGGCGTCGCGGCGCTGAGGCCGGGGGTGTTCGCCGGCGGGGCCGGCTGGTGGCTCTTCCTCTCGACCGCGGCGGCGACCGTGTTCGGGCTCTGGTTCTACTGGCCGCAGGCCGACCACTTCTGGGAGATTCACGTCTGGTGGGAAACCGAGGAGGCGCGCGAGGGGATGGGCATGATGATCCTCGCGCTTTGCCTCGTCGCCGCCGGGCTGGTCGCCCGGCGGGTGCGCCTCACGGCGTGAACTGCGGGGAGAGGATGTAGGACACGATCTGCATCATCTCCTCCTCGGTATAGACGTCCTTCCACGCCGGCATCTTGCGGAACCCGTCAGCCACGCGGCGATAGACGAATTCGGGCTTGTAGCGGGCGGGGCGCAGCTTCGGCGCCTTGCCGGGATAGGCCTTGGCGCCGTGGCAATGCTGGCACTGATCCTTCCAGATCGTCTCTCCGCCGGCGATGTTCTCCGGGGCGTGCAGGTATTCCTCGGTGAAGGGGACGGGCGGCTCGCTCTTCTCCGTCGCCGTCGCGGCCCCCCCGGCCGCGAGCAGGATGGCGAGCGCCATGATCTTGAGTTTCATGATTACTCCACAGACAAGCCGCCCGTTGCGGGGCGGCGTTCCGGATTCATGCGAAGACTTAAGGGCGGGGCCGGCGCGAACCGGCCCCGCGTCGCAGGTCATTCAGCGGGAACGACCTTGTAGATCGTGTCCTTCGAGCCGACCGGGCCCGTCGTGATCGAGGTCAGCGCATAGACCTCGCCCGCATTATCCTGCCCGAAGGCGAGGATGTAGGGAACCGGGCCGTCCATATTCACGACCTCGCCCATCTTCCGGTCATAGCCGCCGGAGCCGTTGGGGACGCCGACCATGATCTGCCCGTCCATCGTGCCGAACTGCTTGGACCAGTCGCCATAGATATAGGCTCCGTCCCAGGCCGCGTGCGACCCGCGATAGACATAGCCGCCGGTGACGGAGATGCCGTCGCAGCCATCCGGCTTCGCGGTGCAGTTGTTGTAGGTCATGATCGGCATTTCGAGGCCGGCCATGTCGCAGGAGGCCGGGTGGTTGTCAGGCTCCTCGAAGTTGAAGCACTTGTCGGCCTCCATCCGGCGCCAGCCATAGTTGCCGCCAGCCTTGATCTTGTTGACCTCTTCGTAGCTGTTCTGCTGCACGTCGGCGCAGTAGAGCGCGTTGTCCCCGCCCTTGTCGAAGCTGCAGCGCCAGGGGTTGCGGAGGCCGTAGGCGTAGATGCGCGGGTCCGCGTCCTCGTTGTTCACGAAGGGGTTGTCCGCCGGGGCCTCGCCCGTCTCCGGGTCGATGCGGAGGATCTTGCCGAGCGGGGTCGTCAGGTCCTGCCCGTTGCCGGTCAGCGGGTTGTGGCCGATGCCCCAGTCGTTCGCGTAGCCGCCGTCGCCGGTGGAGATGTAGAGCATCCCGTCGGGCCCGAAGCCGATCCAGTGGCCGTTATGGTTGAACTGCGGCCAGGCGATGGAGGAGAGGATCCGGCCCGAGAACCGGTCCGCCATGTTGGGATCGTCCTTGGAGACGGTGTATTCCGCGACGACGTTGGAATGGCTGTACCAGAGGATCTGGCCGAGATCGCCCTGCGCGTCGAGCGGCGCGGAATAGGCGACGTAGAACTTGCCATTGTTCGCGAAATCCGGATGGAAGGCGAGGCCGAGGAGACCGCGCTCGTCAAAATCCGGGTGCCGGTCGATCACGAGGCCGCGGATGTCGAGGAAAGGCGTGCCGTGCAGCTGGCCGTCCTCGACGATCATCACCCGGCCCCACTGCTCGATCACGAACATGCGGTTGTCGCCGGCGGGCTGGACCATCGCGAGCGGCTGGTTGATGCCGGAGACGACAGGCTCCAGCTTCACCTTCACCGTGTCGGCGGCGCCGGCGGCGCCGGCGAGAAAGGCCGCTGCGGCTGCGGCGGCGAGTCCGTACGAAAGTTTGCTCACTCCGATTTCCTCCCATTGATGCCGGTCTCTTCCGCGGAGCGCGGTGTCCGGACATTTCCAAGCGGTGTCAGGTGAGGGGAAAGCAGACGCTGCGTCAAGTCGCCTCAAGGGCGAATCGTCGCCATTTTCACAGGCCGGGACGGCGCTCCGGGCCCCGCGCCGTAGAGCGCGCGCAACTCCCGCAGGAGCTTCAGGCGGATCGCGCGGGCGAAATCGTCGAAATCCGCCGCGGGCAGGACAAAGGAATCAGGGCCGGAGATCACCCGTCGCTCATAGTAGAAGGCGAGATTCGGATCGTCTGCGAGGATGGGGAGGCCGTTCACCGTCACCTCCCGCCGCGCGGCGCGGCGCAGCGCCTCCGGTAGCGCGAGCGCCTCACCGAAGGCGAGCGGCGTCTCCCGCCCGTCGCCCGACACGTCCACGATCTTTCGCGTTCCCTCGAAATCGTTGAGCCGGATCATCTCAAGCGCCTGGGCGATGGCGGCGCCGATGCCCGTTCCCGACCGCCCGAGCGCGGAGTTGCGGCGGGCGGCCATGCCCTCGATCATCGCCGCAACGCCTTCCGCCGCCGCCGGACCGTCGATCACCCGCCATGCGCTCGCCGCCCGCCTCCCCCGCGCATCGGCCCAGAGAAGCACGGCGACGGCGACGCGGCCCTCCGGCCCCGAGACGGCAGCCTCCTGCACCGCCGGGTCGCGAAAGGCGGCGGCGAGCCCGCCGATCTGAAGCGCGAATTCGCGTTCGTTCACGCTGCCCGAGGCATCCACCGCAAGGACGAGCTCGACATCCACAGGCTCCGCCGCCGCGCCCGCCGCGAGGAGGCAGGCCAGCGCGCCGCCGACGATCCAGCTCCTGTTCATCCGCCCTCCCGCGCCCATGCAGCCGGAGCGTGAGCCCTCTGCAACGGTCGCTTGTTCCGAATCAGCTGCGACGATAGGATTAACGCGTCCGAAGTGCAGAAGAAAAAACAGAACCACGCGGAGGAGCTTCAACTATGGCCAGGGTCGACATCGCTGCGGAAACGCAGGCGCTTCCGCTCGGATACTATCTCTCAGGTCCGCTCACCGCCGCGGTGGAGGCGCAGGCGCTCTCCGCCCACAGCACGATCGAGTTCATCGACGCGCTGGGGACGGACGATTTCGGCGCGCTCCGCACAATGGAGTTCAAGTATCGGAAGGCCGTCACCAATCCGGAGACGGGCGAAGCCGAGATGACGGACGTGGAACTCATCGTTCCGCTTCTGGCGATGACAGAGGCGCCGCATATCGCCATCGAGACGTTGACGGTGGATTTCTCCTTCACGATCAAGGACGCGATCTCGAAGGAGTCGCAGTTCAAGATCGCCGCGAAGAAGGAGACGGAGTTCTCCAACAACACCAAGGTAAAGGCTTCCTCCAGCGGCCTCGCCAAGTTCCTGTTCGGCGGCGGCTCCGTCGAGAGCACGTCGAACTTCAAGATCAACCTCAACGTCTCTACGTCCTTCCAGTCGACGACGCGGACCAATACGGAGCGGCAGGCGACGCTGAAGATGCACATGGAGGCGAAGCAACGGGTGCCCGAGGGCTTCCAGCGCGTGCTCCAGATCTTCGCCGACGCGATCACCTCGCAGGCGGAGGTTCCGCCGCCGGCCCCCGCGCCCGCCTGATCCCTCGGCCGCGGCGCGCGGCTTTCCGCAGGCCGCGCGGCGCCGGTCCGTTCCGGGCGGAGACGGGGGTGAGCGATGGAAGACGACGATTTCGAGATCGGGTCGCTGCTCGGCGCCTCGATCCGCGCGATCCAGGAGGCGCAGATCAGCGCGGAGCGAGCCTATCTGGAGTTCCTGCTCGAATATGGCGTCGAGGAGGTCGACGAGAAGCGCGGCGCGGCGGGCGGGCTGAAACTCCGCGAGGTCGCCTTCGACATGACGCGGCATATCGCGGACCCGTCCAGCCCCGGCCGGGTCGTCGAGACGACGGCGACGGTGCGGGCGCCGCTCCTCTCTCTCGTCCAGATGCCGGCGATCGGGATCGGCGAGGCTACGGTCGAATTCGATCTCGATGTCGAGACGGATGTGGAGGCGAGCAAGAAGGCGGCGGAAGAGGCGGCGGCGCGGCCCGCGCCGGCCGCGCTAAGGGCAGTTCGCATCGCGCGCCCGCTTCCCGTCCTGAAGGGCGCCGTGGGCGGCGCCTCCCGCACAAAGAGCCGCAGGCACGGAAAGCTCAAGGTGAAGCTGACGCTCCGCGCGACCAATGACGACGATCTCCACGGGCGCATCGTCCGGCTGATCGGCGAAGGCGTCTCGGCCACGGTCGAGACGCCGGAAGGAGGCTCCGATGGCTCGTAAACCCGTCATCGCGACGCCGAAGCCCGGAACGGTCACCGCGCGGAAGGGGGCGACGAAACCGGAGTCGAAACCCGAAGACGCGGAAGCCGCCGCCGTCCGGGCCGAGACCGAAAGCGCGGCGGCGGAGACGGCTGCGGAGGATAAAGCGGCGGCTGTGGAGAAGGCGGGTGCGGAACGGGCCGCAGCCGGGAGAGCCGCCTCGGAGGCTGCTGCGGCGGCTCGTCCCGCCGCCAGGCTCCCGATAGCGCTCGACGGCCTCGCCGCCGCGGCGGAGCGGGCCGAGGCGTTGCCGCTTTCGGACTATCTCTCAGTTCTCCGCCGCGAGATCGCCCGCGCCGGGGCGGAGGCGGCGGACGAGGGCGGCCTGCCGCTCGTCTCGCTCGCCGAGGCGGAGATTTCGCTCACCTGCGTGGCGGTCGCCATCGACAATGACCGGCTGATCGTCGATCCGTCCTGGAAGGCGCTCTCCGCGGCGCCGGAGGCGGCGGTTCAGCGGCTGAAGGTCCGGCTGATCGACGCGGACATGAGCGCCGCTCTCAGAGAGAAGGGCTAAGGAGCGCGAAGTCGTTGCGCATACGGTCCCGCGCCGCATAGGCTCCCGCGCAACCGGTCCGCCACGCGCCTGTCGCCGGACCGTCACGCGCCGCGGCTAGATGCGGGTCGATACAGAAGGAGCGCTCCATGCCCGACAGAAGAACCACGTCCCTCCTCCTCGCCGCGCTCGCCGGCTTCGCGCTCGCCGCGGGGCCGGTCTCCGCCGAGACCACGCTCGTGATCGGGCTCCAGCAGGAGCCCACGACGCTCGACCCGACGGCGGACGCGACCGCCTCCATCGACGGGATGCTGACGCATAACGTCTACGAATCGCTCACCATCGTGGACGAGGCGGGCGTCGTCGGCCCGGCTCTGGCCGAGAGCTGGGAGGTCTCCGGGGACGGGCTGACCTACACGTTCCGCCTCGCCTCGGGCGTTAAGTACCATGACGGGACGGCTTTCGATTCCGCCGACGTTAAATTCGCCTTCGACAGGGCGATGGCGGAGGACAGCGTCAATCCCTCCAAGGGCATCTTCAAGCCCATCGCCTCGGTCGAGACGCCGGACCCGATGACGGTCGTCATCACACTTTCGAAGCCCGACGCCTTCTTCCTCTTCAACATGGCGCAGGGTGACGCGGCCATCGTGGCGCCCGAAAGCGTCGAGACGAACAAGACCGACTCGGTCGGCACCGGGGCTTTCCGCTTCGCCGGCTGGACGCGGGGCGACCGGCTGCGGCTGGAGAAAAACCCGGACTGGCGGGGGGCGGCGGATGTCGCTGTCGACAAGGTCGAGTTCCGCTTCATCTCCGACCCGGCCGCGGCGACCGCCGCGCTGCTGGCGGAGGAGCTGGACGCCTTCCCCGGCTTCCCCGCCCCCGAGCTTCTGCCTCAGTTCCAGGCGGACCCGCGCTTTCGCGTCAATATCGGCTCGACGGAGGGCGAGGTGATCCTCGCCATGAACAATTCGAAGCCGCCCTTCAATGACATCAGGGTGCGGCAGGCGATCTCCCATGCGCTGAACCGGGCGGAGGTCATCGACGGCGCCATGTACGGGCAGGCGGTTCCCATCGGCAGCTTCTACCCGCCGCACGGGCCGGCCTACGAGGATCTGACGGGCCTTTATCCGCATGACGTGGAGAAGGCGAAGGCGCTGCTTGCGGAGGCGGGCGTCGCGGGCGCGACGATGACGATCCGCACGCCGCCCTTCCCTTACGCCATGCGCTCCGCAGAGATCGTCCAGGCGCAGCTTGCGGCGGTCGGGATCGATGCGAAGGTCGAAAATGTCGAGTGGGGCTTCTGGCTCGACGAAGTGTTCAAGAAGCTCAACTACGACATGACGATCATCGCGCATACGAGCCCGAACGACATGGGCAACTTCGCACGGGGGGCCTCCTATTTCTACGGCTACGACGACCCGGCCTTCGTCGATCTCTGGGGCCGGATCAGCGCGGAATCGGACCCGGCGGAGCGCATCACCCTCCTGAAGCAAGGGCAGCGGCACATTGCGGAAAATGCGGTGCACGGCTTCCTGTTCCAGCTGCCGCTGCTCGGCGTGTTCAAGCAGGGCGTGACGGGCTTCCCGGCTTCGCAGGCCGTGCTCTTCACGCCGCTCGCAAAGGTGCGGAAAGAGTGACGAAGCCGCTTTAGCCCGGGGGCGCGATGGGGCCTTTCTTTCTCCGCCGCGCCGCCGGGCTTCTGGCGACGCTCTTCGCGGTGTCGCTGGTCGTCTTCGGGGCGATGAACATCCTCCCGGGCGACCCGGCGCTGACGATCCTCGGCCTCGACGCTCCGGAGGAGGCGCTTGAGGCGCTGCGGCTTGAGCTCGGGCTGAACGAGCCGGCGCCGCAGCGCTACGTCGCGTGGGTCTGGGGCGCGCTGCAGGGCGATTTCGGCATGAGCCAGTCCTTCGGCGTGCCCGTCTCCGGCCTTATCGCTGAGCGGCTGCCGATGACGGTGGCGCTCGCCCTCTCCGCGATGGGGGCGACGCTGATCCTCGCGCTCGTGATGGGCGTCTTCGCGGCGGCGAACCATCGCGGGCCGGGGGACTGGGGCGTGATGTTCCTGAGCCAGATCGGCGTGGCGACGCCGGCCTTCTGGCTCTCGATCCTCCTCGTCCTCCTCTTCGCGGTCACGCTGCGCTGGCTCCCGCCCGGCGGCTTTCCGGGGTGGGAGGACCCGCTTGCGGCGGCGCGGGCGCTGGTCCTGCCGACGGCGGCGCTGGCGCTCGTTCAATCCGCCGTGCTCGCCCGCGTCGTCCGCTCCTCGATGCTGGAGGCGATGCGGCTCGACTATGCGCGGACGGCGCGCGCTGCAGGCTTTTCGCGCCGGCGGGTGCTCTGGCGGCATGTGCTGCCGAACGCGCTGGTTCCCATCGTGACCATCGTCGGGATGCAGTTCGCCGGAGTGGTGACGGGCGCGATCGTGATCGAGAATGTCTTCTATCTCCCCGGCCTCGGGCGGCTCATCTTCCAGTCCATCGCCAACCGGGACCTGCCGACGGTTCAGGCGCTCGTCATGCTCTTCGCCGTGATCGTGGTCATGGCGAACTTCCTCGTCGATGTCGCCTATGCGCTGATCGACCCGCGGCTCCGGGGGCGGATGTGACGCTGGCGCTCGCGCCGGGGCGGCGGCGGCTTCCGGTCAATTTCAGGATCGGCGCGGCGCTCGTCGCGCTCGTCGTCGGCGCGGCGCTGCTCTCGCTGGTCTGGACGCCGCATCCGCCGGCGGCGATGAACATTCCCGGCAAGTTCGCGCCCGCCTCACCGGAGCACTGGCTGGGGACGGACCAGCTCGGCCGCGACCTCGTCTCGCAGCTCATGGCGGCGGCGGCGAATTCGATGGCGGTGGCGCTCGTCGCGGTGCTGATCGGCGGCTCGCTCGGCGTATTGCTGGGGGTGAGCGCGGCGGCGCTCGGAGGGTGGTGGGAGGATGTCGCGATGCGGCTGGCCGATCTCGGCTTCGCCTTCCCCGCGCTCCTCTTCGCCATCCTGCTGGCGGCGGCGCTCGGGCCCTCGCTGACCAACGCAGTGCTCGCCATCGCCTTCATCAACATCCCGGTCTTCGCCCGCGTCTCCCGCGCCGCGGCGCATCAGGTCTGGACGCAGGATTACGTCATGGCGGCGCGGGCCGCCGGGCTCGGCCGCTTTGCGATCACGCGGGACCATGTGCTCCCGAACATAGCGGCGCCGGTGATCGTGCAGGCCACGATCGAATTCGCGGTGGCGATCCTGGCCGAAGCCGCGCTCTCCTATCTCGGGCTCGGCGCGCAGCCCCCGGCGCAAAGCTGGGGGCGGATGCTGGCGGAGGCGCAGACGCTGATCTACCTCGCGCCGCAGCTCGCGATCTGGCCCGGGCTCTGCATCATGGCGGCGGTGATCGGCTTCGGCCTCCTCGGGGACGCGCTCCGCGACATGACCGACCCACGCCTGAGCCGGAAGCGGTAGATGATCCGGGCGGAGGGCCTCACCGTCTCCTTCGGCGGCGCGGCGGCGCTCCGCGGCGCGACCTTCGCCATCGGGGCGGGGGAGCAGGTGGGCGTCGTCGGCGAATCCGGCTCCGGCAAGTCGATGCTCGGCCTCGCGCTGATGGGGATGGCGCCGGAGGCGGCGCAGGTGACCGGCTCGCTCCGCTTCGAGGGGCGGGAGATGGCGGGAGCGCCGGAGGCGGAGTGGGAGAGGCTGCGGGCGCGGCGCACGGCGATGATTTTCCAGGAGCCGCTTTCGGCGCTCAACCCGCTGCGGCGGATCGGGGAGATCGTGATGGAGCCGCTGCGCGTCCATCTCCGCCTTTCGCGCGTGGCGGCGGAAGCGCGGGCGCGGGCGCTTTTCGCCGAGGTCGGCCTGCCAGAGGACAGGTTCCGCCAGTTCCCGCACGAGATTTCCGGCGGCCAGCGGCAGCGCGTGCTGATCGCGCTCGCACTCGCCTGCGACCCCGGCCTCCTGATCGCGGACGAGCCGACCACGGCGCTCGACGCGCATGTGGCGCTCCGGGTGATCGACCTCCTTAAGCGGCTCTCGGCGGAGCGGCGCATGGCGCTTCTCTTCATCAGCCATGACCTCGCCGCCGTGGCGCGGGCGACGGACCGGCTGATCGTGATGTATGGCGGCGACATGGTGGAGACGGGGCGGACGGCGGATGTGCTCGCTGCACCGGCGCACCCCTATACCCGCGGCCTCCTTGCCGCCCGGCCGCGGATCGAGGCCGCGCCGCGCGGGGCGGACGGGCGGCGGGCGCGGCTGGCGACGATCCCCGGAACGGTGCCGGGCCTTCTTGCCCTCCCCGCCGGTTGCCGCTTCTCGGGGCGCTGCCCCGTGGAGCGGCCGGATTGCGCGAAGCGCCGCCCCGAGCTTCGCCCCGTGGGCGCCCGCGCGGCGGCCTGCGTCCTTATCGGGGCGGAGGCGGAGTCGTGAGCGCGCCCGTCCTCTCCATCGAGGGCGCGACGCGGCGCTATCGGCTCGCGCGGCGCTCGCTCTTCGAGCCGGCGCCTGTGCTGACCGCGGTGGAGGGCGCGACCATCGCCATCGCCCGCGGGGAGACGCTCGGGATCGTGGGCGAGTCGGGCTCGGGCAAGTCCACGCTCGCGCGTATGGCGATGGGGTTCGAGGCGCCTGACGAGGGGCGTGTGCTTTTCGAGGGGCGGGACCTCGCCGCGCTGCCAGGGCCGGAGCTTCGTCGGCTCCGCCAGCGCTTCCAGATGGTGTTCCAGGACCCTTACGGCTCGCTCGACCCGCGGCGCACGGTCGGCTGGTCCGTCGCCGAGCCCTTACGCGCCATCGGGATCGAGACGGGCGCGGCGGCGGCGGAGCGGGCGCGGGCGGCGCTGGCGGAGGTCGGCCTCTCGCCCGCCGATGTGGAGAAATATCCGCACGAGTTTTCCGGCGGGCAGCGCCAGCGCGTCGCCATCGCGCGCGCCGTGGTCACGCGCCCGGCGCTTCTCGTGGCGGACGAGCCCGTATCGGCGCTCGACGTCTCGGTGCAGGCGCAGATCCTGAACCTCCTGATGGACCTGCAAGAGCGGATGGGCCTCGCCATACTCTTCATCAGCCACGACCTCGCCGCCATCGCCGCACTGGCGGACCGGATCGCAGTGATGCGCGCGGGGCGGATCGTGGAGACGGGGCCGGCGGCGCGGGTTCTCACCCGCCCCGAAGCGGATTACACCCGGTCACTCATCGCCGCCGCGGAGACCTGAGCCATGACCCGTTTCGTCCACCTCACCGACATCCACATCAGCCATCCGGGGATGGAGGACCCGCAGCGGCGGGCGGACACCGCCGCCCATCTCCGCGCCGCGGTGGAGGGGATCAACGGGCTCGACCCGGCGGCGGATTTCGTTCTGCTCTCGGGCGATCTCGTGAACCATGGGGACGAGCCGAGCTATCGCCTGGCGCAGGAGCTGCTCGCGCCGCTGAAGGCGCCGCTCCTCATCGGGCTCGGCAACCATGACGACCGGGCGACGTTTCATGCCGTCTTTTCCGGCCATGACCGGGCGGAGCCGATGGTCCATGAGGCGGTGCAGGGCGGGCTGCATGTGGTGACGCTGGACAGCCTCGTTCCCGGCCGGGTCGGCGGGGCGCTGCCTAGCGAACAGATCGAGTTTCTGGAGGCCGCGCTCGCACGCCATCCGGAAGTGCCGAGTGTTGTCTCGATCCACCATCCGCCCCGGCTCTCCCATCGCGGGCTGCCCTGGGCGAGCCTCGATGCGGAGAGCACGGCGGCGCTTGCCGGGGCGCTCCAGGGGCGGAACGTGGCGGGGGTCTTCTCCGGCCATATCCATCTCAACCGGGTGAGCCTCTGGCGCGGCGTTCCGCTCGTCGTCTCGAACGGGCTCAACACCAGCGTGGACGTGCTGGCGGACCCGGACATGGTGATTGTCGAGGGCGCGGGCTTCGCGATTTGCGACTGGAATGCGGAGGAGGGACTGACGGCGCTCTTCGTCCCCGTCGCGCCGGAGCGGAGGGTGCTGGGGACGCTTTCGATCGACCGGCTCCGCAGCTTCGCCTGAAGCCTTGCCCGCAAGGCTCCGCGCGGCGATGATGATCCGAAAGGGGAAAAGCCGATGAACCGCCTCGTCCTCGCCGTCGCCGTTTTGCTGGCGGCCTGCGCCGCCCGGCCCGAGGCCGTGGCGCCCACGCGCGAAAGCGCGCTCCGCCATGCGCGGCCGGATTGCGCGGAGATCGCGGCGCGCGCCGCCGCGCTCGACGTGAGGATCGCCGAGGTCTCCGCCCGGCAGGACGCCATCGCGCGGGACGACGAGATCGCCGGGGCCGTGGGCCTGCTCTGGTTCCCGGGCTTCTGGATCGTGCCCGCGGTGAAGGAGAACCCGGCGGCGGAGCTCGCCGCGCTGAAGGGCGAGGCGCGCGCGCTCTCCCTCGTCGCGCGGGAGGGCGGCTGCGCGGCGGGGTAGGCGTGGTGCGGGCGGTCGGACTCGAACCGACACTCCTTGCGGAAAGGGTGTTTGAGACCCTCGCGTCTACCGTTCCGCCACGCCCGCGCCGCCTTGGGCTCTAGCGCGAAACGCCTCGCGCCGGAAGCCCGGAATTGGCGCCTACGCCGCCAGTTTCGGCGCCGGCGGCGGGGCCGAGAGCGGAGAGAGGGCGGGCGCGGGCGTGAATTCCTCCGGGATAGCGCAAAGCCGCGCCCGTCCTGCCGCCCGGTTGAGCGCGGGATGCGAGGTCAGAACCGCGAAGGGGATCGAGAGGCACAGCCCGGCGAGGACCGGCGCGGCCCAGGGGAGCGCCGAGGGCGCGCCGCTCGCCACCGCGGCGAAGAGCGCGAGGCCGAACAGCGTTTGCGGCCAGAGCCCGCGAAGGGCGGCGCGCCAGCTGAGGCGATACGCGTCCCGCTGCTGGCCGTTCCAGGCCATGCGCTTGCCGAAGAACAGACCGCAGAGGAAGAGCGTGACGCGGAAGGCGACCGCGGGCGCGAGGATAAGGGAGAAGAGCACCTCCGTCGCCGCCCCCGCCGCGAAGCGGAGCCTGCCGCCATAGGAAGCCGCGCCGCCCGACCGGAGCGCCACGTCGAGCCAGCCCGCGATCTTCGGGAAGAGCGAGACGGCGAACATGATGAAGAACATCGAGATCGCGAAGGCGAAGTCGATGGAGCCGTATTCCTCCTCCCAGATCTTCGAGACGGCGGCGACCGTCATCAGCATCCAGGCCGGGGCGCCGACATACATCATGATGGCGGCGAAGATCTGGAAGCGGCTCATGGGCATGAGACCGCGGAGGCCGAGGAGGCCCCAGTACTGCATGTTGCCCTGGCACCAGCGGAGATCGCGCTGCGTGAAGTCGAAGAGCGTCGGCGGATTATCCTCGTAGCTCTGGCCCTCGACGGGGAGGACGCGGACCTCGTATCCGGCGCGGCGCATCAGCGCCGCCTCGATCTGGTCATGGGACAGGATGTGGCCGCCGAGCGGGCCGCCGGCGGGCAGGACGGGGAGTGCGCAGCGCATCCGGAACGGGGCGACGCGGACCATCGCGTTATGGCCCCAGTAGGGCCCGCAATCGCCGTGCCACCAGGCGGCGCCGATGGTGAAGCTGCGCATCCCCGCCCTCATGCCGAACTGGAAGATCCGGGCGAAGGCGCTTTCCGCCGGGGCGCCGACGACAAGGGACTGGAGGATCCCAAGCTTCGGATGCGCCTCCATGATGCGCTGGAGGCGCAGGATGTCCGCCCCGCCCATCACGCTGTCGCTGTCGAGCGGCAGGAAGAACTCGTAAGCAGAGCCCCAGCGGCGGAGGAAATTGCGCAGGTTGCCGGCCTTGAAGCCGGTGTTCCGCTCCCGCCGCCGGTAGCGCGCGGTGGGCCCGAGGACGGGAGCCCAGCGGGCGAAGGCGGCCTCTTCGTCCGCTATCACCTCCGGCTGGTCGCTGTCCGACAGGACGAAGACGTCGAACCGGTCTCCGTGGCCGGTATCATCGAGGCTCCGGCGCGTGGCGGCGAGGCGGGAGAGCGCGCGCTCCGCATCCTCGTTGCGGAGGAACATGAGGATGGCGGTGCGGGCGCGAACCGGGTCCGCGCTCTCCCCCGCCGTGAGGTGCGGCGCGGCGGCGTGGAGGCCGTTCTTCGCCCCGTGGAGGAGCCAGAGGCCGATCACCGCGTTCCAGAAGCCCATCACCGTCCAGGGCGCGCCGACGAGGAAGGCGGCGAAGATCACGATGTCCGCCAATGTCCAGCCGTCCGCGCCGAAGACGAGCGAGAGTGCGTAGCCGAGCGCGGCGAGGGAGCCGAGATTGAGCGCGGCGACGAGGAGGCGGCGGGCGAGGAGCGCGCGGGCGGACTGGAGGCCCGCCGGGGTGAGCGAGGCTCCCGCGGGCGCGGCGGCACCGGAAACGGAAAGATCGGTCATGAGGCAGTCTTTCTGATGCGCCTGCCCGCCCCCGCGGCTATGGCTTGCGAATGATGGCGAAAGCTCCCGAATCCGCTCCCCGCGCGCTCTGGCATCTCGGCCCCGGCCGCGCGGCGATCCTGCCGGCGGCGGAGGGAGAGGGCGCGGCGCGACTCCGCGCGCGCTTCTCCCTCATCTCGCGCGGGACGGAGCGGCTCGTCTTCGAGGGGCGCGTGCCCGAGAGCGAGCATGAGCGGATGCGCGCGCCGCGTCAGGAGGGGGATTTCCCCTTCCCGGTGAAATACGGCTACGCGATGGTGGCGACGGTCGAGGAGGGGCCGGAGGGGCTGGCGGGCCGGGACGTTTTTGCGCTCTTCCCGCATCAGGACCGGTTCCGGCTGCCGCAGGAGGCGCTGATTCCCCTGCCGCCGGGCCTGCCGCCGCGCCGCGCCGCGCTCGCCGCCAACATGGAGACGGCGCTCAACGCGCTCTGGGATGCGGGAGCGGGGCCCGGAGACCGCATCGCCGTGGTTGGCGGCGGGCTGATCGGCCTTCTCGTCGCGCATCTCGCCTCCCTTGTGCCTGGCGCCGATGTATTGCTGAAAGATACGTCTGCGTCGCGCGCCGCCGTCGCTACTGAACTTAATGTGAACTTCACGAGCGGCAAAATCGCCGGTCACGACTTCGACATCGCCGTTCACACCAGCGCGAGCGCGGCTGGGCTTGCGGAAGCAATGGATTGCCTCGGTGTGGAGGGGCGGCTCGTGGAGCTTTCCTGGTATGGCGAGGGAACGGTGGCGGCGCCGCTCGGCGGGGCGTTCCATGCGAAGCGGCTGAGCCTTGTCTCGAGCCAGGTCGGCATGGTTAGCCCCGGCCGCCGTCCGCGCTGGCCGCACCGGCGGCGGCTCGCCAAGGCGCTCGACCTCCTCGCCCATCCCGCGCTCGATGCGCTGATTGACACCGAGGTTCCCTTCGATGAGGTTGCCGCCCGCCTGCCCGCCCTCCTGGCGCGTGACGCGCCGGGCGTGGCGACGATCATCCGATACGAGTGAGGCCCGATGTACGCCGTTCAGGTTCGCGACCATATCATGATCGCCCATTCCCTGCCGGGCGAGGTGTTCGGCCCGGCGCAGAACAAGCACGGGGCGACCTATGTGGTTGACGCCTGCTTCTTCCGCGAAACGCTCGGACCGGAGCGCATTGTCGTCGATATCGGCCGCGCGACGGACGCGCTGAAGGCGGCGCTGGCGAAGATCAACTATTCCGATCTCGACGTGACGCTGCCGGGCGAACTGACGACGACGGAATGGCTTGCGAAGTGGATCTTCGACGAGATCGCCGCCGCGGCGAAGGCCGGCGCGCTCGGCCCCGGCGGGGACGAGGTGGAGCGGCTCAGGATCACGCTGAACGAGAGCCATGCCGCGCTCGCCTGGTATGAGGGCGCGCTCTGAGCGCCTTCCTCGCCATTCCGGGCGACCCGGAGACGCCCACGGGCGGCTATGTCTATGACAAGCGGCTGATCGCGGCCTCATCAGGCGCCCTCGCGCCGCTGGCGCTGCCGGGGGGCTTTCCTTTTCCGACAGACGCTGAGGTCGGGGCCGCCGCGCGCGCCCTCGCCGCCGCGTCGGGGCCGGTGATCGTGGACGGACTGGCCTATGGCGCGATGCCGGAGGCGGCAATCCGCGCCCTGCCGCGCCCGCCGCTCGCGCTCTGCCATCATCCGCTGGCTCATGAGCCGGGGCTGGAACCGGCGGTTGCGGCGCGGCTGCGGGAGAACGAGCGGGCCGCGCTCGCCCTCTCCGCCCATGTCTTCGTGACGAGCGCGGAGACGAAGCGCACGCTCCTCGCTGAGTTCGGGCTGGTGGACGAAAAGGTGACGGTCGCGCCGCCGGGGCTCGACCGGGCGGAGCCGGCGCGTGGGCGGGCGGGGCCGCCGACGATCCTCTGCGTCGCCTCGTTCACGCCGCGGAAGGGGCATCTCGCGCTCGTCGAGGCGCTCGCCGCGCTGCCGCCGGACCTCGAATGGCGCGCCGTTTTCAGCGGGCCGGAGGACCGGAGCCCGGAGACGGCCGCAGCCGTGAGGCGCGCGGTCGCCGAGGCGAGGCTCGGCGGGCGGATCGAGTTCGCCGGGGCGGGGACGCGCGGCGCGCTCGACCGGCTCTATGACGAGGCGACGATCTTCGCCCTCGCCTCGACCTATGAGGGCTACGGCATGGTCTTCCCGGAGGCGATGATGCGCGCCCTGCCCATCGCCGCCTTCGACCTGCCGACATTGCGGGAAATGGCGCCGAGGGAGGCGCTGCGCCTCGCGCCCCTGGGCGACGCGACGGCCCTTTCCGCCGTGATCGAGGGGCTGCTGCGCGACCCGGCGGCAAGGCGGGAGGCGGGGGCGGCGGGGCGGCGCGCCGCGCTCGCCATTCCCGGCTGGGAGGCGACCTGGGAGATCGTGCGCGGGGCGCTGGAGCGGAGGGCGTGAGCGGATTTTCGCTTGACTGGCTGCGGCTCCGCGCCGATGCGGACGACCGGGCGCGGGCGCACGGCCTCCTCGCCCGCGCCGCAGCCTTCGGCGCTGGGCGACCGCTCCTCGTCGCCGATCTCGGGGGTGGGGCGGGGGCGACGCGCCGGGCGCTCGGCGCGCATCTGCCGGCCGCGCGCTGGCGGGTGCTGGACCATGACCGGGCGCTCCTTTCCGCGATCCCGCCGGGGCCGGACCTGGAGGCCGTGGAGGCCGATCTCGCCGCGCGGCCCGAGGCGGCCTTCGAGGGCGGGCCGGGGCTGATCGCCGCGTCGGCCTTCTTCGACCTCGTTTCGGCGGAATGGATTGGCCGCTTCGCAGACCTCCTGGCCGCCGCGCGCCTGCCGCTCTATGCGGCGCTGACCTATGACGGGCGGGAGACGTGGGAGCCCGCGCCGCCGGGCGAGGCTGCGGCGCTCGCCGCCTTTCATGCGGACATGCGGCGGGACAAGGGCTTCGGCCCCGCGCTCGGCCCCGCCGCGCCTGACGCGCTCGCCGCCGCGCTGCGCGCGCGCGGCTATCGCGTCGAGGAGGCGGAGAGCGACTGGGTTCTTGAGGCGGGGCGAGACGAAGTGCTCATCGCCGCGCTCG
>JAUIDE010000148.1 GCA_030429105.1 Alphaproteobacteria bacterium
AAGGCGAGGAGGACGACCGCCCAGGCGAACATCAGAATCGCGATCTGGACGAAGTTCTCGAAGAAGGCGGTGAAGCCCATCAGGTCGGCGACGGCGGAGAGGATCGGTCGCCCGGCCTCCAGCCCGACCTGCGCGATACGGCCGGGTTGCAGGAGCTCCCCTGCCCCGATGGCGCCGCCTGTGGCCAGAAGGCCGAGCCCGGCGAAGCTGTCGAAGACGATCCGGGCGAGGTCGCTCCACTCGCCGATGATAAATGCGAATATCCCGACGAGGAGGGTCTTCTTCACCAGCCGGGCGATGATGTCGTCATCCGCGCCCCAGGCCCAGAAGAGCGCGGCGAGCGTGATGTCGATCACGATGAGGGTGGTGGCGAGGAAGGCGACATCGCCGCCGAGGAGGCCGAAGCCGGAATCGATGTAGGTCGCGAAGACCTCGAGGAAGCGGTCGATGACTCCGACACCGCCCATCGGTCACTCCGCCCCCGCCGGCCCCGCCGCGGTCGCGGGCGGCAGGCCGAAGAAGCGCCGCCGGGCCTCATCCCAGGCGGCGCGGCAGGGCTCCAGCGCCGCCTTGTCCTCCGGCGCGAGGTTCCGGCAGCGCGCCAGCTTCGCGGCGGGCCTGTCCGTCGCAGGCCCGTAGATCGCGGGCCCGTTCGGCGCGGCCGCCGGCCCGGCCTCCTCTCGGACGACGATCTCCGCGAACTCGATCGCGGTGACGAGGGCGGCGAGCCCGCCAATGCCGAGCGCGAGCGCGCGGAGCGTGGAAGCGGTTCTGAGCGGCATCTCCTCACTCCCCGAAGAGCCGGACAGGGCTCGGCTCGTAGCCGGCGCCATAGTCGAGGAAGCGGGCGAGAGCCTCGCGCCCCTGAGCCTCCGCCGAGGCGACGCGGGCGGCCTCCATCGTGACGGCGCGGTTCTGCGCCGCGATGGCGGCGGCGAGATCGGAGAGCTGCGCCGATTGCAGCGCCAAGAGCTGGTTCCCGGCCTGCGCCGCCTGCAGCGCGCCGACCGCGCCCTGGCTCTCACGGACGAGGGCGCCCATCTCGGCGCGGGCGGCCTCGATATTGCCGACGACGCCGGCCTGCACGCGGAGCGCGGCTTCGAAGCCTGCGACCGACATCTCCCAGCGCCGCCGCGCGCCTTCGACCATCTCATCGAACGCGCCCCTTGCTGCGGCGGCGCCGTAGTCTTCGGCGAAGGCCTCCTCGATGGCGGCGACGTCGAAGGCGAGCCCGCCGGCCCCGTCTAGCAGCGCCTGCGTCTCGCCGACTGCCTCCCGCAGGCGCGTGAGCGAGGAATGCGGGAGATGCGCAAGGTTCAGCGCGTCGTTCATCAGCATGCGCGCCTCGTTCTGCAGCTGGGCGATCTGGTTGTTGATCTGCTCGAGCGCCCTTGCGGCGGAGAGGATGTTCTCGGCGTGGTTCTGCGGGTCGTAGACGATCCGCCCGCCGCCGCCGAAGAAGGCCAGCGCAGGCGTGGTCAGCACGGGCGTCAGCGCCAGGGCGTCGGCGAGGGCCACTGCGGCGAGCCTCTTCCGGGACGGGCGGTCAGGCGTGCGGGTCATCGGTTGTCTCCTTTGTCGTCACCTGTTGAAGGGGATGGGGGCTCCTCGGGGCCGAGCAGATCGACCGACCAGTCGAGGCCGCGATGGCGGAGCCAGGCGGCGGGAAAGCTCGTGCGCCCGTGCGTGGCGAGGATCTCGGCGATGGCGATCTGGTCCGCCTTCGCCGAGGCGGCGGTGAAGGCGAGGGCGACCTCGCCGAGACCGAGCGCAAAGAGCCGGTTGCCGCGGCGCGACTGGCAGTAATAGTCGCGCTTCGGGATGGCGCGGGCGAGGATCTCGATCTGCCGGTCATTGAGGCCGAAGCGCTGATAGATGCGCGCGATCTGCGGCTCGAAGGCGCGTTCGTTCGGCAGGAAGATGCGCGTCGGGCAGCTCTCGACGATCGCGGGCGCAATGGCTGAGCCGTCGATATCGGCCAGCGACTGGGTGGCGAAGACGACGAAGGCGTTCTTCTTCCTGAGCGTCTTCAGCCATTCGCGGAGCTGCGCGCCAAAACTGGCGTCGTCGAGCGCGAGCCAGCCCTCGTCGATCAGGATCATCGTCGGCCGCCCGTCGAGCCGGGCCTCGATCCGGTGGAAGAGATAGGCGAGGACGGCGGGCGCGGCCGGCGAGCCGATCAGCCCTTCGGTCTCGAAGGCGAGGACGTCCGCAGAGCCCAGCGCCTCCGCCTCGGCGTCGAGCAGCCGCCCGAACGGCCCGCCGAGGCAGAAGGGCTTCAGCGCGCGCTTCAGCTCGGTCGATTGCATAAGGACCGAGAGCCCGGTCAGCGTGCGCTCCTCGCGCGGGGCCGAGGCGAGCGAAGTCAGCGCCGACCAGAGGTGGTCGAGCGCGACCGGGTCGATCATCGCCCCCTCGCGGCCCAGAATGCCCGCGAGCCAGTCCTGCGCCCAGGCGCGCTCCGCCGCCTCGTCGATCCGCGCGAGCGGCTGCAGCTGCACCGCAGGCTCCTCATCGGCGAGCGCGTCGCCGAGGTTCTCCCAGTCACCGCCCATGGCGAGCGCGGCGCAGCGGATCGAGCCGCCGAAGTCGAAGGCGAAGACCTGCGCGCCGGCATAGCGCCGAAACTGTAGCGCCATCAACGCCAGAAGCACCGACTTGCCGGCGCCGGTCGGGCCGACGATCAGCGTATGGCCAACATCGCCGACATGGGTCGAGAAGCGGAACGGGGTCGATCCCTCGGTCTCGGCATGGAAGAGCGGCGGGCCGTCCAGATGCTCGTTGCGCACGGGGCCGGCCCAGACCGCCGAGACCGGGATCATGTGGGCGAGGTTCAGGGTCGAGATCGGCGGCTGGCGGACATTGGCGTAGAGATGGCCAGGCAGCGAGCCGAGCCAGGCGTCGAGCGCGTTCAGCGTCTCGGGGATGCAGGTGAAGTCGCGGCCCTGGACGATCTTCTCGGCGGTCTTGAGCCGCGCCTCGGCCGCTCGCGGATCTTCGTCCCAGACCGTGATCGTGGCGGTGACATAGGCGGCGCCGGCGAGATCGGCGCCGAGTTCCTGCAGCGCCTCGTCGGCGTCGGCGGCCTTGTTGGCGGCGTCGCTGTCAAGAAGCGTCGAGGCCTCGTTGGTCATCACCTCCTTCAGGATCGCCGCGACCGACTTGCGCTTGGCGAACCACTGGCGGCGGATGCGCGCGAAGAGCCGGGCGGCGTCGGTCTTGTCGAGGCAGATCGCGCGGGTCGACCAGCGATAGGCGAAGGCCTGCCCGTTGAGCTCGTCGAGCAGCCCCGGCCAGGTCGCGCTTGGAAAGCCCATGATCGTGAGGGTGCGGAGATGCATCGCGCCGAGCCGCGGCGCGAGCCCGCCGAGGAGCGGCTCGTCGGCGAGCACGGCGTCGAGATGCATCGGCGTCTCGGGCACACGGACGCGCTGGCGGCGGGCCGAAACAGTCGAGTGAAGATAGGTGAGCGTCTCCTCATCCGAGAGCCAGGCGGCCTCGGGCATGAAGCCTTCGAGGAGATCGAGGAAGCGGTCGGTGCGGCCGGTGAAGCTGGCGAGGAGTTCGGCGGGGTCGGCTCCGCGCGCGGGCGCGTTCTCGACCAGCCAGAAGCCGGCGCGGCGGACCTCGTCGGCGGGAGGCATCCAGACCAGCGTCAGAAAGTACGCGCTCTCGAAATGCCCCCCGTCCTCCTCGAACTGCGCCCGCCGCTCGGCGTCGACCAGCGCCGAGACCGGATCGGGGAAGTCGGAGGCCGGGTAGCCCTGAGCCGGGATCCGCTGCGCCTCAACGAAGACCGCCCAGCCGGAGCCGAGCCGCCGCAAAGCCGCGTTGAGCCGGGCCGATGTGGCGACGAGCTCGGCGGGCGTCGCGGAATCGAGGTCGGGGCCGCGGAACCGGGCGCTCCGCTGCAGCGAGCCGTCCTTGTTGAGGACGACGCCCGGCGCGACCAGCGCCGCCCAGGGCAGGAAGTCGGCCAGTGAGGCGGGTCTGGCGCGGTATTCGGCGAGGCGCAGCATTGGCTCAGACCCCTAACCAGGCGGGATAGCGAAGATGCCGCCGCGCCACTTCCGCGATCTGCGGGTCGCGCTTTGCGACCCAGACCGCGAGGAGATGGCCGACGAGCCAGAGCGCGAGCCCCACCAGCCAGAGCCGCAATCCCAGCCCGATGGCGGCGGCCAGTGTCCCATTCGCGATGGCGACGGCGCGCGGCGCGCCGGCGAGCAGGATCGGCTCGGAGAGCGCCCGGTGAACGGGAGCGTAGTAGCCGGGGATGTCGGTCGGGCGCTCCATCTCAGATCAGCGCCCCGCCGCCGAAGGAGAAGAAGGAGAGGAAGAAGCTCGAGGCGGCGAAGGCGATGGAGAGGCCGAAGACGATCTGCACCAGCCGCCGGAAGCCGCCGCCTGTGTCGCCGAAGGCGAGCGTCAGGCCGGTCACGATGATGATGATCACGGCGACGATCTTGGCGACCGGACCCTCGATCGATTCGAGGATCGTCTGCAGCGGCGCTTCCCAGGGCATGCCGGATCCGGCGGCCAGCGCCGCATCGGGGACGAGAAAGGAGCCAGTTGACAGGGCGACGGCGCCAGCGAGGGCAATGGAGGACAGGTGTGGGATCATGAGGCGTCTCCGGATGTGGGGGTGAGCAGGTCTTCGATCGCGTAGTCGCCTGCCTGCGTCAGCCCGGCGACCCGGGCGAGTTCGTTCAGCCGCCGTGCGGCGCCGCGCCCCGTGAGCACGGCGACGAGGTCGATGGTCTCGGCGATCAGCGCCCTTGGCACGGTCACGACCGCCTCCTGGATCAGCTGCTCCATGCGCCGCAGCGCCCCGAGCGCGGAGCCGGCGTGGATCGTCCCGATTCCGCCCGGATGGCCGGTGCCCCAGGCCTTCAGGAGATCGAGCGCCTCGGCCCCGCGCACCTCGCCGATGGGAATGCGGTCGGGGCGCAGGCGAAGGGAGGAGCGGACAAGATCGGAGAGCGTTGCGACACCGTCCTTTGTACGGAGCGCCACCAGGTTGGGCGTGAGGCACTGGAGCTCGCGGGTGTCCTCGATCAGGACAACGCGGTCTGCAGTCCCCGCCACCTCGGCGAGGAGGGCGTTGGTCAGCGTGGTCTTGCCGGTCGAGGTCCCGCCCGCGACGAGGATGTTGGCCCGGTCAGCGACAGCCATGCGCAGGGCCTCGGCGGCGCGCGCCGTCATGATCCCCGCGGCGACGTAGTCCTGCAGCGTGAAGACCGCGACCGCCCGCTTGCGGATGGCGAAGGCCGGCGCCGCCACGACCGGCGGCAGCAGACCCTCGAAGCGCTCTCCCGTCCCGGGCAGCTCCGCCGAGACCCGCGGCGCCCCGGCATGGACCTCGGCGCCGACATGGTGCGCGACGAGGCGGATGATCCGCTCCCCGTCCGCCGGCTCGATACGCGCGCCGGTGTCGGAGAGCCCCTCGGTCAGCCGGTCCACCCAGAGCCGCCCGTCAGGGTTCAGCATCACCTCGACGACGGCGGCATCCTCCAGCCAGGCGGCGACCTGCGGCCCGAGCGCCGTCCGCAGCATCCGCGCGCCGCGCATCGTGGCTTCCGGGTGGAGGGTGGCGACGGACATGAGCGGCCCCGTGGTGGATCACGGGACCGATCAAGAAGAGGGGAAAGACCGGTGGCGCAACAGCGGTGAAGGCGTAGAAGGGCTGGGGCGCGTGAAGACAGAGGAATGGCGTGAGGCGGCCGAGTGTGAACCTAAAGGGCTCGGATGCAAGCGAAGCAGAATCCCGGGACTTCTCCTGCTGCGACCACCTCAGGCCAAGATTGCCTCACAGCCGCACTACTGTTCCGGGCGGCGAGACAACAAAATGCGCAAGCAGACCCGGGATCGCCGAGACTGGACGGCGCACGCGTGATGAGCCTGATCTGCGGGCTGAAGGCCACGGTCGCGCGTCGCCACGCGCTGCGCAGCAAGAACGCCGCCCGTGTGTTATCGCGCCGCCAGCGGCACGCTCGTGGTCGTGCTGCGCCGCGTCGAGATGCACGGCATGCGCATCGGTGGCAAGGCGTGACGCCATGCCCTTCACGAGATCGCACGCGGACAGTGCAGAGCGGCGCTACCGCGCGGCGAGCACGACCGAAAGGATCAAAGGCACGACGTTCAGGGTGACGACAGCGGCGACCGAGGAGAACAGCCAAGATACGCCACTCACAGAGCAAACCCCAAGAACTACAAGACCACTAAAAAGCGCCATTGTAAGGGTCTGTGACATTCGAAGACGTCGCGACGGGTCGGGACAGGACCGTGCGACGATGCGCTCTGTAGCAGAAGGCGGGACATGCTTCATAGGCGCTTCTCCTGCGACGCGCCTTATCGTGCCCCGAGCTCATCTACCCACGATATCGTATTTATGCTGTATAAACTAATTCTTGTGCTTATCTTGAGGGTGGAGGGGTGCAGCGGCGGCGCCTCGCAGTGCGATAGGGCCGGGGGCGTCCGTGAGGCACCTGTGTCAGCGCTGACGGCTCGCCGGATGCGATATGGCGGGATCCGTCATGCCGGGCTCCTCGGCCGGGGGCGGAG
>JAUIDE010000020.1 GCA_030429105.1 Alphaproteobacteria bacterium
CGCGCGCCGAATCGGGCGCGCCCGCCGCCTATTACATCCGCCTCGCCCTCGCCGACCGGCCGGGCGCGCTCGGCCGCGTCGCCGCCGCGCTCGGCGCCGTCGGCGTCTCGATCCACCGCATGGTGCAGAGCGCGGACGAGGCCGAGGGCGGGGAGGCGACGGTGCTCATCGTCACGCACGAGACGACGCGGGAGCGGCTCGATTCCGCCCTCGCCGTGGTGGCGGCCAGCGACGTCTCGATGGGCGCGCCCGTCGCGATCCGGATCGAGCCGGTCTAGCACCAGGGGCCGGTCGACCTGCGAACGGAGCGGGGAGGGCCGCGACCTCCCTCGGGAGGACGCCTTGGAACGTCTGCTCAGGGCGGTTTATGGCGTCACGAACTCGGGCGGTCGCACCTGTTGCTCCGTTGCGATGCGTCCTCCCTTGGGGGGAGGGAGGACGCGGCCCGGGCTGGACGCCCGGGCCAAGGGCCCCGGGGGGAGCGCTGCGCCTCCGCCCGGCCGATTCCGCGGCGGCTTCCGCTCAGGCCCGCGCCGCTGCGATCCCCCGCCGCGCCCAGAGGATGAAGGGCAGCGTCACGAGATACATCGTGATCCCGTAGACGCCGGAGGGCAGCGCCATCGCCGGCAGGCCCGTCGCCGCGGCGGCGATCAGCCCGCTCACCGCGATGCCGAGCGTCGCGTTCTGCACCCCCGCCTCCAGCGCGATGGCGAGCCCCTCCCCGCGCGAGAGCCGCATCAGCCGCGCGAAGGCGACGCCGAGCGCCAGCATGACGACGTTGAGAAGAACGAGAAGCGGGCCGAGCACCGGCAGGTTCTCCACGAAGAGCCCCCAGTTCGCGGCGAGCGCCCCGGCGACGATGAGAATGAAGAGCGCCGTCGCCGCCCGCGCCGCCAGCGGCTCGAACCGGTCCGCGAAGCCCGGCGCAAGCGACCGGATCGCGACGCCGAGCGCGACCGGCGCCGCCGTGATCGCGAACATGGCGAGGCCGAGCGCGCCCACATCCACCGCCGGCGCCGCCTCGCCCATCAGGCCGACGGCGGCCCAGGCCACGAGGAACGGCACGGTGACGACCGAGAGGAGGCTCACCGCCGCCGTCAGCGTGATCGAGAGCGCGACCGCCCCGCCCGCCAGCCGCGTCAGGATGTTGGAGGTCACGCCGCCGGGGCAGAAGGAGAGGATCATCACGCCCAGCGCCAGCTCCGGCGGCGGCGCGAAGAGGAGGACGAGCCCGAGCGCCACCGCCGGCAGAAGCAGCATCTGCGTCGCGGCTCCCACGGCGAAGGCCAGCGGCTTCGCCCCGACGCGCGCGAAATCCGCCGGCGTGAGCCCGAGCCCGAGCGAGAACATGATGAAGGCCAGCGAGAGCGGCAGAAACACGTCGAGCAGCATCGGAACCTCCCGGAGTTCCGGATTGCTCCCATCCGCTTCGCCGCCGCGCAAGCCGGAATCCCGCCGGGCCGCCGCGCGCGTCGCATACCGGATGTTCACGATCTTCGGGTAGGGAGTTTACGAACTCCCACCGCCATCATGTTGCATGAAAGATATGAAGATCGCGTTTCCGCCGAAGTCTGCAATATGGTTGTAATACGTTTGTAATACGCTTTCTTACACGAAGAATGCCGATTTTTATGAGCGATTACAGGCGGATAAAAGCCAAGGTGGCGAAATCCCGTCTCCCCGGACCCGGCGCGAAGCAGCGCGCGCACCATTTTTTCTCATAGAATCCGGCGTTTACCCGGAAAGCAACAGCCTCGAAGCAACGCCCGCGTTGCGCCTCATCGCAGCCAGCCCGCCTCCCGGCACGCTCCCGCCGCCATCAGCGCCCGCCCGCCGCGATAGCGCCGGAGGCTGAACCGCCCGTCCGGCGCCAGCCGCACCCAGTCCCGCCCCGTCTCCGGGCGGAGCACGGTTCCCGAATGGCTCCGGCTCACCCCCGCATCCCAGACCTCCCCGCCCGCAAAGGCGACCGCCGCGCGCTGGCCGGAGAAGAGCACCGTAAAGGCCGGCGCCGGAACCCGGCTCCGCCCGGCGCAGGAAACGTGCACGTTCTCGCACAGCACCGGGTGATCCGGCGCGCAGCGCAATCCCTCCTCCGCCGCGGCGGCGCCCGCCGCGAGGAGAAGCGCGAGCGCCAGCCTCACCGGAAGACGTGGTCGAGCGTCAGCGCCTTGAAGTCCGTCGCCTTCACCGCCCCCGCCGGCATCAGCCCCGCCTCGGAGGAGATGACGAGCGGCCCGGCGGAGGGGTCGTCCGTGATCCGCCCGTGCGTCCCCTTCACCAGATGCGTGGCGGAGGGGGAGATGACGTCGAGCAGGCTCCGGAACCCCATCTTCCGCTTCGCCAGCGTCCAGCCCGCCTTCAGCTTCGGCGCGGTCAGCGCCGGGTCGAAGAACAACTCCACCGGGTCGTATCCCGGCTTCCGGTGAATATCGACCGTGCGCGCGAAATCCGGCGCCTTCCGCTCGTCGAGCCAGTAGTAATAGCTGAACCACCGGTCCGCCTTCGTCAGCGCCACGATCTCGCCCGAGCGCGGATGATCGAGCCCGAGCGCGGCCCGCTCCGCCCCCGCCCATACGCCCTCGACCCCGTCGAGCCCCTCGACCAGCGCCCTGACCTTCGGGATGAGAGCCTCGTCCTTCACATAGACATGCGCGATCTGGTGATCCGCCATCGCGAATGCCGCCGAGGCGCCGCAATCGAGGATCTCCCGCCCGAACTCCTCCGGCCTGACCCGGATCAGCCCCGCCTCGCGCAGCGCCCGGTTGATATGGACCGCATCCGTCGCCTTCGTGATCCCGTATTCGGAGACGACGAGCACGCGCCGCCCCGTCGCCTCCGCGAAGTCGATCAGGTCGCCGCAGAGCGCGTCGATCTCCCGCAAATCCGCCTGGAGCCGCGGATGCGAAAGGTCCGGCCCGAGCCGCTGCAGGTTGTAGTCGAGATGCGGCAGATAGGTGAGCGTCAGCGTCGGGTCCCGCGTCTCCATCACATGCAGCGTCGCCTTCGCGATCCAGTCGGAGGAGGTGATATCCGCCAGCGGCCCCCAGAACTTGAAGAGCGGAAAGGTCCCGAGCTTCGCGTCCAGCTCGTCATGGAGCGCGGGCGGCTCGGCATAGTGATCCGGCAGCTTCCGCCCGTCCGCCGGATACATGGGCCGCGGCGTGGCGGACCAGTCCGCGCTCGCATACATGTTGTACCACCAGAACATCTTCGCGCAGGTGAAGCCGGGGTCCCGCTTTCGCCCCGCCTCCCAGACCTTCTCGCCCGCGACGAGCTGGTTCGGCTGGCGCCAGAGCAGCACTTCCGAAAGATCGCGGAAGAACCACCCGTTCGCCACCGCGCCGTGGCCGGAGGGCGGCAGCCCGGTCAGCAGCGTCGACTGCGCCGTGCAGGTGACGGCGGGCGTCACCGTCTCCAGCGGCCGCATCGCCCCCTTCGCCGCCAGCGCCGCCAGCCGCGGCGTATGCGGCCCGATCAGGTCGGGCGCGAGCCCGACCGCGAGAATCACCAAGGTCGGAGTCATCCGCTCTCCCCATTCTTCTTTTTCGCGACTATCGCGGAATCTCGCCCGGCAAGGAAGCCCGCCTCTGGAGCGGCCCCGCGCCTTGCCCTAGTCTCGCGGAAAACAGGAGGAGACGACATGGCGGCGCCAGTGGATCTCTTGCGCGGATGGGTCATGGCCCGCGCGGGGAAGGAGGCGATGTGGCTCGGCGACACGCTCGCCAATCTCGGGGACGGCGCGCCGGAAAAGGCGCTGCACGTCGTCCTCGGCCTCGCGCCGCGGCGGCTCGGCAAGGCGGACCTCGCCCTCTCGCCCGCCGATCTCAGGGCGGCGGACGCGGCGCGGCCGGGATGGGACCCGTCGGACTGGAGCCTCGACGGCGCCGCGCGCGTCCTCGCCCTTCTCGTCTTTCGCGGCGCGCGGCCCTTCGCGGAGACGTTCAAGGACCTTCGCCGCACCTCGGACGCGGCGGAAATGATCGCCCTCTATCGCGGCCTGCCGCTCTATCCCGAACCGGAGGCGCTGGATTTCGAGGTCGGGGAGGGGCTCCGCTCCAATCTCCGCCCGGTCTTCGAGGCGATCGCCCACCGCAACCCGTGGCCGCGCGACCATTTCGACGAGCATCGCTGGAACCACATGATCCTGAAGGCGCTCTTCGTCGGCGCCCGCCTCGCCCCCATCGTCGGGCTGGAGGAGCGGGCGAATCCGGAGCTTGCGCGCATCCTCTGCGACTATGCGGAGGAGCGCTGGGCCGCCGGCCGGCCCGTGACGCCCGAGCTCTGGATTCCCGTCCGCCCCTTCGCCGGGGACCCGAAGATCGACGCGGCGCTCGCCCGCGCGGAGGAGAATGCGGCATGATGTTCATCGACCCCCACGCCCACATGATCTCCCGCACGACGGACGATTACGAGGCGATGGCCGCCGCCGGCGTCGTGGCGCTGATCGAGCCCGCCTTCTGGCTCGGCCAGCCGCGCACCTTCGTCGGCACCTATGTGGACTACCTTTCCACCATCGTCGGGTGGGAGCGGTTCCGCGCCGGGCAGTTCGGCATTCGCCATTACTGCACCGTCGGCCTCAACTCGAAGGAGGCGAACAACGAGGAACTGGCCGAAGGCGTGATGGAATGGCTCCCCCGCTTCGCGCTGAAGGAGGGCGTCGTCGCCATCGGGGAGATCGGCTATGACGAGCAGACCCCGCTGGAGGACAAGTATTTCCGCCTCCAGCTCAAGCTCGCGAAGGAGCTTCACCTCCCCGTCATGGTCCACACCCCGCACCGCGACAAGAAGCGCGGCACTTCCCGCTCGATGGATGTCTGCGAGGAGATGGGCGTGGACCCCTCCATGGTCGTGATCGACCACAACAACGAGGAGACGGTGGCGGAGACCCTCCAGCGCGGCTACTGGGCCGGCTTCTCGATCTATCCCTCCACCAAGATGGGCAATGCGCGGATGGTGGAGATCCTGAAGCGCTATGGGGCTGAGCGCATCATCGTGGACAGCGCCTGCGACTGGGGCATCTCGGACCCGCTCGGCGTCGCCAAGACGGCGAAGCTGGCGCTGGAGAGCGGCATCGCCCCCGAAACGGTGGAGCGCGTCTGCTACCGCAACGCGCTGGAGGCTTACGGCCAGTCCGGCCAGATGAAGGAGGCGGACTGGCTCGACCCGCCCGCCATCGACCAGCGCACGCTCTACGAAGGCAACTCCATCCTCCGCGGCGGCCGCGATCCGGTAATCGAGGAGAGCGGGGCGAAGCGGCGGGGCCTGCTGATCGAATAGCGGGCGGCGCCCCTCACGCCCCCCGCGCGCGAAAGGCGGCGAGGCGGCGGCGCCAGACATGGCCTTCGTCCAGTCCGGCGAACCGCGACTCCGCCTCCGCCGCGAATCCCGCCGCCGCCTGTTCGTCCCCGAGCGCGGCGGCCGCCTCGGCGCGCAAGAGTGCGATAAACCCCGGCTCATCATTGGTCGCGGACCAGACCCGCGCGGCGGGCTCCGCCAGCGCGGCCAGCGCCCCCGCCGCCTCCGCCGCCCGCCCCTGCGCCAGAACCGCCTCCGCAAGCCGCGCCCGGGTCATCAGCGTGTGCGGACGCTCCGCGCCCTCCACCCGCTCAAGGACCGGCAGCAGAGCGGCCAGCTCCGCCTCCGCCTCCCCCACCCGCCCAAGATCGAGCCGCGCCCGCGCGAGTAAATAGCGGTTTATCAGAGTGCTCGGATGCTCCGCGCCCGCCACCCGCTCCCAGACCGGCAATAGCGCGGCAAGCTCCCTTTCCGCCTCCGCAGCCCGCCCGAGCGCGAGCCGCGCCCGCGAGAGTTCTCTACGCGCCTTGAGCGTTTCGGGATGCTCCGCGCCCCTAATCCGCTCTGAAACCGGCAGGAGCGCGGACAGCGCTGCCTCCGCCTCAGCCGCCCGCCCGAGTGTGATCTGCGCCCGCGCGAGCACTCCGCGCGTCGCGAGAGTGTCGCCGTGATCTGCGCCCTTGACCTTCTCCTTCAAGGGCATCAGCTTGGTTAGCTCCGCTATGGCTTCCGCTGGCTCGCCGCTTCCGATCAACGCCTTGGCTAGATGGAATCGCGTCGTCAGCACGCCCCAATCCTCGGAGCCGAGGGCGATGGACTGGAGCGGCAGCATGGCGCGCAGCCCCTTCGCCGCCTCTCCATCTCGCCCCTGTCGCATCGCGGCGTCGGCGACGAGCACCTTCGCCCAAAACGTCTCTCGCGCCGTCGCGCCCAGCACGCTTTCGCAGCATGCCGGCAACGGCGCAACGAGCCGGGCGCCCCGCTCGATGCGGCCGCCGACGAGCGCCGCTTGGGCGATCCGCATGCGGAGGCGGAGCGCATTCGGCCCCTCCTCCCCCTCGACCGCCGAGACGAGCGCCAGCGCCCGCTCCAAGATTGCGGCGGCGGTGAGATACCAGCCCTTGCGGAACTCCGCTTCCCCGGCGTCGAAAAGCGCTTGCGCATCCGCCCCGTTCTCCGCGATCAGGCGATGGATGCGGCGCTCCTCCGCCCGCTCCGGGCTTTCGGGCGTGGCCTTCGCCGCCTCCGCCCGCGCCTCCACCCCGGCGAGGCGGGCGCGGGCCTCGTCATCCTGCGGCAGCGCGGCATGGGCGGCCCAAGCATGCGCCAGCGCTGTCTCCAGCCGCGCCTCGCCATAGCCGAGGGCGGCCTCGGAAAGCAGCCCGTGCGCGAGGCCCTGCGCCGCGGCGGTCTTCGCAAGCAAGGCCCCCGCCGCCTCCCGTGCCTTCTCCTCCTTCCCCGCGTCGAGATCGGCGCGGAGCCGGGCGAGGACGGCGCCGGGCTCCGTCTCCTTCAGCGAGGCGATCTCCTTCCGAAGCGCCTTCGTCAGGTCCCGCTCCGTCGCCAGTTCATCCCTCAGGTCATCCCGCTCCTGCGCCGCGACGCGCCCGCGGCGGGAGATAAGTTTCCAAGCAAGTGCGAACGCGGCGAAGAACCCTCCGAACAGGAATCCGAGAAAAGTGATCTGCGCCGTGAGGCTGTCATCCTTGAAATCCGTCAGCACGGCGATCAGGAAATCCGCGAGATCAATCATCGAAACTCCCCCGGCGCATGCGCAACCATGCCGCCCTGCGCCGCGCCCGGCAAGCGGCCCCTCACCGCTTCAGCGCCGCCCGCCGGTATCCCGCCGCCTCCGCAACATGCGCCCGCCCCACCCGCTCCGCTCCGTCGAGGTCGGCGATGGTGCGGGCGAGGCGCATGACGCGGTGATAGCCCCGGCCCGTGAGCCGCAGCCGCTCCGCCGCCCGGTCCAGCAGCTCCCGCCCCGGCGCGTCGGGCGCCGCGATCTCCTCCAGCAGCTCCCCTGACAGCTCCGCATTGGTGCGAAGCTTCAACCCCCGCTCCTCGAACCGCGCCCTCTGCCGCGCCCGCGCCCTTGCGACGCGGGAAGCGACGGGGGCGGAGGGCTCGCCCTTCGGCGCGGCGGAGAGATCGGCGGGGGAAACGCCCGGCAGCTCGATCTGCACGTCCATCCGGTCCAGCAGCGGCCCCGAGATGCGCGCCTGATAGTCGAGCCCGCAGCCCGGCGCGCGGGAACAGGCGAGCGCCGGGTCCGCCATGTGCCCGCAACGGCACGGGTTCATCGCCGCGACGAGCTGGAACCGCGCCGGATAGCGCACATGGGCGTTCGCCCGCGCGATGAAGGTCTCCCCCGTCTCCAGCGGTTGCCGCAGGCTTTCGAGCACGGGCCGCGCGAATTCCGGCAATTCGTCGAGGAACAGCACGCCGTTATGCGCAAGGCTGATCTGCCCCGGCGCCGCCGAGCGCCCGCCGCCCACCATCGCCGCCATCGAGGCGCCATAGTGCGGGTCAAGGAACGGGCGGCGGCGGGGCGCCCGCCCGTCCCTCAGCAATCCCGCCACCGAATGGATCATCGAGACTTCAAGCGCCTCCGCCGCATCCATCGGCGGCAGGATGCCGGGAAGCCGTTCGGCGAGCATCGACTTGCCTGCGCCCGGCGGCCCGATCATCAGCATGTTGTGCCCGCCCGCCGCCGCGACTTCGAGCGCGCGGCGCGCCCCCTCCTGCCCGCGCACGTCCGCGAGGTCCTTCACCGGCCCCTCGTTGCCCGGCCCCGCCGGCTCTGGCGCCGGCAGGCTCTGGCGCCCCGCGAAATGGTTGATCAGCGCCGTCAGGCTCCCCGCCGCGATCACATGCGCCGCGCCGACAAGCGCGGCCTCCGCCCCGCAGGCTTCGGGGCAGACGAAGCTCATCTCCGCCTCCGCCGCGGCGAGCGCGGCGGGCAGCACCCCGCTCACCCGCCCGATCCGCCCGTCGAGCGAAAGCTCCCCCATCGCGAGGCAGCGGGAGACCTCCTCCGCCGGCGCGACTTCCAGCGCGGCGAGAAGGCCGAGCGCGATGGGGAGGTCGTAATGCGCCCCCTCCTTCGGCAGGTCCGCGGGCGCGAGGTTCACCGTGATGCGCCGCGGCGGCAGGGCGAGGCCGATGGCGTTCAGCGCCGCGCGCACCCGCTCCTTCGATTCCGCAACCGCCTTGTCCGGCAGGCCGACGAGGGTGAAGGCGGGGATGCCGGGGGCGAGATGCACCTGCACCTCCACGGGCCGCGCCTCCATCCCCTGAAAGGCGACGGTATGCGCCACGACCATGCCCGCCCCCCTTCGAAACAGAATGAGAGCGTGGCGCGCAGGCGCCGGCGCGTCAATGGGTCGGGCGCCGCGCGCCTAGCGGCGGCGGGAATCGTCCGGCGTGATAATCATGGCGGAGAATTCGGCCTCGGCCGCGATCTCCCCGCCGACCTTGCCCTCGGCCCAGAACTTCCAGATCTTTCCGCGGCCGCGGAGGATCTTCACATGCAGCTCCAGCCGGTCCCCCGGCGCGACGATCTTGCGGAAGCGGGTCTTGTCCAGCGTCATAAAATAGACGAGGAGCCCCTTGTCGATCATCTCCAGCGTCTCGACGACGAGAACAGCCGCCGTCTGCGCCATAGCCTCGACGATGAGGACGCCGGGCATGACCGGCTTCTCCGGGAAGTGACCCTGGAAATGCGGCTCGTTGACCGAGACGTTCTTGATGCCGACCGCGCTGTCATTGACGCGGATCGCCTCCACCGCGTCAATCAGAAGGAAAGGATAGCGATGCGGGATCATCCGCTTGATGCGCTCGACATCGGCATGTTTCAGGTCTTCGCTCGCCATTCCGTCCATGCCAGCCGATCTCTTGTTCTTGGTTCCCATCCGTCATACCGCGCCGCGCGCTAGGGTCAAGCGGGCGGGCGCCCCTCATTCCTCCGCCGGTTGCGCCGGCGGCAGGGGAATCGGCGGCGCGGCGTCGAAGCGGCGGATGACCTCTTCGGTCACGTCGGCGCCCGGCCTCGCGGCGAGCACCGTTCTCGCATCGAGGATCAGCGTTGCGCCGCTTTCCTCCAGAACCGACTGCAGCACCGGCTCCAGCGCCGCCGCAAGGTCGCGCCGGGCGCCGATGAAGCGGGCCTGAAGCGCCTCGCCCTTCGCCTGGCTGTCGCGCCGCGCCTCGCGCACCCGGATGTCGAAGGCGCGCACCCGCGCCTCGAAGGCGGCCTTGTCCCCTTCGTCGCGCAGGGCCGCGATTTCCGCCTCTTCGGCTTCGAGCGCGCGCCGCAGCGCCTCAAGCTCCTCGCCGAGCGCGACGCGCGCCTCCCGCTCGCTTTCCGCGAGGCTCCGCGCAGGAACGCTGTCGCGCAGGACGCGCTCGCGATCGACGATCAGGATCGGCGGCGCCTCCTGCGCGGCCGCCGCGCAGGCGAGCGCGAGGAGGCAGGCGGCGGCGAGCCTCGCCGCGACGCCCCGCATTCAGAACCGCGTTCCGACCGTGAGCCGGAAGAACTCGGTCTCGTCGCCGGACTGTTTCTTGACCGGAACGGCGAAGTTCAGCCGGAGCGGGCCGAAGCCCGAATCCCAGAAGATGCTGGCGCCGACCGAGGCGCGAAGCTCCGCGGAATCGTTCACGCCGACGACGAGGCCGTTCGAGGCGCTGCTCGGGTCCGTATCGACCGCGGAACTGTCGTCAAGGCTCCAGAGCGTGCCGACATCCGCGAACACCCCGCCGAAGATGCCGAACTCGTCCGGCAGGCCGAGCGGGAAGGTCAGCTCCGTCCGGCTGATGGCGTAGAAGTTGCCGCCGAGCGCGTCGTCCCGCTCGATGCCGTTGAAGCCCAGTGAACTGTCCCGCGGCCCGATGCCGGAGAAGGCGAAGCCGCGGAAACTGTCTCCGCCGAGGAAGAAACGGTCGTTGATCTTCAGGTCGCGGCCGAGCCCGAACAGGGCGCCGCCCTCGAATTCCTGGCTGAGGATCACGTCGTCCGCGAAGAAGGACGTCCAGCCCTTCGCGCTGGCGACGCTGCGCGTATAGCGCGCCTCGCCGCCGAGGCCGGCGAAAGTCTGCGTCCAGGAGAGGAAATAGCCGTCGGTCGGCTCGATCGGGTCGTTCCGCTTGTCATGGGTATAGCGGAAGCCGATGGCGGAGGTGATCTGCTTGCCTTCGTCAATCCGGATCAGCGGGGAGACGTTGAGGCCGAAATCGCGGATGTCGTCCTGCGAGATCTCGTAGAAGAGCCGCAGCCGCCCGGGCTCGCTGATCGGGAAGGTCATCGACGGGATGAAGCCGATGCTGGAGATCTCGAACGAGCTCTCGTCGTCCAGATCCTCGTCCCGGTAGAAGACGTTGAGCCCGGCGCGGAGATCGCGGTCGAGGAAGGCCGGCTCCTCGAAGGTCAGGTCGAACACCTGGCTGTCGCCCGAGACGCGCACGCGGGCGCGGGCGAACTGTCCGCGGCCGAGGAAGTTGGCCTCCTGGATCGAGACCTCGCCCGTCGGCCCCGAGGCGGAGGAGAAGCCGACGCCGAAATTGATCGAGCCGGTGGATTGCTCCTCGACCTCGACCTTGATGAGCGCGCGGTCTTCCGTCGCCCCCTGCTCGGTGCGTACGTCCACATTGGCGAAGAAGCCGAGCGCGCGGATGCGGCCGCGCGCGCGCTCCACCTCCCGCGCGTTGAAGGCGTCGCCCTCCACGATGCGGAACTGGCGGCGGATCACGCGGTCGAGCGTCGAGTCGTTGCCCTCGATGTCGATCCGGTCGACATAGACGCGCGGCCCCTCCACCAGCTCGAAGCCGACGTCGATCGTCCGCTCCTCCTCGTTCCGGCGCGCGAGCGGGCGCACGTCCATGAAGGCGAAGCCCTGCTGCCCGGCGAGGAACACCATGTCCGCGATGATCTCCTCGACCAGAGTCGCGTCATAGGTCTGCCCGGTCAGCCCCGCGGGGATCAGCGCCTCGAAATCCTCGGGCGCGAGCGCCGGCGCGGAGGATTGGACCGTCAGTTCCCCGAATGTATAGAGCGGGCCCTCCTCGACCGTGAAGGTGATGAAGAACCCGCCCCGGTCCGGCGCCAGTTCGGCGACCGCGGAAAGAACGGTGAAATCGGCGTAGCCCTGGCTGAGATAGAACCGGCGGAGAAGCTGCTTGTCGAATTCCAGCCGTTCCGCGTCGTAGACATCGGAAGACAGGAGGAAGCCGAGCAGCCCGGATTCGCTCGTGTCGATCACGCCTCGGAGCCGCCCGTCCGAGAACTGCTCGTTGCCGACGAAATCGATCCGGTAGATCTCCGTCACCTCGCCCTCGGCGATCTCGAAGACGAGGTCGACGCGGTTGTCCGGCAGCTCGATGATCACCGGCTCGACCACGGCGCCGTAGCGTCCCGTCGCGCGGTAATTGTCGATCAGCGCCTGCGCGTCGGCCTCCGCCTGCGCGCGGGTGAAGGGCCGGCGCGGGCGGGAGGAGACGATGGAGAGCATCTGCTCGTCCGTGATCAGGTCGTTCCCCTCGAAATTGATGCGGTTGATGGAGGGGTTCTCCGCCACCTGCACGAGAAGGCGGCCGCCATCCGCCGCCACCGCCGCGTCGCGGAAAAGGCCGGTGTCGAACAGCTGGCGGACGGACTGGTTCAGCGCCGCCTCGGTGATCGGGTCGCCGACCCGCAGCGCGAGATAGGAGGCGATCGTCACCGGCTCGATGCGCTGGTTGCCGATCACGACGATCTCGGAGACGGTTCCGCCCGCCTGCGTCGCGGCCGTCTGCGCCGTCGCAATCGTCCAGGCCGACGGGGCGCCCGCGAGGAGCGCAGCGGCCATCGCCACGATCCGGGCGGCTTTCATCGCATGCAGCCGAAGCGTCATCCCACGGAGGATCGCCATCGCCACCTCTCTCACCGCTCGCCGCCGGGCGCGTTTCCGCCCGCACGGCCCTCGTTCCGCCTCGCCCGCCGCCTCAGCGCAGCAGGTCGTTGTATGTCGCGAAGACCATTAACAGCATAATGGCCGCGAAGCCTACTCCATTTCCGATCTCCTGCCACCGGGCGCGCAGCGGTTTCCCGCGCAGCGCCTCCAGCGCGTAGAAGACGAGATGCCCGCCGTCCAGAACCGGGATCGGGAAGAGGTTGATGAGCCCGATCGAGGTGGAGATCAGCGCGATCATCAGCGCCAGCGTCCCGATCCCCTGCTCCGCCGCCTGGCCCGAAACCTTCGCGATCTGGATCGGCCCGCCGAGCTGGCTCGAATCCGCCTCGCCGACGATCATGTCGCGCAAGTAGGAAAGCGTCCCGGTGATGATCGCCCAGGTGCGGGAGACGCCGTGGAGCAGCGCGTCCACCGGGTTCGCCGCCTCCGTGACGGGCTCGATCCCGCCGAAGGAGGCGTTGCGGACGCCGATCATGGCGCGCCGCTCCGTTCCGCCGCCGGGCGCCGCCATGTCCACCATCTGCGGCGTGAGGGTGAGCGCGAGCCGCTCCTCCCCCCGCGTGACGTCGAGCGTAAGCGAGGCGCCGCCGGAGGCCTCCACCTGAGCCCGCAGCGCCTCGAAATTCGGGGTGGGAACGCCTTCCACCGCCTCGATCACGTCGCCGGATTTCAGCCCCGCCTCGGCCGCCGCGCCGCCGGGGATCACCTCGTCCACCCGCGCGGGCCGGAGATAGAGGATGTCCACCATCTCCTCCCCCGCGCCGCGGTTCACCAGCGCGCGGGCGGGAACGCCGTCCACCTTCGCCAGCTCCTCCAGCAATTCGGAGAAGGTCTCGACATGGACGCCCTCGACCGCGATCACCCGGTCCCCGGCCCGGAGGCCGAGATCGGCGTTGGCGTCGGCCCGCACCGAGCCGACCACCGGCTCGTTCAGCTCCCGCCCCGCGACCATGGCGACCGCCGCGAAGACGAGGATGGAGAGCAGGAAATTCGCCACCGGCCCCGCGAGCACGGTCACCGCCCGCCGCCAGACCGGGGCGAGGTGGAAGGCGCCCGCCCGCTCCTCCGCGCTCATCCGCGCGATCGCCGCACGGTCCATGCCGGCCGAGGCGGCGTTCATGTCGCCCGCGAACTTGACGTAGCCGCCGAGCGGCAGCGCGCCGACGCGCCAGCGCATCCCCCGCTTGTCCGTCCAGGCGAAAAGCTCCGGCCCGAAGCCGATGGAGAACACCTCGGCCCGGATGCCCACCCAGCGGCCGACGATGTAATGCCCGTATTCGTGCACGAAGACGACGACGCCCAGCACGATCAGGAAGGGCAGCACCCAGCCCACATAGGGAAGTTCGGCGATATAGGACATCCGGCTCCGTCTCTTCCGGGCCGCGCCGCTCAGGCGGCGCTTTCGGCCATTTCCGCTTCGGCGAGCCGCCGCGCCTCCCGGTCCATCGCGAAGACGTCCTCGAGGTCGCGCGCGGGCTCGCCCGTCGCGAGACGATCTAGCACGATCTCGACCACCCGCGCCATGTCGAGAAACCCGATCCGCCCTGCGATGAATGCGCCGAGCGCGGCCTCCTTCGCGGCGTTGAGCGCGGCGCCGGCGAGTTCCGAGCGGTCCATCGCCGCGCGCGCCAGCCGGATCGCGGGAAAGCGCGTCTCGTCCGGCGCGGAGAAATCCAGCCGGCCGAGCGCCACGAGGTCGAGCGGGGCGACGGGCAACTCGCTCCGCTCCGGGAAGGTCAGCGCATAGCCGATGGCCGTGCGCATGTCGGGCGAGCCGAGTTGCGCGAGCATCGAGCCGTCAGCATAGGCCACCGCGGAATGGATCACCGATTGCGGATGGACCACGACCTCCAGCGTCTCCGCCGTCGCGCCGAAGAGCCAGCGCGCCTCGATCATCTCCAGCGCCTTGTTGAACATGGAGGCGGAATCGATGGAGATCTTGATGCCCATGTCCCAGTTCGGATGCGCCGCCGCCGCCTTCGGCGTCACGTCCCGCATCTTCTCCAGCGGCCAGTCCCTGAACGGGCCGCCCGAGGCGGTGAGGATGAAGCGCACCGGCGCGGCGCCGGCGTTCGCGTCAAGGCACTGGAAGATCGCGCTGTGCTCGCTGTCCACCGGGATCACGCGGGCGCCGGCGGCCTTCGCCGTCGAGAGAAAGAGCCCCCCGGCGGAGACAAGGCATTCCTTGTTGGCGAGCGCGATGGTCGCGCCCGTCCCGGCCGCGGCGAGGGTCGGGGCGAGGCCGGCCGAGCCGACGATGGCGGCCATCACCCAGTCCGCCGGCCGCGAGGCGGCCTCCACGAGCGCCGCCGGCCCCGCCGCCGCCTCGACGCCGGAACCCTCCAGCGCCGCGCGGAGGTCGTCGAGCCGCGCCGGGTCCGCCGTCACCGCGATCTCGGCCCCGAATTCGAGGGCGCTCGCCGCCAGCGCCTCGACATTGCCGGCGCCGGTCAGCGCCACGACGCGGAAGGCGCGCCGCCCGCCGAGCGTCCGGATCACGTCGAGCGTGTTGCGCCCGATCGAGCCCGTCGCGCCAAGAACGGAAACGCGCCGCATCACCAGGCCCAGATCGGCTGGTCGGGCCGCACGAGAGAGAGCGCGCCGACCGCCACGGTCGCCGCGATGAGCCCGTCAAGCCGGTCGAGAAGGCCGCCATGGCCGGGCAGGATGCGCCCGCTGTCCTTCTTCCCGAACCGCCTCTTGAAGGCGCTTTCGCCGAGATCGCCTGCCTGCGCGACGGCGGAGACGAAGACGGCGGCGATCTCCGCCCCGCCGCCGAAGGGCCGCCCGGCCCCGAGCCCGATCAGGAAGGCCGCCAGCGCGGCGAGCGTCACCCCGCCGATGGCGCCCGCCCAGGTCTTGTTCGGGGAGACGCGCGGCCAGAGCTTCGGCCCGCCGATCAGCCGCCCGGAAAAATAGGCGCCGATATCCGTGGCGACGACGACGAGCACGAGCCAGACCACGGCCTGAAGCCCGTGCGCCGGCGCGCCGAGAAGAAAGACGAAGAAGGAAAGCGCGACGCCGAGATAGAGGGCGCCGAGCAGGCTCCACCACGGCGAGCGCCCGCGCGCGAGGTCGAAGAGCACGCCGAGCGCGGCGACCGCGATGAGGAAGAAGATCGCCTCCGCCAGCCGCCCGCCGAAGGCGACGAAGGCCGCGCCGGCCACCGCAAGCGCCTGGAACCCGGCGAGGACGCGCACCTCGTCCCGCGCCGCGATCCGGCGCCATTCCCAAGCCATGATCCCGCCCGCCGCCATCACGAAGGCGAGCCCCCAGGCCCCCCCCGCCCAGATCGCGCCGAAACCAAGCGCGGCGAAGGCGACGGCGATGACGGAGCGGACCGCAAGGTCGGAAAACTTCCCCGTTCCCGCCCCCGCCATGGCGGCCTCAGGTCGCAACGGCGCCGAAGCGCCGCTCGCGCGCGCCGTATTGCGCCAGCGCCCGCGCCAGCGCGGCGCGGTCGAAATCCGGCCAGAGATCGTCGACGAACACGAACTCGGCATAGGCGCATTGCCAGAGCAGGAAGTTGGAGATGCGCTGCTCTCCGGAAGTCCGGATCAGGAGGTCGGGCGGCGGCAGGCCGCCGGTGTCGAGCGCGTTCGTCAGCGCGGCCTCGGTCAGGGCCTCCGCGTCGATCTCTCCGGAGGCGACGCGGCGCGCCAGCCGGCGGGCGGCGGCGGCGATCTCCGCCCGGCCGCCGTAATTGATCGCGATGACGAGCGTCAGCCGGTCATTCCCCGCCGTCTGCGCCTCCAGCCCCGCCATCATCTCCCGGATGTCCGGGGCGAGCCCCTCCCGGTCACCGATGAATCGCACCTTCGCGCCGCGGCGCGAAAGCTCCGCCGATTCCCGCCGCATGTAGCGGCGAAAGAGGTTCATCAGGCCCGAGACTTCCTCCGTCGAGCGCTTCCAGTTCTCGGTCGAGAAGGCGAAGAGCGTCAGCACCTCGATGCCGAAATCGGGGCAGGATTCGACCACGGCGCGCACCGCGTCCGCGCCCTTCCGGTGCCCGGCGAGGCGCGGGAGGCCCCTTCGCGTCGCCCATCGGCCATTGCCGTCCATGATGATCGCGACATGCCGCGGCCGGCGCGGCTCGGCGCGCGGCGTCTCGTCGAAATTCTCTGGCCGTCCCATCTCGCCGCCGGTCCTCTCGCTCGCTGGCCGCCCGCGGGCGTCAGACCTGCATGATCTCGTCCTGCTTCGCGCTCAGCGCCTCGTCTATCTTCTTGATGCCGGCGTCTGTGAGAGATTGCACTTCATCGGACCAGAGCTTCTGGTCGTCCTCGCTCATCCCCGCCGCCTTGGCCTTCTTCACCTGGTCCATTCCGTCCCGCCGCACGTTCCGCACGGCGATGCGGGCGTCCTCGGCATATTTGCCCGCGAGTTTGGCGAGTTCGCGGCGCCGCTCCTCGTTCAGTTCGGGAATCGGCAGGCGCAGGATCGTCCCGTCCACGACCGGGTTGATGCCGAGGCCCGAAGAGCGGATCGCCTTCTCGACCTTGCCGACGAGGCTCTTGTCCCAGACGTTCAGCGTCAGCATCCGCGGCTCCGGCACGTTGACCGTCGCGACCTGGTTGATCGGCGTCATCGCGCCGTAGGCGTCCACCTGGATCGGCTCGACCATGGAGGCGGAGGCGCGGCCCGTGCGCAGGGACTGGAACTCCAGCTTCATGTTGGCCAGCGCCCCGTTCATGCGCTTCTCGAGCGCGTCGAGATCGATTTCCAGCTCTTCCTCAGACATCCTGTCCGAATCCCCCTTCGCGGCGAGCGCGCCTTCAGGCGCCGCTCAACCCTGATCGACAATGGTGAATTTTCCCTCGCCTCTCAAGACCGCGGCGAAGCCGCCCTCGTGATAGAGGGAGAAGACGACGATGGGCAGGTTGTTGTCCCGCGCCATCGCTATGGCGGAGGCGTCCATCACCTTCAGGTTGCGGGTCAGCACTTCGTCGAAGCTGATCCGCGGGAAATGCGTCGCCCCCGGGTTCTTCTTCGGGTCGCTGTCATAGACGCCGTCGACCTGGGTGCCCTTGTAGATCGCGCCGCAATTCATCTCCATCGCCCGCAGGGTCGCCGCCGTGTCGGTCGTGAAATACGGGTTCCCGGTGCCGGCGGCGAAGATGCAGATGCGCTTCTTCTCCAGATGCCGCACCGCGCGGCGGCGGATATAGGGCTCGCAGATCTGGTCCATCGGGATGGCGGAGATGACGCGGGTGTGCAGCCCGAGCGCCTCGAGCGCGGATTGCATGCCGAGCGCGTTCATGATCGTCGCGAGCATGCCCATATAGTCCGCCGAGGCGCGCTCCATACCCTGCGCGGAGCCGGAGAGCCCGCGGAAGATGTTGCCGCCGCCGATCACGAGGCAGAGCTCCACGCCCATCTCGTGAACCTTCTTCACCTCTGCGGCGATGCGGGAGACGGTGGGCGGGTGCAGGCCGAAGCCCTGGTCGCCCATCAGCGCCTCGCCCGAGATCTTCAGGAGGACGCGGGAATGGGTCGGTCCCGGCGCCGGCGAGCCGGCTGCGGCGCCTCCGTCCGAACCCTCATCCTGCATGGCGTGCTCCTTCCCAGCGCGGCCCGAACCTGTCCGAATTCGCGTTCAATCGCAAGGCGCGGAAGCGCGCCGCGGCGCGCGCTTCCCCTGCGGAGGAGAGGGTCGGGCGGCTTCAGCCGCCCATCGTCTTCGCCACCTCGGCGGCGAAATCCTCCTCCTCCTTCTCGATCCCCTCGCCGACCTGGACGCGGGCGAAGGCGGTGATCGTGAAGGGCCCGGCCGCGGCCACCGCCTTCTCGACGGTGAGGTCCGGGTTGATGACGAAGGCCTGCTTCAGGAGGCAGACCTCGGAGAAGAACTTCTGCATCCGGCCGACGATCATCTTCTCGATCACCGCCTCGGGCTTGCCGCTCTCGCGCGCCTGCTCCGTAAGCACCTGCTTCTCGCGCTCGATCAGCGCCGGGTCGAGATCGGCCTCGGAGAGCGAGGCGGGAGACGTCGCCGCGACATGCATGGCGACCTGGCGGCCGATGGCCAGCGCGGCCTCGGCCTCGCCGCCCTTCACGCCGACAAGCACGCCGATCTTGCCCATGCCCTCCGCCGCGGCGTTGTGGACATAGGTGGCGACATGATCCGCCTCGATCCGCGCCATGCGGCGGACGGTCATGTTCTCGCCGATCGTGGTGATCTTCTCGGTCACGGTGTCGGCCACAGTCTTGCCGCCGATAGAGGCGGCGAGGAGCGCGGGCAGGTCCGCCGCGTCGAGCGCCGCCGTGGCGACGGCGCCGCACATCGCCTGGAACTCGGCGTTGCGCGCCACGAAGTCCGTCTCGGAGTTGATCTCGACAGCGACGCCGACGCCGGGCTTCGACGCGACGGCGACGAGGCCTTCCGCCGCGACGCGGCCGGATTTCTTCGCGGCCTTGGCTAGGCCCTTGGCGCGCAGCCAGTCCACCGCCGCCTCGATGTCGCCGTCCGTCTCGGTCAGCGCCTTCTTGGCGTCCATCATGCCCGCGCCGGTCATGTCGCGCAGGTTCTTAACGTCGCTGGCCGTGATCGCCATGTCATGCTCCTCGGTCTCGGAGACGGCCCCGCTGGGCGGGGCCGCCGATGCGATAGGTCCGCCGGGCGACGGTTTCGTGACGTCCGGCGAAGAAGGGGGTCAGGAGGCGGGCGCCTCTTCGACCGGAGTCTCCTCGGCCGGCAGGTCGTCCACCATCGGCTCCTCGATCTCGCCGAGGTCGAAGCCCGCCGCGCCCATCTGCGCCGCCATGCCGTCGAGCGCGGCGTCGGAAGCGAGGTCGCAATAGAGCTTGATCGCCCGCGCGGCGTCGTCATTGCCGGGGATCGGATAGGTCACGCCCTCGGGGCTCGAATTCGAGTCGAGCACGGCGACGACCGGGATCCCGAGCTTGTTCGCCTCGAGAATCGCCAGCGCCTCCTTGTTCGTGTCGATCACGAAGAGGATGTCCGGCACGCCGCCCATCTCCCGGATGCCGCCGAGCGACATGGTGAGCTTGGTCCGCTCGCGGTCGAGGTTCAGCCTCTCCTTCTTGGTCAGCGCCGCGGCGCCGCCGCCGTCCAGCATCTCGTCCAGCTTCTTGAGCCGGGAGATGGAGTTGGAGACGGTCTTCCAGTTGGTCAGCGTGCCGCCGAGCCAGCGGTGGTTCATGTAATACTGCGCGGAGCGCTCCGCCGCCTCGTGAACCGCCTTCTGCGCCTGCCGCTTCGTGCCGACGAAGAGGATGCGCCCTCCGCGCGCCACCGTCTCGCGCAGCGCGTTCAGCGCCGCGTCGAGCAGCGGGACGGTCTGCGTCAGGTCGAGAATGTGGATGCCGTTGCGATCGCCATAGATGTAGGGCCCCATCTTGGGGTTCCAGCGATGCGTCTGGTGTCCGAAGTGGACGCCCGCTTCGAGAAGCTGGCGCAGTGAGAATTCAGGCAGAGCCATGATCCGCGTCTTCCTTTCCGGTTTCGCCGCTGCGGGGTCAGGGCTCTCGCCCAACCGGCGGACCGTGCGGGATGTCTCCCCGCCTGGCCCAATCCCCGCATGTGGTTTGGTGGCGCGGCCTATAGACCGACGCGCCGCCGCAGGCAAGGGGCCGCGTCAGACCGGCGCGAAGCGGTCCGTCCCGGGTTCGAGCGCGAACATCTCGCCCTCGGCGATGTCGATCCAGACGCCGTGAAGCGTGAGCAGGCCCCTCGCCACCGCCTCGCGCACGAAGGGGAAGGTCGCGAGATTGGCGAGGGAGGCGCGCACCGCCTCCTGCTCCAGCGCGGTCAGCGCCGCGCCGCGCTCGAGACCCAGCGCGCTGACCGTCTCGAAACCGGGGCGGAGAATGTCCATCCAGCGGCCGACGAAGCTCGTCGCCTCCTCGAGTTCGGGCGCGGCGCCGGAACACATGTCATGGCAGGCCTCGACCCCGCCGCAATGCGAATGGCCGACGACGACGATATGCGCGACCCGGAGCGTCGTCACCGCATATTCCACCGCCGCGGAGGTGCCGTGGCGCTCCAGGTCGGGCGCATAGGGGGGGACGAGATTGGCCACGTTGCGGACGACGAAAAGGTCCCCCGGCTCCGCGCCGAACATGTTCACCGTGTCGAGCCGGCTGTCGCAGCAAGAGATCAGCATGGCGCGGGGATGCTGCCCGTCCGCCATCAGGCGCGCATACCAGGCCTTCGAATCGGCGAACCGCACGCTCCGCCAGGACCTGAACCGATCCACGAGATAGTTCGGGACCGGATGCGCCAGTAGCCCCATGTCGTCCTCCTCCCCTCCCGCCGCGGGCGTGACAAACAGGAACGCGCATGACAGACTCCCCGCGGCGCGTAAAGGTCGGAGGCGGGCATGCGGAGGATCGGGCTTCTCGCCGCCGCCGCCGTCGTCATCCTGGCGGCGGCCCCCTTGGCGGCGCAGCAAAGCCCTGCGCACGAATTCTGCCGGATGACGGAAGGCCCCTCCGGCCCCGCCTTCGAGACCTGCGTCTCCGGCCAGATCGCAGCGGCCCAGAACGTCGCCCGCCGTCTCGCATCGGTTCGCGGCAGGCCGGACGCCGCTTCGGCCCTGATAGCGGTATACGAGGAATGCCGCGCCCTCTGGTCCCCCGATTTCGCCCTTATCGAGCGCTGCGTCGCCGACAAGCTCGAAGGGCGCTGACCGGCCCTCCTTTTGAGCGCCGGTTTGACAAGCAGGCGCCCGCCCCGCTTTATTCCGCCGCCGCGGGCCCGCCCCGCGCCCCCTGAAGCAGCGGAGACCGCCATGCCCTTCAACGCCCTTGTCGTCGAGAAAGCCGAGGACGGCGCCGTAAGCCAGTCCATCAAGCCGCTCGAAATCTCCGACCTGCCCGAGGGCGAGGTGGTCGTGGACGTCGAATACTCGACGCTCAACTACAAGGACGGGCTCTGCCTCACCGGCAAGGGCGGCCTCGTTCGCAACTACCCCCATGTCCCCGGCATCGACTATGCCGGAACCGTCTCGGAAAGCGCGGATTCCCGCTACAAGCCGGGCGACAAGGTGGTGCTGACCGGCTGGCGCGTCGGCGAGGTCGTCTGGGGCGGCTATGCGCAGAAGGCGCGGGCGAAGGCGGACTGGCTGGTGCCGCTCCCCGCCGGGCTCACGACGCGGCAGGCCATGGCGGTCGGCACCGCCGGCTTCACCGCGATGCTCGCCGTGATGGCGCTTGAGGCGCACGGGCTGAAGCCCGGCGCCGGGCCTGTTCTCGTCACCGGCGCCGCGGGCGGCGTCGGCTCCGTGGCGGTCGCGATCCTCGCGAAGCTCGGCCACGAGGTCGCGGCGGTGACGGGCCGGCCCGAGACGGCGGACTACCTGAAGTCCCTCGGCGCGACCCAGATCGTCGCGCGGGAGGAGATCGCGGAGGCGCCGACGAAGCCGCTGGAGAAGGAAACCTGGGCCGGCTGCGTGGACGCGGTGGGCGGGTCGATGCTCGCCCGCGTGCTGACGCAGCTGAAATACGGCGGATCGGCCGCCGCGGTCGGCCTCGCCGGCGGCGCTGCGCTGCCCGCCACCGTGGTGCCCTTCCTCCTCCGCGGGGTGAATCTCCTCGGCATCGACAGCGTGATGCAGCCCTACGAGCCTCGCGTCGCCGCCTGGAAGCGCGTTGCCGCCGACCTGCCGATGGACAAGCTCGAAGAGATGGTCCGGCCGGCTGCGCTGAAGGACCTGCCGGCGCTCGGCGCGGCGATTCTCAAGGGCGGCGTGCAGGGGCGCGTCGTCGTCGACGTGAACGCCTGAAGCGGGCGCCTTGCAACCCATGGCGGAGCGCCCCGTGCGTCGCTCCGCCATTACGGGCGGAAATAAGCCAATTGTGATTGAAACCGACCGGATTCCGCGCGAAACCCGCCAGTAATTTTGATAAAATCTTCATCGTCAAACTTGTTCATGTGGGGTCATCATGAAACAGATCTTCGCGATCGCGCTTGCAATCGGCTTTTCCTCCGTGGCGGCGCACGCCGCAGTTTTCGATTTCGAGGAATTCGCCACCAACACGGCGATCAACTCGATCACGGGCGGCGGCATCACCGCAACCGTCATCACTGACAGCAACCGCCCTGTCGCCAATGGCGGCACGAATCAGGCAGTCGTCTTCGACACCCTTAATCCCACCGGCAACGACAACGACCTCGCGTCGCCCTTCTCGCCGGCGCCGGGGTTCTCGGGGCCGCTCAACGCGAGCAAGATCCTGATCATCGCCGGGCCGCAGAACGGCAACCTCAGCCTGCCGGACGACGATGCGCAGGGCGGAACGATCACCTTCACCTTTGACCGCAAGGTCAACGTGCTTGGCTTCGACTATCTCGACACGGAAGCGAACGGCAACGAACTCTTCCTCTCGACGGATCTCGGGTTCCTCTCCACCGCGCTGGTGGCCGGGAACGGGCAATACGGCTCCTTCTTGACGCCCCTGCTCGGCATTCAGTCGCTCACATTCAGCTTCGGCGGCTCCGGTGGGCTCGACAACCTCAACGTCGAGGCGGTTCCGCTGCCGGCGGCGGGCCTGCTTCTGCTCACCTCGCTCGGCGCTCTTGGCCTCTTCAAACGGCGCGCGCGGACCTGAAAAGCTCCGGCCGGCTTGCGGCCTACCTTCGCCCCGGCGCATGTTCGGCGCCGGGGCGGAGGACGGGGAGCGGAGCCATGAGGATCGTCGGAGGCCGGTTCCGCGGCCGCGCCATCGCCGCGCCGGGCCCGGACTGGGGCGGCGCGGCGCATCTGCGCCCGACCTCGGACCGGGTGCGGGAGGCGATCTTCAACCTGCTCGCCCATGGCGATTACGGCGGCGCGCCGGAAGGAATGCGCGTGCTCGACCTCTTCGCCGGCTCCGGCGCGCTCGGTTTCGAGGCGCTGAGCCGCGGCGCGCTCCGCGCCGTCTTCGTGGATGACGGCGGGCCCGCGCGGGCGCTGATGCGCGAAACGGCCGAGCATCTCGGCCTCAACGGCGTCACGAAGATCTGGCGGCGGGACGCCACAAGGCTCGGCCCCTGTCGGGGCGAGCCCTTCGACCTCGTCTTTCTCGATCCGCCCTATGGCGCCGGCCTCGCCGCGCCGGCCCTCGCCTCCGCCGCGGAGGGCGGTTGGCTCGCTCCCGGCGCCCTCGTCGTCCTCGAGCAGGAGAAGGGCGCCGAGCCGCCCGCCGCGTTCTCGCTCCTCGACGACCGAACCTACGGTGAGACGCGGGTGCTGATCGGGCGCGCGGCGCCGTGCGCGCCGGGCGGCTGACGACGCGGGGGCCGGGCCGCGCTGACTTCGAGAGGCAGTGACAAGGCGTCCCGCCGCGCTATAGTCCGCGCGGCTCATCATTCAGGAGGATCGCATGACCATCGCCGTCGGAGAGACGCTGCCCGCCGCTTCATTCGTCGAACTCGGGGCGGAGGGCCCGGCGGCGGTTTCCGTCGAGGCGCTGACCAAGGGCCGCCGCGTCGCGCTCTTCGCCGTGCCGGGCGCCTTCACGCCGACCTGCCACAACAAGCATGTGCCGAGCTTCGTGAACGCCGCCAAGGCGCTGTCGGAGAAGGGCGTGGACGAGATCGTCTGCGTCTCCGTCAACGACCCGTTCGTGATGAAGGCCTGGGGCGAGGCGACCGGAGCGAAGGCGGCGGGCATCCGCATGCTGGCCGACCCGGACAGCTCCTTCACGAAGGCGGTGGGCCTCGACTTTTCCGCGCCGCCGGCAGGGCTCCACGCCCGCTCCCGCCGCTATTCCATGCTGGTGGAGGACGGGAAGGTGAAGGTTCTCAACATCGAGGACGGGCCGGGCCAGGCGACCTGCTCGCTCGGCGAGGTGCTGGTCGACCAGATCTGAAACCGTCCGCGCGGGGGGCGCCTCAGGCGCTCTCCGCCGGCGCCGGGCGGATGGAGACGCCGTTGATGCGCCATTCGCCCCCCACCTCGATCATCAGGTAGTCCGCGATGAAAAAGCGGCCCTCGGCGTCCTCGAAGATCATCGCCTGGCTGAGGCCGCGCGGGGTCTCCGTCAGGGCGCCGGCCTGTACCGATCGCGGCTTCCAGACCATCGGATAGCCGGAGGTGACCATCCGGCTGAATGTCTCGGGGTCGCGGAAGATCCCCTGGATGGTCGGAGATGCGAAGGTGAAGGCGCGGGCCCAGTCATCCGCCCGCATGGCCTCGACCTGCGAGCGGATCACGGTTTCGATCCCGGCGGCGTCCGGCGCGCCCTGCGCGGGGGCGGCGAGCGGGGAGAGGGTGATCAGGGCGGCGAGAGCAAGGGCTGTGCGGCGCATCGGGGCCTCCTTTCACTCCTTCATCAGATGCGCCGCCGCCCGCGGGAGGCAAGTGCGAAGCGTCACGCGCCCGGCCGGGCTTTGCTTCGGCCTCCTCGCGCTCATAGCCTGCGAGGCGGCGGCCGGCGCCTGGACGCGCGCGCCGGGCGAGGGATTCGTCTCGCAGACGACCCGCTATTTCGCGACGGAGCCGACCACGAGCCGAGACGTCGATTTCGCGCGCGCCTCGCTCGGTCTCTACGCCGAATACGGTCTGATCGAGGGCCTGACGCTCGGCGGCGAGGCGGACCAGGGCATGCGGCTCGACGATGGCGGCTTCGGCGCGCAGGACGGGCGGCTGCGGGGCTTCGCGCGCGTGCGGCTCTGGACGGGCGAGGCGGGGGACGTCGCTTCGATGGAGGCCGGCGGCTCCGTCCCCCTCTCGGGCTTCACTTCGCCCGCGGCGCCGGGCGGCGACGAGAGCTACGAAATCCGCCTTTCGGCCCTCTACGGAAGGGGGCTGGACACGCCGCTCGGGCCCGGCTGGGCCGATGGAATCCTGAGCTATGCGAAATTCGTCGGAGACCGGGCGGACGAGATCAAGCTTGACCTGACCTTCGGCCTCCGCCCCGCCCCGCGCTTTCTCGCGATGGCGCAGCTCTTCGCCACGAAGGGGCTCCGGAACGAGGCGTTCGGCGGGCCGGATTTCGACCTCGCCAAGGTCCAGCTCTCGCTCGGCTACGAGATCGAGGAGACGCGGACGATCCTCCTCGGCTTCGCGCGGGACGTGCTGACCAGGGGAACGTCGGACGGGTACGAGTTGTCGCTGGCTCTCTGGACGCGGTTCTGAACGCGCCTCAGCCGTCCTTGGTGATCCGCGCCAGCGCCTCGATCTTCGCCTTCGCGGCGCCGCTGTCGATGCTCTCCGCCGCCAGAGCCGCCCCGGCCTTCAGGTCCGGCGCCGCCTCCGCGATCACCAAAGCCGCGGCGGCGTTGAGGAGGACGGCGTCGCGATAGGCGCCGGCCTCACCGGCGAAGAGGCGGCGCATGGCGAGCGCGTTCTCCTTCGCGGCGCCGCCGAGGATGGCGGCGAAGGGCCAGCGCTTCAGCCCGGCGTCCTCCGGCGCGATCTCCGTCTCCTCGATCCGCCCGTTCTCCAGCGTCGCGACCTTGGAGGGGACGGCGATGGAAAGCTCGTCCGTCCCGTCCCCGCCATGGACGAGCCAGGCCCGCTCCGAGCCGAGCGCGGCCAGCGTTTCCGCCATCGGGCGGAGGAGGGCAGGGGAGAAGGCGCCGGTGAGCTGCCGCTTCACGCCGGCGGGATTCGTCAGCGGGCCGAGGATGTTGAAGATCGTCCGCGTGCCGAGCTCCGCCCGCGCTGAGCCGACGAAGCGCATCGCCGGATGGTGCATCGGCGCCATCATGAAGCAGATGCCCGCTTCTCGCAGCGCGCGCTCCGCGACCGGCGCCTCCACCATCACCTCGACGCCCATTTCCGAGAGGGCGTCCGAGGCGCCGGAGCGGGAAGAGAGTGCCCGGTTGCCGTGCTTGGCCACCTTCACGCCCGCGCCGGCGACGACGAAGGCCGCGGCGGTGGAGATGTTGAGCGTCCCCTTCCCGTCCCCCCCGGTGCCGACGATATCCATGGCCCCCTCGCCGCCCGCGACCCTGGTCGCCCGGGCGCGCATCGCGGCGGCGGCGGCGGCGTATTCGTCCACGCTCTCCCCCCGTGTGCGGAGCGCCATGAGGAAGCCGCCGATCTGCGCCGGCGTCGCGTCCCCCGCCATGATCGCGCCGAAGGCGGCCTCCGCCTCCGCGCGGCTGAGCGGGCCCGTTGCGGCCTTGCCGATCAGCGGTTTCAGCGCGTCCGACATCAGGCCGCCGCCGGCAGGCCGGTTCCGGCGAGGCGCAGGAAGTTGGCGAGCAGGCGCTTGCCCTCCGCCGTCCGGATGCTCTCGGGGTGGAACTGCACGCCGTGGACGGGCCGCGTCCGGTGCCGCAGGCCCATGATGATCCCGTCCTCCGTCTCGGCCGTGATTTCCAGGCAGTCGGGCAGGCTCTCCCGCTCGACGATGAGCGAATGATAGCGCGTCGCCTCCATCGGCTCCGCCGCGCCGTCGAAGACGCCAAGCCCTCTGTGCCGGATCGCGCTCAGCTTGCCGTGCATGATCGCGGGGGCACGAATGACGCGGCCGCCGAAGGCCTGCCCGATCGTCTGGTGGCCGAGGCAGATGCCGAGGATCGGTAAATCCGCCGGCGCACGTCGCACGAGGTCGAGGCAGATGCCGGCCTCGTCCGGCGTGGCGGGGCCGGGGGAGATGACGACGGCCTCGGCTCCGAAGGCCAGCGCCTCCTCCACGCTCAGCGCGTCGTTCCGGCGCACCTCTGTTCTCGCGCCGAGTTCGCCGAGGTAATGTACGACGTTCCAGGTGAAGCTGTCGTAATTGTCGATCAGGAGCAGCATGGGGGGCCCATCGCGCGGCTTAGGGGCGTTTGCCCCGGCGGGGCGCTTGGCGCTATAGATCACCGGAGCCCGCGCCGAGGTCAAGCGAGGCCGGCGAAGAAGACGGCGACCGGCCCCTCCAAAGGGGCGGGTCGCGACGAGGAGGCAGGGATGGCGGAAGGGATGTCCGGGCGCGGGGCCTATTGGCTCGGCGCATTCACCGGCCTTGTGTTTTCGGCCGCGGTCGGCGCCGCGCTGTCGATCTGGCTGCCACAGGCCGGCGTGCCGGCGGAACCCGTCGACGTCGTCGCCGCTCCGGAGCGGGAAGATTCAGATACGGCCTCCGTTCCCGCCCCCGAGGCCGCGCCCGAACCGGAGGCGCCCGCCGCCGTTGAACCCGCCGCAGCGCCGGAGGCGGACGCCGCTCCGGAGCCTGATCCCGCGCCGGAACCCGCCGCTCCGGCCCCGGCGGCGGGCGGAGACGCGCCGCCGCCCGTCTCCGCCGAAGCGGACCCTGCGCCCGAGGCGGAGTCGGCGCCCGTCGTCGCCGCGCCGGGAGCGCCCTCGCCGCCGGTGGATCCCGAACCGGCGGCGACTGCTTCCGCCGAGGCGGCGGCGCCTCCTCCGGCGACCGTCGGCGCACCCGCTGAAACGCCGCCCGCCGCTCCCGAGCCGCTGGAAGACGCCGCCGCGCCCGTGGCGCCGGAAACCCTCGCCGAGGCGCCGGACGCGGCAGCGCCGCCCTCGCCTCTCGCCGAACCTGCGCCCGCGACCGACGGAGCAGAGGCGGAGGCGGCCGAGATCGAGCCCGGACCGCCGGGGCTCGCCCTCAACCGGACGCCTTTCGACGGCGCGGCGGACGCGCCGATTCTCGTCGTGGTCTTGTCCGGCGTGGACGAAGCGGCGTTCGAGGATGCGGCGCGGCTGCCCTTTCCCGTCACGCTCCTGCTTTCGGTCAGGGGCGAGGCGGGGGCGCGGCTCGCCGCGGCGGCGCAGGCGGCGGGGCTCGAAGCCGTGAGCCCTTCTCCGCCCGACGAGGCGGCGGGGCCCGTGATCGGCGTCGCGTTGACGGAATCGCTCGCGGACAGGGACGCTTTCTTCGCCGCGTTGACGGCGAGCGATCTCGCGCTCCTCGACATTTCGGCGCCGGGCGGGTCGACGGAGTTCAGGCAGGCGCGGGCCGCCGGGCTGCAGGCGGCGCCCCTCGGGCTCCGGATCGACGAGATCGCGAACAGCGAGATCGTCTATCAGTCGCTGGAGCGCGCCGCGCTCGAAGCCCGCAAGCGCGGCGTCTTCGTCGCGGTCGGCGAGGCGAACCCGGCGGTGCTTGCGGGGCTCCGCCGCTGGATGAGCGTGAAGGCGGGCAAGACCATCGCCCTCGCCCCGCTTTCCGCCGCCATCGACCGGCAGCCGGCGCGCTGAACCCGGCTTGAAGCGGGCGCGTGAAAGCCGCACTCTCGCCCGAAACGGCGGGAGCGGGCATGGGCGCGGTCATTCTCTGGGATTACTGGCGGTCCTCCGCCGCATACCGGGTGCGGATCGCGCTCAATCTGAAGGGCGTTCCCTATGAGGCGCGGCCCGTGGACCTTCTCAAGGGAGAGCATGGGGCGCCGGAGAACCTCGCGCGGAACCCGCAGGGGCTGGTGCCGACGCTGGAGATCGACGGGCTGACGCTCACGCAGTCGCTGCCAATCCTCGAATATCTCGACGAGACGCGGCCGGAGCATCCGTTTCTCCCCGCCGACCCTGTCTCTCGCCAGCGGGTGCGGGCCGTGGCGGCGGCGATCGCGATGGAGATCCATCCGGTCTGCAACATGTCCGTCGCCCGGCATGCGACGGGGGGCTCGCCCGAGGCGATGGGCGTCTGGATGCGGCATTTCATTCCGCGCGGGCTCGCCGGGGTGGAGAGGATGGTGGCGGCGATCCGGACCGGGGGGTTCTGCTTCGGCGATGCGCCCGGCCTCGCCGATCTCTGCCTCATGCCGCAGCTCTACAACGCCCGCCGCTGGGAGGCGGACCTTTCGCCCTTCCCGGTCCTTCGCGAGGTGGAGGCGCATTGCGCCTCGCTCAACGCCTTCGCCGCCGCCCACCCGGACGCAGTGAGACCCGCATGAGCTATGGCGCGCATTCCTACGAGGCGGACCCGCGGAACGCCTCCGTCCTCGTCTCGGTGAACGGGGAGATGGTTCCGCGGGAGCGGGCCGTCGTCTCCGTCTTCGACTCGAACTTCATGCTGGGGGACGGGGTGTGGGAGGGGTTGCGGCTGAAGGCCGGGAGGATCCCTTTCCTTACGCGGCATCTCGAGCGGCTCTATGGCGGCGCGCGGGTGCTGGATTTCGAGAACATGATCCCGCCCGCCGCGATGCGCGCCCGCATCTTCGACGCGCTGGAGGCGAACGGGATGGAGGACGGGGTTCATATCCGGCTCATGGTCAGCCGCGGGATCCGGGCGACGCCCTATCAAGACCCGCGGGTGACGGTGACGCCGCCGACCGTCGTCATCATCCCCGAATACAAGGCGGCGAAGACGAACGATCAGGGCCTCCGCCTCTTCACCTCGACGATCCGCCGAACGGCGCCGGACGCGCAGGACCAGAAGCTGAATTCCCATTCCAAGCTCAACTGCATCCAGGCCTGCATCCAGGCGGCGAAGGCGGGGGCGGACGAGGCGCTGATGCTCGACCCTTCGGGAGCCGTCGCCACCTGCAACTCCACCCATTTCTTCATCGTGCGGGAGGGCGAGGTCTGGACCTCGACCGGCATGTACTGCCTTGGCGGGATCACGCGGCGGGCGGTGATGGAATGCGCGCGGGGGGCGGGGATCGCGGTGCATGAGAAGGCCTTCTCGCTCCATGACGTCTACACGGCGGAGGAGGCCTTCGTGACGGGGACCTTCGCGGGGCTGACGCCGGTCAGGGAGGTGGACGGGCGCGTGCTCGGCCCCGCGCTCGAAGGGCCGCCCGCGGTTCCGGGGCCGATGGTCGCGCGGCTGCGCCAGCTTTACGCCGCCCATCAGGCGGCGCATGCGGAGGGGCGCGATGGGTGAGCCGGTCCGCATCGCCATGTGGTCCGGGCCGCGGAACCTCTCCACGGCGATGATGCGGAGCTTCGGAGGGCGGGGCGATTGCGCCGTGCTCGACGAGCCGTTCTACGCCGCCTACCTCCATCATTCGGGGGTCGAGCATCCGATGAAGGCGGAGGTGCTGCGCGCCCAGCCTGTCGACCCGCTGGAGGTGGAGCGGACCGTGCTCGGCCCGGTTCCGGGGGACCGGCCGCTCTGGCATCAGAAGCACATGCCGCACCACATGCTGCCGGGCTTCCCGCGCGGCTGGTTCGCGGCCTGCCGGCATTTCATCCTGATCCGCGCGCCCGAGCGGGTGGCGGCGAGCTTCGACGCCGGGCGGCCCGACCCGAGCGTGGAGGACCTCGGCGCGCCGCAGATGGACGGGGTGATCGCGGACATCGTCGCCATGACGGGGCGGGAGCCGCCGGTGGTGGAGGCGGAGGACATCCGGGCGAACCCGGAGGGGATGCTCCGCGCGCTCTGCGCCGCGCTGGAGATCCCGTGGGACGCGGGGATGCTGGCTTGGGAGGCGGGGCGGCGGGAGACGGACGGGGTCTGGGCCCCGCACTGGTACCGGGCGGTCGAAGCCTCCACCGGCTTCGCGCCGCCGCCGAAGGAGGAGCCGGCGCTCCGGCCCGCGCTCCGGCCCGTGGTGGAGGCGGCGCGGCCTTCCTTCGAGCGGCTGAGGGCGCGGAAACTGGGGCCTGTCGGCGCCGCCTGAGGGGGTCTCCGAGGCAGATAACCGTGGTTACCGGCCTCGGATCGTTGATTTCGCTAGATAAAATTCGTGATCGGATTGTTTCAGCCGAAAAATGGGCCGCTGGAGGGCGACCCTTAGGCCGGCGCGAAGGTCCGCTCGATATCGTCCAGCACGTCCTCGATCAGGCCCTCGCGGGCGAGGGGGCCAGTGAAGTTCAGCCGCCATCCCTCCCGCGTCTTTTCCCGCCGGATGACGAGGCCCTTGCGGGGGCGCAGCACGATCCGCGGCCGGCCCTCGCCTTTCGTCGCGGCCTCCGGCTCGCCCGCGCGTTCGGCCTCAGCGATCACAGGCTCGAGGAGCGCCCATTGCGCCTCGAAGGCGCGGGAATCGGATTCCTCGAGCGCGACCTGCATCGCCTCCCCGTAACGCTCCCGCTCCGCGGCGGCCGCGATGCGCACGCATTGACGCTCCGTCAACCGGATTGGCTCCGCGATCAGACCGTCCAGAAGCTCGACGGCGCGGGCCACGGCGCGGATGCGGCATCGCTTCATCGGCGAGGCGGAGGCGTAGAGCGCCGCCACCGCGGCCTCGGTGTTGGGGAACCAGCCCCGCTCCGCCGCCGCGACGGCGATGCGCGCCTTCTCCCAGGGCGAAATGTCCCGCCGCACGTCGTTCTCCTCGACCATGCCGACGAGGATCGCCTCGTCGGAGACGGGATCGCGGAGGAGGGCGGGGATACGGTCCCATGTCGCGACGCCGCTCCGCGCCTTCAGGAGCCGGAACGCCTCCAGCCGCCGGAAGCCGGAGACGAGGCCGTAGCGGCAGGGCGGGCGGGGCGTGACGAGCGGGAAGAGCTCCACCGGCATCCGGAGGCCGGAGGCGAGGATCGAGTTCACAAGCTCCTCCATCCCCGGCGCATCCTTTCCGATGCGGTCGCGGAGGAGGAGGCTGTCCGCCTCGATCTCTTCGAGCGGGACGAGGATCACGGCTTCCTCGCGGGGCGGGGCGGCGACTTGCATGGGCTCTCCGGGGGCGGGTTTCGGTGGGGCGCGACCATCCGCGATGCGGGTTAGGATCGCGTGAGACGGGCGCGCGCTGGGCGTTGCGCGGGCGCCTCGACCTCAGGCGGGAGGGGGGCCGCGACGTTAGGGCGTTCTCACGGGCGGGGCGGGGCGATTCCGCACGGGAAATAGCCTTGTATGATTTGTAATATACACGCCGCGTGACGAGATGGTCGCGAGCCTTGTCCGCTCCGGGGCGGAAGCCGACTGTTCAGACCCGGCCGGGCGGAGGCTCCGCGCCACCCGCTCGCCCCTTGGCCCGGGCGACCAGACCGGGCCGCGGCCTCCCTCCCGCATGGGAGGCCGCATCGCGACGGCGCGAAACGAGCAATCGTTCGAGTTCCTGACGCCATAAACCGCGTCGACCAATCGCTCCGAGGCGACCTCCCGAAGGAGACCGCGGCCCTCCGCGCTCCGCTCGCGCGCCGGCCGGCCTCGCCGCTGCGCGCCCGTCAGAAAAGCCCGCGCTTCAGAACCTCTGATGCCGCGCCCGCGCCCCGCGCTCGATCGCCGCGGCGGCGAGGCGGCCGACGCCGAGATCGTGGCGCAGCATCTCCAGCAGGCGCAGCTCCGTCATCCGCACCTGCCCGTCCGCCGCCGCGATGTCGCAGGCGAGCGCATAGGCCGTCTCGTTGAACCGCTCCGGCAGCGCGTCCTTCACCAGCCCGATCAGCGCGTCGATCCCGTCCTCCTCGGAAAAGAGGTCGCGCACCACGTCGTTCACGCCGCGCACCCGGTCCTTGTCGTAGCCTTCGAAGCAGGGCAGGGCGTCGATCGTCCGGTCGATGGAGAGCAGCTCCTCGGTGGACTGCATCTCGTCGGCGGCGGAGATGGCGATCATCACCGCGACCAGCGCATCCTGGGGGCTCATAACGTCGGACATGGGAAAGGGCTCCGCTTTCGTTCGGGCGGACATTATTGACCGCCCCTCCCCCCCGCAATAGGAGAGGCGCGCCTTCAGCCGGAGACGAGGATCATGACCGACTTGCGCGCCTTCGCCGAAACCTCGCGGGCCTGGCCCTTCGAGGAGGCGCGCCGGCTCGTCAAACGCTATGAGAAGGCCCCGCCCGAAAAGGGCCATGTCCTCTTCGAAACCGGCTATGGCCCCTCGGGCCTGCCGCATATCGGCACCTTCGGGGAAGTCGCGCGGACGACGATGATCCGCCGCGCCTTCGAGCTTCTGTCGGACATCCCGACCCGCCTCCTCTGCTTCTCGGACGATATGGACGGGATGCGGAAGGTGCCGGACAATGTGCCGAACCCCGAGATGCTCCGCGAGCATCTCCAGCGCCCGCTCACCTCCGTGCCGGACCCGTTCGGCGAGTTCGAGAGCTTCGGCCACCACAACAACGCGATGCTGCGCCGGTTTCTCGACACGTTCGGCTTCGACTACGAATTCGCCTCCGCGACCGAATACTACAAGTCCGGCAAGCTGGACGAGATCCTCCTCCGTTGCGCCGAACGCTATGACGCGATCATGGCGATCATGCTGCCGTCCCTCGGGGAGGAGCGGCGGCAAACCTATTCCTGCTTCCTGCCGATCCATCCCGAAACGGGCCGCGTCCTCTACGTCCCGCTCAAGCATGTGGACGCGAAGGAGGGGACGATCACCTTCGATGACGAAGGGGGGCGCGAATGGACCCTTCCCGTCACCGGCGGGCAGGTGAAGCTCCAGTGGAAGCCGGATTTCGGCGCCCGCTGGGCCGCGCTCGGCGTCGATTTCGAGATGTACGGGAAGGACCATCAGTCCAACACCCCGATCTATGACGGCATCTGCCGCGCCCTCGGCGTCCGCCCGCCGGAGCATTACGTCTACGAGCTGTTTCTGGACGGCGAGGGGCAGAAGATCTCGAAGTCGAAGGGCAACGGCATCTCCATCGACGAATGGCTGCTCTACGCGCCGACGGAGAGCCTCGCCTATTTCATGTTCCAGAAGCCGCGCACCGCGAAGCGCCTGCATTTCGACGTGATCCCGCGGGCGGTGGACGAATACCACCAGCAGCTCGCCGCCTATCCGAAGCAGGACGAGGCGCAGCGCCTCGCCAATCCCGTCTGGCACATTCATGAGGGGAACCCGCCGGCGAGCACGCTCATCGTCCCCTTCTCCATGCTCCTCAACCTCGCCTCCGTGGCGAGCGCGGAGAAGAAGGAGACGCTCTGGGGCTTCATCCGCCGCTATGCGCCCGGGGCGAGCCCGGAGACGCATCCGGCGCTCGACGAGGCGGCGGGCCATGCGGTTCGGTATTATCAGGATTTCGTGAAACCTGCGAAGACCTACCGCGCCGCGGACGCGAAGGAGGCGGCCGCGTTGGCCGACCTCGCCGCGAGGCTTGACGCCTGGGAGGGCGGGGCGGATGCGGAGGCGCTGCAGACCCTTTGCTACGACATCGGCAAGGCGCATGAATTCGACCCGCTGAGGGACTGGTTCCGCGCCCTCTACGAAGTTCTCCTCGGCGCCTCGGAAGGCCCCCGCTTCGGCGGCTTCATCGCGCTTTACGGCGTCGCGGAGACGACAGCGCTGATCCGGGAGGCGCTATCCGGCGCGTTCCTCACGAAGCCCTGAGCCGCCAGCGCCCCTCGGGCACGTCGACATGGACGATGATCGCCGCCGCGGCCAGCACCGCGTCGGAGCCCCCCGGCGCGCCGAGCCCGGCGGCGGAGATACCGCCCTTCTCGACCTTCACCTCGACCGTCCCGTAGGGCGGAATCGCGGCGATGGCCGCGCGGTCCACCTTTTCCGGCTCGGGAACCCCGATCAGGATCTCCACCCGCATCGTCTTCGGGTCCAGCTCCAGCGCGCGGAAGAGCGAGAGGGAGGAGCGGCGGAGCGCATCCTCCACCGCCCGCCGCGCGGCCTTCGTCATGTCGCCGCCATGCAGGTCCGCCCCCGCGCCCGTCTCCAGCATGATCCGCCGCAGGGTCATTCCGCCCGCTCCACGTCGAAGGAGACCGAGACGACCGCATTGGCGACGATGGTCGCGCCCGTAGCCGTCGGCGCCCTGAGCCCCCCTTCCACCGCCTCGACCGTCACGACCCCGTAGGGCGCCATCGCCGCCACCGCGGCGAGGTCCACCGATGCCGCCCCCGGCACGCCGACCCGGATATCCACCAGCATCGCCTCCTTCGGAAAGCCGAGCGCATCCGCGACCGTCAGCCCGTTCCGGTGCAACGCATCCGCCACCGCCCGCCGCGCCGCCTTGGTCGCATCCTCCCCGCGAAGGTCCGTCCCCGTCCCGAATTCCACGGCGAGCTGTCTTTTCATGCCGTCCTCACTTCGCCGTCGCCACATAGACCCCGTCCCAGTCCGCCGGCGGCGGGTTCTGGCGATATTCCGCGATCCGCTCCAGGAACACCTCCACCAGGCCCGCCGGCGAATAGGCGTCAAGCTCATAGCCCGCCGCCCGGCGATAGGCCTCTTCCGCCCGGTCCCAGTCCTGCGCCTTGTAGGCCGCCATCCCCTCCGCCACCGCGTCGCGGAGCGCGAGATAGGTGGGGTCGGAGAGCATGTCCGCCTCCCCCGCCACCGTCCAGATCGTCTCGGGCCGGCTCCGCCCCTTCACCGCCACCGCGTCGATCTCGATCAGCGCGAAGGCGTGGGAGACGCCCTTCGCCGTGTTGTTGCCGATGCAGTTCCAGAGCCCGTATTGCTTGGTGATCCCCTCGAGGCGGGAGGCGAGGTTCACCGCGTCTCCGATGCAGGAATAGTCGAGCCGCATCTTCGAGCCCATCGCCCCCACCGCGCAGGGCCCGGTGTTCACGCCCACGCCGATGTCGATCTCCGGGAAGCCGAGCGTCACGAAGCGCCGGTTGATCTCCACCAGCGCCGCGCGGAACTGGAAGAGCGCCAGCGTCGCCTGCTCCATGTGGAGCGGCGATTTCCGCGGCGCGTTCCAGAAGGCCATGATCGCGTCGCCCATATATTTGTCGATCGTGCCCGAGTTGCGGATGATCACGTCCGTCAGCGGCGTCAGGAACTCGTTGATGAAGAGGATCGTCTCCTGCGGCGTCATCTTCTCCGTGATGGTGGAGAATTTCCGCACGTCGCAGAACATGATCGAAAGGTCGCGCTGGTCTCCGCCCGGGGTGAGGTAGCGCTCCGGGTCCTCCGCGATCTCGTCGATCACGTCGGGCGACATGAAATGCGCGAACTGGTTCTTCACCGCCCGCTTGTCCCGGTCCGCCCGGACATAGTTATAGACGGTCAGCGTCCCCCAGGGCAGGAACACGCCGAGCGCGGGATAGACCGGGCCGAGCAGGAAGCCCGAAAGGTCGAAGGCGAACCACGAGGCGGAAACGACGCCGACCGCCCCGACCGCCGCCGCGACGCCCGCGAGCGCCGTGCGGTTATAGGCGAGGAGGAGCGAGGCGATCGCCCCCATCAGGAGGATGAAGAGCCGCTCCGCCCCCGTCCCCCAGTCGGGCTGCGAGATGAAGACGGGCTCGGAGAACCGGTCGATCTCCGCGTCCAGCTCCGCGATCTTCGCCCGCGCCGCCTCCGCCTCCTCGCCCGTCAGCTGCGGCAGCGCCTCGGCCAGCTCGTCCCGCCAGGCGATCCGGTCGGTGCGGAAGAATTCGGAGATGATCTGCTCGGCGAGCTCCGCATGAACGTTCACCCCCGCCGCCGCCGGCTCGAACGGCGTCGCCACGAGGTCGAGGAGGCCCGGCGCCGAGGTGCCGATGAAGATCACCTTGCCGGCGACCTTCGCCGCCACCTCCTCCGGAATCTCGTCCGCGAGGATGTCGGCGGCGGAGACGACGCGCTCCGCTCGCTCCACGCTGTTCCCGGAATAATAGACATAGAGCCCGCCATCCGCCTCGACCGGAATCTCCATCGGCCCGACGCGCATGGAGGCGATGCCCGCCCCCGTCGCCCCCAGCTCCCCGCTGGCGTCGTTCGACTTGACGAGGATAGAACCCGCCTGGAAGCCGACGCGGATCGCCTCCAGCGCCAGCGTCGGCACGATCTGCTCCTCCACCCGCGTCAGGAGCGGCACGCGGCGGATCACGTCCGCCCGCTCCGTCCCGAGCGAGAAATTGCCGACGCCGGAGGCGGAATGGCTGAGGATCGGCAGGTTCACGTTGGCCGAGGCGAAGGCCGGAATCGCCGGCCGCGGGTCCGAGCCCGACCAGGAGATGCCCGCGCGCGTCGGCGGGCGGGAGCCCGAAGGGTCGTTGTTCAGAACGACGCCGAGCACGACCGGGCTCTCCGCGATCGCCGCGCCGAAAACGGCGTCATGGTCCCGCAGCGTCTGGTCGAGCCGCGCCTCGGCGTTCGGATCGTATTTCCGCCAGCTCTCCACCACGCGCGCGGGCGAGGTCCGGTCCGGCTCCGCGAAGACGACGTCATAGGCGATGGAGATCGCGCCGAGCTGCGTGAGCCGCCGCGTCAGCTCCGCCATCTCCGTCCGCGGCCAGGGCCATTGCCCGAGCGTCTGGAGGCTCCGCACGTCGATATCGACGACGAGGACGGGCGCGGAAGGGTCCACCTGCCGCGGCTTAAGCCGCTGATACTGGTCGAAGGCCGCCTCGTTGATCGCCCGGAGCCCGGTCGGGTTCCAGACCTGGAGGCCGAGGATCATGGCGGTCGCGATCAGGCCATAGACGAAGGGCGCCCAGCGGAAATCCGTGCGCCGGCGATGCGTCATCTTCCGCGTCTTGCGGCGGAGCCGCCGCCACACGCGCCAGAGCCGGTATGGATTGCGCCATTTCATGAAGCCGCGAAGCCCCCCTTCCGCTCCGCGAACCTATCGCCGCCGCCCCGGCCGCGCCAGAGCCGGAAGCGCCCCGCCCGCCGGATGCGCCCATAGAGGGTGGGCATGGTGAAGATACGGTTGAGGATGCGGCGAGACGGCGCGCGAGGGCGCCGCCGCCCGCCCCCCTTCCGTCTCAGCCGCGCCGCTTCGCCAATCGCTCCCGCCGCGCGATGTAGAGCGCGGCGCCGATGATCACCGCCCCGCCCGCGAGCGTCCATCCGTCCGGAATCTCGGCGTAGAGGAGCCAGGCGCCGAAGGCGATGAGGATCAGGCGGAGATAGGAGAGCGGGGCGAGGAGCGAGGCCTCCGCCCAGCGATAGGCCTGCAAGTCCCCGATATTCCGCGTCAGCGAGGCGACGACGACGACGGCGAGCGCCGCCCAGCCGCCATAGCTGACGGGAAGAGACCAGACGGGAAGCGCGATGGGAAGCGAGATCAGCACGCTCATCGCTGCGGAGGAGAGATAGGCGGCGAAGGGCCCGTCCCGCACCGAAAGGCCGCGGGAGGAGAGGAGCGCCAGCGCGAAGAGGACGGAGGAGACGAGCGCCGCCAGCATCGCAAGGTCGAACCCCGCGGTTCCCGGCCGGAGCACGATGAGGACGCCGAGGAACCCCGCGCCGATGGCGGAGGCGCGGCGGAGCCCGATCCGCTCCCCCTGCATCGGCACGGCGAGCATGGCGGCGAAGATCGGCGCGGTGAAGAAGAGCACCGTCGCCAGCGTCAGCGGCAGGGCGGTGAGCGCGTAGAAGCCGAACTGCGTCGAGATTCCGATCAGCGCGCCGCGCCAGACATGCCGCCAGGGCGAGGAGAAGCGCGGTTCCTTTCGCAGCCGCGGGATCAGCGCGAGGCCGGCGAGGCAGATCATCACCCCGCCGATGGCGCGGAGCGTGACGATCATCCGGCTGTCGAGCTCCAGCGCCGCCCAGGGGACCGCGAGGGTCATCGCCGAGGCGAAGAAGACGGAGAGCATCATCCACGCCGCGCCGCGCGTATTGTCCTCCGCCGGGGCGGAGCGGGGCGCGGGAGGCGGGGGGAGCGGGCTTTCAGCCGCCGGGTCGGGAAGGGCCATGCCGTTCCTTCGGCCGGCGGGCGGGCGGCGTCAAGCCGGGTTCAGGCCAGCATGTCCTTCACGGCGGCGCCGGCCTGGCCGAAATCCATGCGGCCCTGATATTTCGCCTTCAGGACGCCCATGACGCGGCCCATGTCCTTGATCGAGCTCGCCTCGGAATCGCGGATCGCGGCCTGGACAGCGGCCCTCACCTCCTCCGGCGCGAGCGGCTTCGGCATGAATTCGCGGATGATGCGGATTTCCGCCCGCTCCTGGCTCGCCAGTTCGGGGCGGCCGCCCTCGTCATAGGCCTTCGCGCTTTCCTCGCGCTGCTTGACCATGCGGCTCAGCACGTCGAGCGATTCCGCCTCGTCGATGCCCGGCCGGTCATCCCCGGAGCGGGAGGCGATCTCCCTCTCGTTCAGCGCGGCGTTGATGAGGCGGAGGGTGCAGACGCGCTGCTGCTCCCGGTCTTTCATCGCCGCCTTGAGGGCGGCGTTGATGCGGTCTCGCATGTTCGGTTCGATCCCGATTGGCGTCGCGCGGCGACTCTGTCGCGAAGACCTTAACGCAGGCGCAGCATTTTCGCAAATCCGTCGCGATGGCGTTAACCATCTGGGATGGCGGGGATTTCTCCCGTCGCGCCGCGGTGTTGACGGGCCGGGGGGAGGCCACTAGCTTCGCGCGACCCTGAACGGACCCTTCCCATGACCTCACGCCCCGCGCCGAACGCCACCCTCGCCCTCGCGGACGGGACCCTCTTCCACGGGCGCGGCTTCGGCGCGGAGGGAATCGCGGTGGGGGAGCTCTGCTTCAACACGGCGATGACGGGTTATCAGGAGATCATGACCGACCCCTCCTATGCGGGGCAGATCGTCACCTTCACCTTCCCGCATGTCGGCAATGTCGGCGCGAATCCGGAGGACGAGGAGGCGGACCGGCCCGCGGCGCTCGGCATGGTCACGCGGATGGACCCGACCGCGCCCTCCAACTGGCGCGCGGCGGAGGACCTCTCGCGCTGGCTCGCGCGGCGGGGCGCGGTGGCGATCGGCGGGGTGGACACGCGGCGGCTGACGCGGGCGATCCGGCAGAAGGGGATGCCGCACGCCGCGCTCGGCTTCTCCGCCGCGGGCGCGCCGGATGCGGACCGGCTGATCGCCGCGGCGCGGGGCTTCGCCGGGCTCGAAGGGGCGGACCTCGCGCTCGGCGTCACCGCGCCGCAGGCCTATCGCTGGGACGAGATGCGCTGGGCCTGGCCCGGCGGCTTCCCGCTTCAGGATGCGCCGCGGAAGAAGGTCGTCGCCGTCGATTTCGGCGCGAAGCGGAACATCCTGCGCTGCCTCGCCACGGCGGGGGCGGAGATCATCGTCCTGCCAGCGAAGGCGACGGCGGAGGAGGTGCTGGCGCATGAGCCGGACGGCGTGTTCCTCTCCAACGGGCCGGGCGACCCGGCGGCGACGGGCGAATACGCCGTGCCGATGATCCGCGGCGTGCTGGAGGCGGGGCTGCCGCTTTTCGGCATCTGCCTCGGCCACCAGATGCTCGCTCTCGCGCTCGGCGCGAAGACGGTGAAGATGAACCACGGCCATCACGGCGCGAACCACCCGGTCCGCGAGGTGGAGACCGGCAAGGTCGAGATCACCTCGATGAACCACGGCTTCGCGGTGGACGCGCAGACGCTTCCGGACGGGGTGGAGGAGACGCATGTCTCGCTCTTTGACGGGTCGAATTGCGGGTTGCGGGTGAAGGGGCGGCCCGTCTTCTCCGTCCAGCATCATCCGGAGGCGAGCCCGGGGCCGCAGGACAGTTTCTATCTCTTCGAGCGGTTCATCGCCTCGATGCGCTGAGAGGTGTTTCCATTTTCAATAGTTAATGACCTTTTAATGGAATTCTGACAGCTTGAGTCGACTCGGCCTCGCTCCCGCGAGACGGAGGGGGACCAAGTGGATCACACGACCTGCTTGCTGCGCGTGCAGCGCGGCTGATGCCCAAGGATGGCGACCTCTCGCCGCGGCGCGCCGCGGACCGGCGGAGGATCGGCGAGATTCTGCTTGCGGACGGCGCGATCGACGCGGCGGCGCTGAAGCGCGCGATCGAGGCGCAGGCGGTGAGCCGCGCGCGGATCGGCGACATCCTGACCTTTCGCGGCGGCGCCGACGCGACGGCGGTGGCGGCGGCGGCGGCGCGGCAATCCGGGATGGATTTCGCCGATCTCCGCCATGAGCCGCTCGACGCCGCGCTGCTGGAGCCGGGGGAGATCGAAAACCTGCTGCGCTGCCGGATCGCGCCCTGGCGGCGGGGGGCGGGCGGCGTGATCTACGCCGCAGCCGCGCCCGAACTCGCCGCTTCGCCGCGGGCGGCGGGCTACGTGGCGGCGGAGGGGCGCGCGCTTTCCCAGGCGCTGATCGGGGCCTATGGCGCGCCCATCGCGCTCCGCTCCGCCACGCGACGGCCGGAGGGGGCGAGCCTTCGCGCCGGCTTCGCGCGGTGGCAGCGTCTCGGCGCCGGGGCGGCGGCGGCGGGCTTCGCGGGCGCCGTCGCGCTCGACCCGGGCGGGGCGCTGACGCTCGCGATCTGGGGCGCGGCGGGGGTGATGGGGCTCAACGGCGCGCTCTGGGGCGCGGCGCTCCTCGCCCGGCCGGACTGGCGTGGGGAGCGGCCGGCGCCGGCGCCGCGCCTTTCGGACTATCGCGCCCCGCCGGTCATCAGCCTGCTCGTCCCGCTCTACCGGGAGCCGGAGACGGCGCCGCTCCTGCTGAAGGCGCTGATGGAACTCGACTATCCGCCGGAGCTGCTCGACATCAAGATCATCCTCGAAAGCGACGACGAGGAGACGCTGGAGGCGTTCCGCGCGCTCGCCCCGCCGCCGCATTTCGAGATCATCGTCGCGCCGGACGGCGCGCCGCGGACGAAGCCGCGGGCGCTCAACTTCGCGCTCGACTTCGCGCGGGGCGAGATCGTCGGCGTCTATGACGCGGAGGATCGCCCGCCGCCGGACCAGCTGCGCCGGATCGTCGAGCAGTTCGCCGCCTCGCCGCCCGAGATCGCCTGCCTGCAGGCGCGGCTCGGTTATTACAACGCGAAGGAGAACTGGCTCACCCGCTGTTTCGAGATCGAATATGCGAGCTGGTTCGACGCGATGCTGCCGGGGCTCTTCCGGCTCGGCATGCCGCTGCCGCTCGGCGGCACATCGCTCTTCATCCGCCGCGGGGCGCTGGAGGCGGTGGGCGCTTGGGACAGCCACAATGTCACCGAGGACGCCGATCTCGGCATGATGCTCGCCCGGGCGGGGCTCCGCACCGGGCTTTCTCTCTCGCTCACCGAAGAGGAGGCGGCGAGCCGGCCGGGCGCCTGGATCCGGCAACGCTCACGCTGGCTGAAAGGGTATCTCGCCACCTGGGCGACGCATATGCGGCGGCCCGGCGCGCTGCTCGCCGATCTCGGGCTGCGGCGCTTTGTCGGCTTCAACGCGATTCTGCTTTCCGCCGTGCTCGGCTATCTCCTGTTGCCCTGGCTATGGGCGGTCTCCTTCCTCGGCCTCGCGATCGACGTCGAGGCGACGCAGGCGGGGGATGCGGTCCGCATTCTCCAGTGGACCACGGCGGCGACGCTTCCGGCAATGTTCGCCGCCGCGGCGCTCGGGCTCTGGCGGCGGGGCAGGCTCGGCCTTGCGGGCTGGGCGCCGACCCTGCCGTTCTACTGGGCGCTCGGCGCCGTCGCTGCGCATCTCGCGGTCTGGGAACTGGCCACCGCGCCGACGAAATGGCGGAAGACGCGCCATGGCGTCGGGCGCATCGCGGAAGAGCTGAGACGCCGGGCTCTCGGCGAGCGATCCGAAAGCCGCTGAGCGGGCCTGATCCGATCCGGGAGGGCGGTGTCGGCGTCCCGGGTTGTGGGGCAAGTCCCGGGACGCCGTTTCGGGCGATCGAAGATCGCGCCTGTCAGGACTTCAATCCCGTTGTGGGGCGGGATTTACGGGTTCGTCTGTTGTGGAGGGAACGAACCCGACGTCGCTGGTCATTAGTCAAATATACAGCTTTTCCGCGGAGCCGCGACACGCTTCGGAGCGGCGCGGGCGATAATTCGCCATTCGCGAAAACGATGGTATCAGCGGCTGTCACGCCGCCCTCTCACCGGCGCCATTCGCGACGCATGAATGGCAAGGGCCAGATTGAGGCCGCACTGGGGCGGCGCGCCGACGTTAAGCCCATGCTAATTCGGAAAGAATTGCAATTAAGGCAAAAAAAAGGCGAATGTGGCGCGGCTTTCGGGCCGGCGCAGGATTTCCGGGGCGCGAGGGATGAAATGCGGCGCGCCGTTCGCCGTGCATGAGCAGCGGTCATTTCCGCGCGCCCGCGTAGAGTTCCGCGGCCCCCGCGTGAACGGAGAGGAAGGCGCGCCGCTCCTCCTCGTCGAGCGGGGCGAGGGCTGATTCAGGCTCCTCGGCAGGCGCCCCGGACGCGAGGGCGTTCTCGCGCAGGTTCGCGAACAGGCGCGCCCTCTCTGGCGCCGGGTTGCGGTGCGCGGCGAGATGCGGAAGCAGCAGGCACGGCCGGGGGAGCGACGCGGCGGCGATGAAGGCGCGCACGGGCCCCGGCCCCCCCGCCTCCGGCGCGAAGGCGCGGATGCGGAGGGCGCCAGGCCCAAACGCCCCGCGCCACCAGCCGAGGATGCGGGGCCAGTCGAGATGCGCCTGCATCTCCGGCGCGGCGAGGAAGGCGCGGAGCGGCCGCGCCTCCCGCACCTGGCGGCTCATCACCATCTGCCGGTGAAAGCTCTCGGCCCAGAGATCGGGGCGACGCAGAAAGACGACGACGGTCGCGTCGAACCGCGCGGCGAGCGGCGCAAGGGCGCGGGCGAAGTCCGGCTTCGGGCCCGAGAACCCCTCCGCGCTGAGCACGGCGACCCGGGCGCGAGAGGTTTCGATCCTGTGGGCGAGCGCCTCCGCCATCGCCGCCGAGGCGCCGTAGGCGGGATGCGGGCGGCCATGATCGGCCTCATGACTGATCGCGTCGAAAAGCGCGGCGTGCTTCGGCTGCCTCCGCCCGTCCGCCCCGACGGACTCCGGGTAGAGCACGCCGAGGAGCCGCAGCAGCCGCCGGTTGCGCGAAAGGTAGTGCTGGATCGAGCTCGACCCGGTCTTGTGCATGCCGATATGGATGACGAGACGCGGCTTCATCGCCTTCGCCTTATGCGATTGCTGCACTGCAACAGGCCTGTTACCATGACGCGACGATAGCGGGGTGACGACGAGATGGCCAAGGTCCTGACATTCGCGCAGCAAAAGGGCGGCGCCGGCAAGACGACGCTGCTCGCGCAGGTCGCGGTCGCGCTCATGCGCTCGCATCGCCCCGCGCTGATCGACCTCGACCCGCAGAGGACGCTGACCGGCTGGATGGACGAGCGCATCCGGCGGAACGGCGAGGCGGGGATGGACCTGACCGAATCGAGCGAATGGCGCGTGGGCGCCGATATCTCCAAGGCGGCGCGGGACGCCGACCTGATCTTCATCGACTGCCCCGGCGTCGCCGATGTGATGCTGAACCGGGTCTTGCGGGAGACGGACCTCGTGATCGTCCCGGCGCAGCCTTCGGCGCCCGATGTCTGGGCGACGCGGGCGACGCTGCGGATGGCGGCCAAGCAGGGCGCGGATGCGCGGGTGGTGCTGAACCGCGTGCCGCCCCGCGGCTCCGTGATCGAGGAGATGGCGGCGCAGCTCGAAGCGGAGGGCGCGGACCTCTTGCCCGAGCGGATCGGCAACCGCGTCGCCTTCGCCTCCGCCTTCGCGGCGGGCGCGGGGGTGACGGAGACGGCCAAGGGCTCCCGCGCGGCGGAGGAGATCGAGGCGCTGGCGGGGTCGATTCTCCGCCTCCTCGGCTGAGCCTCGGGCTCGCTATGGCGCGCGGGCCGCGCCTTCGCTAGAAGGCCGGCATGAGCCTCAACCCGCCCGACCTCCGCCCCGACCTCGCCCGCGCCGCGCTGAACGCGGAGGCGCGGCCAGGCCAGCCGCGGATCGGCATGGTCTCCCTCGGCTGCCCGAAGGCGCTGGTGGATTCCGAGCGCATCCTGACCCGGCTGCGGGCTGAGGGCTACGCGCTTTCGCCCGATTACCGTGGCGCGGAGGCGGTGATCGTGAACACCTGCGGCTTTCTCGACAGCGCGAAGGCGGAGAGCCTCGCCGCGATCGGGGAGGCGCTGGCGGAGAACGGGCGCGTGATCGTCACCGGCTGCCTCGGCGCGGACGAGGCGCTGATCCGCGAGGCGCATCCCGCGGTGATGGCGGTGACGGGGCCGCAGCAATACGAGGCGGTGCTCGACGCCGTGCACGAGGCCGCGCCGCCGCGGCCCGACCCGTTCGTGGACCTCATCCCCGCGACAGGCGTGCGGCTGACGCCGCGGCACTACGCCTATCTCAAGATTTCCGAGGGCTGCGACCACAAGTGCCGCTTCTGCGTCATCCCGACCATGCGCGGCCCGCTCCGCTCCCGCCCCGCCTCCGCGGTGCTGCGGGAGGCGGAGAAGCTGGCCGAGGCGGGGGTGAAGGAGCTGTTGGTCATCAGCCAGGACACTTCCGCCTATGGCAAGGACATCGGCTATGCGGCGAGCGACTGGCGCGGGGCGGCGCGTGCGGCGGACATCGCGAGCCTTGCGGCCGCGCTCGGGGAGCTGGGCGTCTGGGTCCGGCTCCACTACATCTATCCCTATCCGCATGTGGACCGGCTGATCCCGCTGATGGCGGAGGGGCTTGTGCTCCCCTATCTCGACATCCCGTTCCAGCATTCCCACCCCGACGTGCTGAAGCGCATGGCGCGGCCCGCGGCCTCGGCGAAGACGCTGGACCGGATCGCGGCCTGGCGGCGGGACTGCCCCGAGCTGGCTCTCCGCTCCACCTTCATCGTGGGCTATCCGGGCGAGACGGAGGCGGAGTTCGCGCATCTGCTCGACTGGCTGAAGGAGGCGCGGCTCGACCGGGTGGGGTGCTTCAAATACGAGAACGTCGCCGGGGCGCGGGCCAATGCGCTGCCGGATCATGTTCCGGACGCGGTGAAGGAGGAGCGCTTCGCCCGCTTCATGGAGGCGGCGCAGGCGATCTCGGCCGAGAAGATGGCGGCGCGGGTGGGGACGCGGATCGAGGTTCTGGTGGACGAGGTGGACGGCGAGGGCGCCGTCGCCCGCTCGAAGATGGACGCGCCGGAGATCGACGGGCAGGTCTTCATCGACAAGGGGTTCGAGGGGCTCGCGCCGGGCGACATCGTGACTGTCCAGGTCGAGGAGGCGGCGGAATACGATCTCTGGGCGCGGAGGCTCTGACGATGTTCACCATCGAGCATGAATTCGACGCGACGGTCGTGACGCTGGTGGACGAGGGCGAGGCGCCGCTGAAGGAGGATGTGACCGTCAACATCTTCGACGATTGCGTGACGCTCGAACAATACGATTCCCGGCGGGACGAGGTGACGCGCATCACGCTCTCCTTCTCCCAGCTCCGGGACCTCGAGGCGGCGCTGGACCTGCCGGAAGGAAGCTATCGAATCAGGAAGGCCGCGCCATGAAGATCGCCTGTCTGCACACGATGGAGAGCAACGCCGCGCTCTTCGACGCCGCCTGCCCGGAGGGCGCGACGCTGGTTCATGCCGTGCGGGAGGATTTCATCGCGCGCGCCGTGGCGGCGGGCGGCGCCTCGGAGGCGCTGCTGGAGGAGGCGGCGGAGGCGCTGCGGGCGCTGATGCGGGAGAGCGGGGCGGATGCGCTGCTCCTCACCTGCACCTCCATCGGGGGCGCCGCCGCGCGGGCCGGGGCGATCCGCGTGGACGAGGCGCTGGCGGCGGCGGCGGCGGAGGCGGCGGGGCCGGGCGGGCTGATCGACGTGCTGATCTCCCTCCCCTCCACCGAGGCGCCGACGCGGGAGATGTTCGAGCGCCATGCCAAGGCGGCGGGCGCGCGCATCCGGATCGTGCTCGTCGAGGGCGCGCTCGCGGCCTTCCAGGCGAAGGATTTCGGGCGCTACGCCGATCTCGTCGCGGCGGCGGCGGACCGGTCGGACGCGCCGGTGGTCGCGCTCGCGCAGGCGTCGATGGCGCCGGCGGCGGCGCGCGCGAAGCGGGCGGTGATGACGAGCCCGGCCGCCGCGCTCGCGGCCGTATCGCGGCGCTGAGGCTTTTCTTCGCGCGCATCTTCCTGTTATGCCTGCCTGACCGGTAAGGCGTCAGGGGGATGGACGATGACGGTATGGGCGCGGCTTTCCGCGATGGCGGCGGTTCTTTTCGTCACCGCCTGCGCGCCCGAGCCGAAGGCGCCCAACCTCAACACGCTCTATGACTCCGCCGCGGCCTTCGAGACGCAGGACCGGCGGCCGGTCATCTCGATCCCCGGCACGCTTGGCTCCCGCCTCATCGACCGGGATTCGGGGATCGTGATCTGGGGCGGCGCCTCCGGGCTCTCTGTCGATCCCGACGTGCCGGAGAATGCGCGGCGCATCGCGCTCCCCATCGGATCGGGGAGCGAATCGCTCCGCCTGCTGCGGGACGGGGTGAGGACGGACGGGGTGCTGCGCGTGGCGCGCGCCTCCGTCCTCGGCATTCCGCTGGAGCTCGACATCTATCGGGGCGTGATCTCCACCCTCATCGCGGGGGGCTTCGACTTCCGCGAGACGCGGGAGGAGGAGATCACGGAGCGGGACGTCAACCTCGATTCCTTCGAATTCCCCTATGACTGGCGGCGCGACATCGTCGAGGCGGCGCATGACCTCGACTATTTCATCTCCCGCAAGACCAATCAGGTGATGGAGGAGCGGCGGCGCGTCTTCGGGCCCGATGCGGAGACGGTGAAGTTCGACCTCATCGCCCATTCGATGGGCGGGCTCGTGACGCGATACTACCTGATGTACGGGGACGCGGACCTGCCGGAGGACGGCTCCCTGCCGGAGGTGACCTGGGCGGGGGCGGAGCATGTCGGCCGCGTCGTCTTCATAGCGCCGCCGAACACGGGCTCCGTGCTCGCCTTCGAGAATCTCGTGAACGGCAAGACGCTGGGGCCGTTCCAGCCGACCTATGCGCCGGCGATCCTCGGCACGCATGTCTCGACCTATCAGCTCTTCCCGCGGGACAGGCACATGCGCGTCCGCATCGCGGGGAGCGAGGAGCCGGTGAGCATCTTCGACCTCGCCAACTGGGAGCGCTATGGCTGGGGCCTTCTGAACCCGGATCAGGACCCGCTCCTGCAGATTCTGATGCCGGAAGAGGCGACCGCGGAAGGGCGGCGCGAGCGCGCGAAGCGGCATCTGGGCAAGATCCTGAAGCGCGCCGAGCAGTTCCAGCGTGCGGTGGACCGGCCCGTGACGATTCCCGAGGATCTCGACCTCTATCTCGTCGTCGGCGGCGGGTTCGAGACGCCGGCGGAGGTGGAGTTCGACCCGGAGACCGGGCGCGTGGAGATCACCAAGCTGGAGGAAGGGGACGGCGTGGTGCTCCGCGCCTCCTCGCTCCTCGACGAGCGGCAGGACGGCAACTACACGCTCAGCCTCCGCTCCCCGCTCTCCTACCGCTCCGTCCTCCTTCTGCCGGAGGAGCATGTGGACATCACAAAGAGCCCGGTCTTCGGCGACAACCTGCTCTTCTGGCTGCTGGAGGCGCAGCGCTCCGGCGACCAGCTGGTGCGGCCGGGCCGGCTCTCCGTCGCCGGCGCCCCCTCCGAGGGGCGGGCGGCGACCTCGCCGCCGGCGGACAAGTAGGCGCCCTTGCCATCCGGCGCGGAATGAGGCAAAAGCCGCGCTTCCGATCACGAGCGCGAAGGAGCGTCGCCCATGGCCCGCGTCACCGTCGAAGATTGCGTGGACAAGGTTCCGAACCGGTTCGAACTCGTCATGCTCGCCGCTCATCGCGCCCGCACCATCGCCACCGGCGCGCCGCTGACCATCGACCGGGACAACGACAAGAACCCGGTCGTCGCGCTCCGCGAGATCGCTAAGGAGACGATCCCGGTCGAGGATCTGAAGGAAATGGCGATCCAGGCGCTGCAGCGACAGATCGAGGTCGACGAGCCGGAAGAGGACCAGATGTCCGCCCGGATGGGCGCGGATCGCGCGGACCAGCCGGTGGACGATGTTTCCGAAGAGCAGCTGCTCCGCGCGCTTCTGGCGGAGCAGAGCCAGGGCTGATCAGCCGGCAGCCTCCCCGCTCTCCCTCTTCTTCTGCGAGAGCGGGCCGCGGCCCGAGAACATCTGGCGGATGTCGACGGTCGAACGATTCCCGATATCGTCGTAGTGCCATTTCAGCCAGCTGGCGGCGGCCGTCCTCCCGATTTCGAACATGTGGCGGAGGAAGGCCCATTCCGAGTTAAGCTTCGATGAGGCGTCCAGCGCGCGCATCCGCTTGCGCGACTAGATGATGTGGAGGTTCATCTTCCTGTATTCCTCGGGGTCGAGTTTCCCGTCCTCCAGCAGGCGCGTCACGAAGTCGATCGAGCGGAGTTCGTGCAGGAGCGAGGAATTGAAGGTGATCTCGTTCACCCGGTTCTGGATCTCCGCCGCCGTTTTCGGCTCCCCCTCCCGCACGATGGGGTTGATCTGCACAATCACGATGTCGGAGGCGGGGCTGTTGTAGAAGAAGGGATAGAGCGGCGGGTTGCCCATGTAGCCGCCATCCCAGTAAT